>NZ_JBBKBT010000018.1:0-53445 GCF_037890305.1 Enterocloster sp. HCN-30185
ATTGGGGTCCATGATGTTGCGCCCGATCTGGGCCAGGGCCATCTGGAACTTTTCCGCCAGTTCCCCGTTTGCTATCGAATCAAACGTGATCGCCATATGCTCTGCTCACCTCCTCTCACAGATACCTGTCTACCAGCTCTGTCACATCTACATCGCAGCCCCGGCTCCACTCATCCCAGAAATCGACCGTACGGGATACCGGGCGCTCCTTTGCAAGCTCCACCTTGATCTTAAGCGGGATCGGCACCGCATCCCCAACGATCAGGACCTCACCCGGGTTGAACATCGTAACCGAATCTATGATCTGGTCGTCCCCGTCCGGAAGCATCCCCTTAATGAGCTGTTTGTCATTGTCATTATTAAGCTTGCCGATAATCATGTTGGCACACTGAGCCACGATGGTACGGTTAAGCTCCGAGGGCCTCTGGGTCGCCGGGAAAAGCGTGATCCCGAACTTACGGCCTTCCTTGGCGATATCCTCAAACACCTCCACCATGCGGCGCTGGCTGGCCGTCAGTTGGAAATTATCAGGGATATATACATGTGCCTCATCACATACAATCGTCACCGGGCGAATATAGTCCATGTCCTGCTGGCGCTGCAAGTCAAAAACCAGCCTTGTCAGCACCCCGATGATTGTCAGCGCCACATCATGGGGAACGGCGGAAAGATCTATGTTCTTTACAGGCTTATCCCCTCCTAAAAGTGCCTCCGCCAGATCGTACAGGTAGGACTGCGGCTCCCCGTGGAAGAGGAAACCATAACGGCTGTCCAGTATCCGGTCCCTCAAAAGATTCACCGTGCCTGTAAGCTTGCCATTGTACTCTCCCTTAACCGTTTTCGGCATTCCTGCCTTATCCCCGGTCTTGTAATACTCCCCCGTTTCTGTCACCTGACTGTCCATCTCCTCCATTTTCCGGATCAGCGCCCTGTAACTGAAATACACCGGCTTATTCTCTTTCCCGTCCGGGCATACCGCATAATAGGCTTTCCTGAGCGCTGTCATGACTGTAGTAGCGGATTCTTCCCGGATCTTGAGAATATTCGCCACAATATCCTGAAAACCGAACATCCATACAGGAAAGTGGAATTCCTCACCGATCCGGATATTGGATGCACAAGAGAGGCTGCTGTACTCCCCATGGATATCAAACACAATCACATTGGCCCCCGGAAGCTTTGCAGTCTCTTCCAGGATCTTTGCCACGGTCTCCGATTTGCCGGAGCCAGTATTTCCTACAATGCAGGCATGGCGCTGGAAAAACTTATTTCCATCCACCCAGGCCCCGCAGCCATAGGATGCATACTCCCCGATCCGGAACCCAGAACCTTCCGGGCCTGCGATCATCCGCTCGAACTCATCCGCCCCGATCTGCTCAATCTTCACACAGGTGGTTGGGTATGTGTCGATAGCTTTTAAAAATCTCCCGTCCTTAAGGCTTCCGATGATCGTGCAATCAATACTCTTTACACCTGTAATCTCTGCCAGGAAATCCTCTTCCCCGATGCGTTCCTCTCCGTCCGTGTCTGTAAGCCCTGTAACCATTGTCACAAGGGAAGCCCTTCCGTCCGACACTTTCATCAGGTCATTGATCCGGATATCCTTAAATTCCGCCAGGTTCGTCCGGATCTGCACGCAGTCTGTCAATATTTTTACCAGTTTCATGTTCATGCTCCTTATACGTCCAAAAGTTCATTATAACTGCGGATGGCAGCCGCTTTTATGGATTTGCAGTAATCACATTTCCCACAGTATTTCGGCGGGACCAGACCGGCCTTAACCTCCGCAAAATGGTCTATATTATACCGGATCTCATCCAGCGCGAGGTTTAAGGTGGTCTGCGGGATCTGGAATATATCCAGATCAACCACACGCTCCTTGGTTGCCGCCGCCAGATAAAACGGAAGCAACTCATCCGTCACAGCAAGCACGCCGGCCTGATAGACAGCCCCCTGCAGGTCATACCGCCAGAGGGGGAGGCTTTTGAAATTTGCCACTACCTTAAGGTCTGTGATGCAGACCCCCGGCAGATAGCTGTCCATCTTGATCTTCCATGGAACCCCAAACAGGTCAAAGGTCATAATGGCCTGCTTTTCCCCTCCCATGAACTGCATAAACAAAGGATCTGACTTCACCCGTCCAATGATCTCATTGGCTTTTCTGAACTCGCTTTTAAGCTCATTCTTACGGGTGTATATTCCGGGATTCTCTTTCATAAACTCCGGCATCGTCCCCTCAAAATAGGAATCCACAAAAGAGCCGACCAGAAGGGCCCTTGTAACAGGTCTCTCATATTCCCCGTGGATCTTTGCCATGGCCATGGCCTCGCACTTCATAAAATCCTTGTACTGGGAAACGGAGAAGAAGCACTCATTTGCTTCTTTCCCGTAATAATTATGCTCTGTAAGTACCATCACTCACTCCTTCTACCGGAACGGGGTCTCCGGGATTTCATCCGGCGGCTGGGTTCCGGCTTCTGCCTGCGGCTTTTCAGCTTCTTTCGCTTTTTCGGCTTTTTTCTTCCCGGAAAGCTTTCCTGGATCCTTCTCAAACGGGTTATTGACCTCTGATACTGCATCCTGGGAATGGTCTGCCAGGTCAAAATAATCCTCCCGCTTTGCCATGCCGTCCTCCAGGGACTTGTACACCCGCTTCAGACGCATCAGGTCATTCATGGTAAAACTCTTGACATTGCAGCCTATATAAGCCTCGATCATCGGAATGGTTATCCCGTACTTTTCCTGAAGAGTAGCAGTTGATGAACGGATCAGGTCTTCCAGCGGAACACCTCCATTACTGTCTGTCAGCGTTGCCTCACACTGGGCGATGGCTGCATCGATCACGTCTCCGGGGATCACGCCCAGGATACACGCACGGAGCCGCCTTGCGCCCTGGTTGGCGATCATCTCATAGATATCCCTCGGATCTGTCAGCGCCTTATTTCCCTGCTTTGTGCTGCGCACATGGGGCACCGCAAAGATCTTGGTCTGGCGGGTATTGGTCTCCAGATCCCAGGCATACGCCATGACCTGGCTTTCTCCGCTTCTCTGCTCCAGCTCCGTGATGCCGAAATCGATGTTGCCCCAGTTCTGCGCCATGGCCTCTGCCAGACGGATGGACGGCCCGGTTACCTTTGTAGTACCTCTGGGGTACTCATACATAGCCTGTTCTGCAAGACTCCTGCGCTTGCAGGCCTGCATGATACGGTTGAAGCTCTCGACCTCGTTACGGGGGAACTTTTTGGCGATCACCATAGCCGCCTGTACTTCCTGCGCCTGACGGGAAACCATCATCTCGGTACCCACGCCTCTGCCAGCCACCTGTCTGTTTTCCACGCCTTCATAGATGTTCATTACATTTTCCATCACATTTCCTCCTCTATTTCATCCCAGTTCCCGGAATAATACCACTCCACAAGCGCTTCCTTAAATTCTTTCTGTTCTTCCAACGTCCCGTGCAAGCAGCGTTCTAAAGCATACTGATATGCCTGATCTTCCTCCACGATCGTCCCAGCCTCAGGGCCTATTCCTTTGTAGTACATTCTTTCTCCTTCTTCTCGTCACATTCAGCACCCAAATCGAACCCCAATACTGCCGCCACAGTCTCACATTCGATCATCGTATACCTGCTTGCCTTAATGATTCCAGCCAGCGCATTGACCCGTCCCATGAGCATCAGGGCCTCTTCATACTGGTTGTCCGCACAAAAAACATCATTTTTTCGATTTGCCATCTTGATTTTCCCTCAGTTCTCCCCCATAATAGAGAGTGTTGTTTTTTATTTTCTGGACCTACCACAGTTGCCGCTGTGCAGGTCCTTTTTTATTCTTTTCCTCTCCCTCATATTTCTATAACCGTCCGTGTTTCCTGATCGTAGATCAATCTCAGTTTGTCTCCATTCACATCTGTCAGCTCTGCTTCATTCTGGCTCTTCATCTCAAATGATATATTGTCCATCACAAGGCCTCTCTCTTCCAGTTTTTCCAGATGTTTACGGATCTTAAATTCCGCTATTGTCTTTGCTCCTCTAACCATCCTTTTCTCACCTCCTCTCACAGTGTTACAATTCCACAGGCCACCAACAACAGCACCGCTGATTCCATCCCCAGCAGGAACGCCATCACCGTAGACAGCCTGCCAAACAACCGCACATCCTTATGGCTCTGCCTGATCTGCTCTCCGGCGATCCGCCCCAGCTTCAGGATCTGCTGCTCCTCTTCCTGGGTGACTACAACACCCTCCACTGGGGGCTGGTACTTAATTGCTTCTGATTGCATTTTCTTCTCCTCTCATTGCCTCATATAGCTCTAATTTGTCCATATTTGCCACTGTGCGGCAGTTGTTCCGCAGAAGCTCTTGGAAGAACCTGTTCTTTTTCTGCTTCTGCCTGTTCTCTTATAACCTCTGCTTCCTTTTCCATGTTTTCGGCCCAACGGCTCAAATACTCTGGAAGCATATCCTGGTTAATAAGAATACACCTCCCACTTCTACTGGATGGGATGATTCCTTTGTTCACAAGATTTCGGAAGCACCATTTTGTGATCTGGGTTTCCGGGTCCTGTTTTTTCAACCACTCATAACACTCGTTAATCCCTCTCATTTTTGGAATGGAACTCATACTCTCACCTCCCGTCCTCAGTCTCTGCGAAATACTCCACCGGAACATCAAAATACTTGGCGAGGATAAGAAGTTTATCCAGTTTTGGATTACTTCGACCACTCTTCCAATCAGAAAAAGTAGACTTCGTAATTCCAGTATCTATTGATACTCTGTAATCTGTCACATTTCTTTTATCTCGTAATGTAACATATTTTTCATACATATTTTTCTCCTTTCCGAACTTTTCTATTGATTTTAGTTCGGAAATCAGTTATAATACATTTACCAGACATAAAATAACAAACAACACTTGGCTGTTTTGATTTCCGAACTTTGTATTTGTATTATAAGACGGATTTCAGAACTTGTCAATAGTTTTTTGTACGGATTTTCAAACTTTTAAGGAGTTCATTATGTACGAAATTTATTGCAAGTTACGAAATGAAAAAGGTGTTAAAGATTCTGACGTTGTAAAAGCAACCGGAATTACAAAATCTACTTTCTCTGATTGGAAAAGTGGGCGAAGTAAACCTAAAAATGATAAGCTGCAAAAGATAGCTGACTATTTTGGCGTAACATTAGACTATCTAACAACTGGAAATAATGATATGATAAAAGAAAAGCCCCCTATGTTAACCGCCAGAGATGAAAGAGATATAAAAAAGGATCTTGATTCGCTAAGAGAAAAATTACTTAATAAAGATTTAGGGCCTGCTGCGTATGATGGGGAAGATATACCTGATGATGATATCGAACTCTTTTTAGGCCAAGTGGATCTTATGTTACATAGATTAAAAGTAAAGAACAAAGTAAAATATGGCAACAAAAATAAAAAGTAGGTGAGTCCAGCCTTGAATAACACGATTAAAAAGAAAGTTGCTTATTACATAAAAAAATATCAGACAAACGATCCTTTTACTTTAGCTGAAGCACTCGGAATTGAAGTTGCAATTGGTGATATCGGCACGCGATCAGGATGCTATATGTATCTAAAGCGTAATAAATGTATCTGGATAAATGAAAATCTTGAAGGAAATGAGCGCTTATTTGTCATGGCGCATGAATTAGGTCATGCAATTCTTCACCCTCGTGAAAACTGCTATTTCATAAAGCATAAAACTCTCTTTCTTAATTCGCGTAAAGAGCAGGAAGCCAACAAATTTGCCGTTGAATTTTTAATTTCCGATGAAGTTCTATATGAATATTTCAGATATCAGGACTATACGATCGAACAGGCAGCACGTGTATTGGGTTATCAAAAAGAATTGATTGAATTGAGATTAAAATAGCCAATGGCGTTTTAATAAATAAAAGCAAAAGAGGTATGTGGTATGAAAAAAAGAAAGTGGTATCTTCAAACATGGTTTATTTGTATTCTATTTATGTTTTGGCCCTCTATTATTTCTATTATTGTAGGAATAGTATTGCTCACATTACAAATGATTGAAAATAATAAACTGAAAAAAAAATATGGGGATATCGATTCCTTAAATAATAAAATCACTAATCTTGAAAAGGAAATTGATAATAAAAAAACAGACTACAATAATCTATGTGATGCAATCAATGTCTTAGAAGGTGATGTTTTGTGCCAGCATTATTGTTTTACTGATTATGATGGGATTTCATCTGAAGAATGCAAAAATAATTTAGCTGTTCTAAAATTGGAGGAGCAAAATTATATCAAAAATTCCAATTTTATAAAGACATACGGAAATTCTCCTAAAAAAATGTTAAATGCCAATACCAAACAGATACTGCGCTGCTTTAATGCTGAATGCGATAATGTTTTATTAAATCTTTCCATTAAAACCATTGATTCTGCAAGAAACAAAATAACAAAATCCTTTGAAACTCTCAATAAATTATTTGACGTTGATAATGTACAACTGAATCAGAAACTCCTACAATATAAATTAGATGAACTGAATCTTGTTTACACATATGAATTAAAAAAAGAGCAGGAACGCGAACAGCAAAAGGCTATCAAAGAGCAAATGATAGAGGAAGAGAAGGTTCGAAGAGAAATAGAACGTCAAAAGGCCAAACTCGAAAAAGACCAGACCCAATGTTCCAATGAAATCAATCGTCTTATACAGTATATGCAAAAAACCCAAGATGATGTGGAAAAACAATTATACATCGATAAAATCAAAGAATTAAATGATAAGTTAAAACAATTAGAAGCTGACAAAGCAACCGTTCTGGAACGTGAGGCCAATGCTCGTGCAGGTTATGTCTATATTATTTCTAATCTTGGCTCTTTTGGTCAGGATGTATATAAAATAGGAATGACACGTCGCCTAGAGCCTATGGATCGTATAAAAGAACTTGGAAGTGCTTCTGTCCCCTTTGAATTTGATGTACACGCCATGATATTCTCGGACGATGCCCCTGCTCTTGAAACAGCTTTACATCAAGCTTTTGAAAAACAAAGTGTAAATCGAGTAAATTTAAGAAAAGAATTTTTTAAAGTATCTTTGGATGATATAGAAAAGGTAGTTAAAGAAAATTTTAATAATACAGTCAAATTCACACGAATTCCAGTGGCTAAAGAATATAATGAAACTCTTGAAATTTTAAAACAGGAACAGTCTGCTTAATAACGCAAAAACCGCCCCTGCGCCAACAGGAACGGCTTTTAGATAAATTCTGTACAGGCCACGGAGGTCTGATACAATATAGCTTAGACACCTACATTGTACCATACCTCCTTACACCTGTACAGGTGTATTTTTTATACCAAAAAATGTGCGACGTCGCAACAAAATAGGAGGAATAGTTATGGCATCAATTAGAAAACGCGGAAACAGCTACCAGATCACCGTAAGCAACGGATATGATATCACTGGAAAAAAGATACTGGAAACCGCCACATGGACTCCCGATCCAGGAATGAAAAAGCGGGAACTGGAGCTGGCTCTTAATGCCTTTGCTGTGGATTTTGAACGTGACGTAAAATCCGGGAAAAATGTAAAAGGTGGCCGAATGACCCTACAGGAGCTCTCCAGACCTTACTTAAAGGATATGACTCCCCCGACTCTGGCCCGGACAACCTATGCCGATTATAAAAAGCGTCTTGAAATGCGGATTCTTCCGGCTATGGGGCACATTCAGATTGAAAATATCCGCCAGAAGGATATCAACAATTACAGGAAGATGCTGGAAGAAAATTATATCAGCCCCATTACCAAAAAGCCTTTATCACCTGCATCCATCAAAAAAGACTGTCTTGTTATCAGTGCACTCCTAAGCTATGCGGTATCTGAGGGGATGCTTAACATGAATATGCTTATTTACTCCGGCAAAATATCAGGTCACCGCAAACCACGCAAAGAGGCAAAGCCAAGGTATTTTACCATGGAAGAGCTGATCCGTTTTATAGATGCCTTAGAGCATCCTATCGATGTTGTGCACCGTGAACACCAATCGCGGCAAAATGGAAAAACGCATACCGTCAAAGCCTACACCCAGACAATACGCGTTAAACTCAAATGGAAGCTGTATTTCTATATATCCCTTTTCATAGGAGACCGGAGAGGTGAGAATATATCTCTCACCTGGGAGGATATCAATATGGATACCAATGAGATCAATATCAATAAATCCACAGACTATGTGGACGGTACTATGGAGCTAAAGGACACTAAAACGCACAATGAGCGGCAAAACGCCGTCCCAGCTTATGTAATCAGCCTGGCTAGAGCGTGGAAAGTCGAACAGATGCAGCAGGCCCTCAAACTTGGAGAAGACTGGAAGGGATATCACGGAAAGGACTATAACAAAAATTTTGTGTTTACACAGGCCAATGGAAAGCAGATGCATATATGCAGCCCTGCCGGGGAATATAAAAGAATCATCCGGATGTACAATCAGTATGTGGCAGAATCGCCAGAGCAGCATATTCCGGAAAACATACCTCCCCACGGACTCCGCCACTCTGCTGCCGCCATCCTAATTGCTAACAATATTGATGTCCGGACGGTTGCTGGAATACTCGGTCATGCAGATCCATCCACCACTCTAAACATTTATTCTTACTTCTTCAAAAACAAGGGTATAGAAGCCTCTTCTGTTATGGAGCAGCAGCTACTCTCCCATATGCCCATAAATGACTACTATTTGACTACTAAGATTCAATAATTTCGTTGTTTGACCCCAAAATAATCACACGAAACGTAATTACAATGATTTAAAAAGAACGTAATTACAATAAATTTTCTATGTGATGTTAAAAAAATTTTCCTTGGTAGTGCGGAGGTCACGGGTCCGATTCCCGTCAGTAGCTCTCTCTAAAGTGTGCCAGAACCTTGATTTTAAAGGGTTCTGGCGTTTTTTCTTTTTGTTGGTTTGGGGTCGATCAGGGTCGACCTCTTTTTTATTCTTTTATATAGCTAATGCCCTTTCCATATCTGCCTCATTCTGCAACGGATCCACACGATTAAATGCATAATTGTGCAACGTGGTGCGTTCATCTTCATGCCCTACCTGCTTTCGGATCTCATTGATATTGATTCCGGCATCCAGCAAAGCTGAGATATAGCTTTTGCGGATTTTATGTACCCCCTTCTGCTTTGTATCAATATGATTACAGTATTTGCGGAGCCGAGTGATAATAGCTGTAGGAGTGATATGTTTACCTCTTTGGAAAAATAGGAAATTATCCTCATGCAAATTATTTTCTGCATTGTAATCCATAATAATTTTGATGATCCTCCGTGCTTCCTTTGTCAAATATACATACCGATCCCCGGCAGATGATTTTACATGATCTACCGTAGCCCATGAAGTCGGATACCAGGTTCCATCTGGCCGCTGGCGTTCCACCTTCTGGGTCATGCGCTGAATATGGATATACTTTCCATCTCTGCAAAGATCCGTTGTCTTAAGCGCTGTTAATTCTCCTAACCGTACTCCGATCTGGAAAGCAAGAGGAATTGCCAGCGCTGTTGTATACCCGTTCTCATAGAAATCCTTCCAAGCCTCAGCCTCAATCATTGGCTGCTCTGTGATCAAAAAAACCTGTGTTTCATCCTCAGGCTTTTTTACCTTGCGGAATAACTTTCCCTCTATCTTGAAGGACTTATAAAGATTTGTCGGAATCCACTCATTTTCTACTGCATATTCCAGTATATGGCGAATGATTACCGCCATATTATAATACTACTTCTTTGTAAGAGATTTTTCGCGGATCTTTGACAAAGCCCATTCTTTCAGATATGCCTTTGTAAATTTTTTTATATCTTTATCAATAATGGGATCCGCTTCATAATAGCGCTTCCAATCATTATCTATTCGCCGAATATAAGTAGAGGCCGTGGTTTCCAATGATTTAATTTTTAACCACTGAGGATACAGCTTACGCAAAGTAATTGCCCCCTGTTCCTCTTCCTTTTTCTGTTCAAGATAAAAATCTATGATCTTTCGTTCCAAACGCTCCTGTGTGGAAGCAGATACGGCTTTTCGGCCCTTGGGCTTGTCTTTTGCCGGAAGATAGGTTAAGTACACACCCTTATCGTTCTGCCAGATATGGTAAAAATTTTCAATGTGCTCTTTTAAGATCGCTTTCTCTAATTTTTGCTGTTTTGTCATTTCTATCAGTTCGGAAAGCTCTCCCGTATCAAGATTCATTATACCACTCTGCTCTAGGAAAGACCATATGGTTTCAGCTTTTTCATTGCTAATTTTATGCACAAAAAAAGTACCATCCTTTCAAAGATGATACAGCTTGCGGATAATTCTAATAAAAGTTTTCTTATGTGAATGTATGCTTATTTTTAATAGATCGATTCGTTTGTATTCTGATTAAAAAGTATGTTTATTTATATTATTTCAAGTAAAAGCAAGTTGTATCTTTTATGTATCAATTTGATAAGTAACAGGTATCCTGATCCCTTCATCTGTGATCTGATAAGGAATAGAACCTTCACGGATCCTCTTAAAAATTTCTTCTATGGAAATCCCTGTCACATTTGAATATTGTGTCGGACTAAAATATAATACTATGTTTTCCATTCTGTACCTCTTTCTTTTCTGTAACAAAAGGCGTATCAGAAGAATCACAGAAAACAAATGGATTCTCTATCATCCCGTCAGCCTCAACCTGTAAATATTCCTGTACACTGTAATCTCTGTATTTTCCTACATCATAATAATGCCGTACAATTTTTATACGTGCCAACAGTGCTTCCCAGCTTTCCGGTTCATCCCTTTGTATCTCTTTATGCTGCTGTAATAACGAAATATTGCTTATAATATATACAGTATCATGCAGGCACACCCTGTTTGAATATCGGCATCGTAAAGTGTGGGGCTGTCCATCACAGATTGCAAGGAGCTCCGAGATTTTCAAAGAGCTTCTGTATTCATCCAGCAGGAGAACCCTTGTCCGGGCTGTATCGTATTGATCCCAGACCCCTGTACCTTTATAGTCCATCACAGAGCAGATCTCAGAGGGATCATGGTTCGCATAGACAGAGCTGGTTTTTCCTGTTCTTGTGCGGCCATAAATATAAATAGTAGTAACATCCCTGTACTGTTTTCCCTGTTCTTCATAGAAAGCCTGCCGGTACTGATCCAGCGCAGAAATCTTTAGGGCCATAGAGGGAACCGCCTGAACAATTTCTACATTAGAAGCTCCGTCCTGGACTAATGAGATCATCCGTTCAATATCTGTGCGTCTGCCCTGTATTTCTTCGGATTCGTCGGGACACTCTGTAGATTCATAAAATGTCTCAATATGATTCGTTTCCTTTTTTTCAGAATCGAGATATGCCCCTTCCTTGCGTATGTAATCCCGATTTTGACTGCTGGAAGATGATCTAATGATTTCCACATGGGCATTTCCAAATGCCTTGCTTAATACTCTGGTTGACTGGGGATTGACAAATTTGACATACAAATGAAAATGATCCGTTCCCTGTTCCCCAGTTTCAAAACAAAAACAGTAATACTCTGTTTTCCAACGCTGCATGATCTCTTTGATCCTATCAGAAGATAGCCCTTTTTCTTCTGGATTATTACAGGTAATCTGCATACGCCTTGTACGGGCTGTTGACATACAATGATCACTCCCTTTACTTTAGTAGTGTAAAATGCTAAAACACATAACACATATGTGCCCTAAAGGTTAATACTAGCCTTTAGGGCTTGCCAGAGCTTGCTTGCCATGCTCCGCATGGCAGCGCTCTGGCACCTTTGTGTTGTTATCGGTTGACTGCATCCCATAGATCCCTGTGCATAGCTTCAATGGCCCTTGGAAATGGCACACGGATCTTGGTAAGATTAGTGTCATTTACAGTACAATATCCTACTCCGGTAGGACAGGTTTCTATATCATCCTTGAAGTTAGGCATAATCATGTTGATGGTTTCCTTGGATGGAGCCTGCAATAATACTTTATGGGAAAAGGACTCTCTGGATCCGCTGCTGAATAATTCTCCTAGCGGCTTCTGGCAGCTCACAACAACATGGATTTTCTTTGCACGGCTCAAATTAAGAAGTCGGGCCATTTTCCCCATAATGTCTTTCTGCTCTTTGGATGCCATTGAACCGATCCAGCTTGGATATTCGTCTATGTAAAGTACAAGCCAGGGAAATTCGTCATTTCGTCTTAGCCGATCTTCAAAGATAGAATAGAACTCTAAAAATCCATCGGTGGTGTCATCAAACACAAAATATCGCTTGGCACCATCCAAATATGCAAAATCTATGTTCTTATAATCTAAAACATAAATTTCACACCCGTGTAAATGGCGGGCAATGCGGGAGAGCAGCCCTTGGGCCAAAGTTGTTTTTCCAGAGCCGGACGGCCCAGATAATAAAATCCGGTAACCGTCCTTTGCCATATCCCACTGGATCCAGTTTTCTACCCCATATTGAAAATGGTTCTCATCAACAAATGGGTATATGATCCCGTTTCTCTCCTCAGTCATAGTCCCGATCCCTTAATACGCTGTTGTTTCCAGACCGCCCAAGCACCTCAGCCATAGCATTGTCATAGGCGATTTTCTGGATATAGCTATCACTGTAATCCAGAGCAAAAGTGACATGGATGTAAGTTTTCATATCCTCTACTTTATCAACATAAAGGAAATGATCATCCCCTACGCTTATCAATGGCGGCAGTCCTCTGGTTCTGATCTTTTGATCGACAAGCCCTTGAAGAACTGATTTAACCATAGTTACATCCAAGGGCTCTACACATACTTTAGGAAGTGCATAGCGCAGATATATGATTCCGCTCCTAATATAGGAATCCAATGAAGGAGACCCCATATCCTCTACCCGGATCGGTCTGTCGCAGGAACACAGCTCTTTAAAATTAGGTGCATTAGCAATTTCTGTGAACAGGAATCGCCCAACAATGGTGTAAGCACCTTTCGCAAAACGCTCTTTCTGTGCATCAGTGGCCCGGTTCATCTCCATTTGCATCCGTGCTTTTTCCGCCTTCTTCTCGTTGTGGCGGTAGATCAGATAGCTGCCCCCGGCACAGGAGGCAGCCAGACCGAAAAAATGCCGATCTACGAAGCGATAAATGGAATCAAACAATATTCCCATGGCTTTCAGAAAAACAATCAGCACCGCTACAATAGCTATAATCGCAGCAAAGCCAAGCAATGATTTGCGGATGATCCCCTTGGAACGGGCCGTTTCCAGCCCGATCCGCAAGGATTCTTTTACTTTCCGTACTGCTTCTTTCAAAGAATCCATCTTATGTACTCTCCTTTCTTACTCCATGATGGCCTTATCGTTATTCGCAACTCGCTTAATTGAATCATAAATCACACGATCCCCTCGATCGCGAGTTGTCCGCTTCGTACCACGGAATTCATACACCACACCTTTTTCAAGAGCTGCATAGACTTCTTCTGTGACTCTTTCTTCGCCAAATTCAGAATCATCATTCTGGCTGACAATCACTCTAAAAGTCTTTCCCTGTTTTCCATCAATCACATAGGGAATTACCTTCTTACCCATAGTTTTCATTACTGACATTACTCTCATTGAATTTACCTCATCTTTCCATTTTTTAGGGGTCGGTATAATCGCCCGACATTCTCTTATGATTTTCATAAAATTCCTTCCTATTTTCTGTACCTAGGATTTCAGAAAATATTTTAGAATATGCTGGGAGGCAGGAACGCCCTGTCCTCCCAGTGTTTTTTATGATCCGTTACTTCCTTCTAACGCCGGACAATATAAATATGGTTGAAACAGATTTTGCAGTGTTATCGCCTTGGTAAGATACGCATCTAACTCACTTAAATATTCTTGCAGTGTACAAAGAATGTTTGGATCAGTTTCAATCAATACTGCTTTCTTGAGAGCTTCCTGCAAAACCTCAAGGTCTGTAAAAATAAGATGAAACACTTCATAAGCATAACATGAACTAAGACGTTCGCCATTCTTTAAATAAACCAATGCTCTTTCCATCATAGCGATATCTTTTTTTATCCCTTGAATCTTAGGTGCAGAAAATGTAAGTAAATTGATATTTTTTAAACTATTACTATCCATATTTATAAATTCCCTTCCTACTGTTTAATTGTTTTGAATGGAGGAGCTCCCGAAAAAGGAGCCCCTTCGCCAAAGTCATCGGCCTGTTTTTTCGACTATGTCTAAAAATCTATTTTTAAAGGTTTCCCTATCTATCAGTATCGGTTTCGCTTTTACCCGGATACGGTTTCTTTGTGCACACCCTACCATAATCTTCTTTTGCTCTTTGATCTTTTCATAAAGCTCTGTTGCCTCTGTTACAATCACTTGTAATTTATGAATTGTATCCTCGCTCAAATGGGCAGCTTCTAAAAACTCCTCATTATTCAGACTATTTGCAAGATGTAAACGGTACTGATTCAAATACGGATTCAGAATTTTATTAACCTTGTGCTTCCATTCAAAAACTGTCTCCTGAATTTCATATGGCGAACAAGTTTCCAACGAATCATTGACATTCTTCATTTCCTGCAATGTTTCTTCAACAACGGGTTTCTGTCCAGTCCAGTCCCGAATCATAATTCCAATATGCTCGTCTGTTAATATCATTACAATCATTATTTCACCTCATATTACATATGTTTATTTACGCTGCCAAAAGCTTGATCGGAGCCTTTGGCATTTATTTAAATAAGCACGCGTGCTTTTGTTGTTTCTTTGTATGTTTAAATGATACAGTACTCTTTATATTTTTTATATAGCATGCACGATAATTTCTTTGCATCTAACGATAATTTTTCATACAAACGCAAAAGGAGCAGAAACCTAATAAAGCTGGTTCTGCTCCTAAAATTAGTTATTTTTGAAGTAGATGAGATATTTTTGTTCTAAGTTCGATATCTTTTTCTTCTTTACCTGTTAATAAGTATCTAACATCACACTCGAAATAGTGAGCGAGAACCCAAAGAAAATCGCTAGGAATCATGGATTCTCCAGTTTCATATTTGCTGATTGTTGCTACAGATGTTACATATCCTACTTTACTAAGATCATCACAAAATTCACGTTGTGATCTAGGCAGACGAAATTTTCGTATCCTGTCTCCGATGTTTTCAGCCTCCTCTGAATACTTACAATCTACTGCTCTACTCGTTAATTTCTTCATCTGTGTAGAAGTTTTCATATCGCTCCTTTGCCTAGTGTGTGCGCACCCATTAGGGCTTTACGTTTTTTTGTAGCTAGCGTAGATATATCGTACCTCAAACCCCTTCAAAAAGATTCAGACAATCCAAGCAAGAAAAAACAAGAAAAAATGGGACTATACAAATCACAATTTTTAGAGTATAATATTTAACCACTATTTTCAAATGAGGGACAAATGAGCACAAAAAAGAAGAATATTCAAATCAGCACCAATAAAAAAAAGCCCTTAAGATATGGGCTAGGTCAAGTATTAGAATTACGTTTTAAATCTCCATCTTTAAAGGAACGTCTTGAAATATATCGGCTTGATAAGAATTACTCCCAAACGCAAATGATAGACGAAATGAGTTCTGCATTAAATACTTCAACTGATAATATTAAAAAATGGCTTTCTGGATCTGGCAGGCAAATACCACAAGAGTATGTAGAAGACATTTTAAAGTTATACAATTTACCATCTAATCCTACATATCACGAAAGAGTTATCTATACAGAACTTTTAACAACATATGGAAGTATACATTCTATAGTAAGCAAAGACCAAAAAAAGCCAAATAAAAAACTTTCAAATACTGAAAAAGAAGAGCGCCGTAAGACTGCTGCTGATTCCGTAACACAATACGATATTGAACAAGAACAAGCATCATACGATGATGCAATAGGGTGGGATAATTATATTCCTGTCATTTTTGAAAATTTTACGGAGCTTTCCCCCTTAAAAAAATATATACTATGTACTTTTTTTGAGGTCTATAATAGAATACCACAAATGGCATGGGAATTTGCAAAAGAATACTCATGCCTTAATGATCAAGGACAAACTCTAATATTTGATTATATGAAAAGGAAATTTTCCATTATAGAAAAACAACGAGTTACATTTTCGCAAGAAGAAGAGATGAGTTTGTCTCTTTTTAAAAAAATGGCAAAATTCGATTTTTATAATTTAAAAGAATTTCCAAAAAATACAGATATTGATTCAATAACAGATTCATTTTCAAAGAAGTTATTAGATTTAAATATACCGGCACCGGCTTACTTAGAAGATATGGTGTTGTATTCCGAAATTGAGACAGATGAATGGGAAATTATCCTTTATTTTATTCAATTAGGTACTCGATATAACCCATGTGATACAACAGAGCTCTCTCCCGTACAGCAAAAAGCCTTTGAGTTGATAAATATTTTATACAATGAGTTTGAATTAGGCTTTAATATTGATGAGTTATCCCCTACAGGACAATCCGAAGAGTTCTAATAAAGAAACATCTAATATTTTAGAAATTGCAACAAGCTCATATGCCGTAATATGTGCTTGTTCTTTTTCGTACTTAGAATAAGCCTGTTTGGTGGTTTTACACCCCAGTAATTGTAATTCACGCACCATATATGCTTGTGTATATCCACGCTGTTCTCGGAGCTGCTGTATATTATGGCCTAAAGCTATATGATGATCTGATTTTATTTTAGTTTCAGACATTAAAATACCGCCCCTTCCAAAAATCTATAATACAGTCATTATAGAAATCTTTATGGGTGAAGCGGTCGCAAATAAGGGACTTTTTTATTAAAAGCTCTTGTAATTATATATTATATGCTATATAATAAACACTAGAAAATAAAAATATTTATATTTTAAATTTCAATAATGCAAAAGGAGAAATTCAAAATGAAGAAAGGAAATATGGTTATTTTGGCATTATCCGTAATGCTCGCATCGTCATCAATCATCCCAGCTTACGCTGCTCTACCGGCTAACGCTTCTACTGATGTGGAGGCTGGTAATGGATTCAAAGATACGGAAGCTTTTAATTACTGGGCAGATCAGTACACAGACGAACTCAATAAAATTGAAAATCCGAAAGATAGGTATCGTCGTATCGTCGAGTTAGTCGTAACTAGCTGGGATCCAGTTAAAGAGATGGTTGGCGGTCAAGACGCTGTGGATGCTTACCTGCGCGGTGAAATAGGAGGTGATCAGGCATCCTACGTGGTTAAACGTATGTGTGATAATACTGGAATTGAAGCGATACAAGGTGGGTATTTGCAGAATGGGTATCCGAACTCGACAGCTTATGTTAAAATCGATGATACTGTGTATTGCTACAGTTGGGCGGCATTAGAATTATGGGGAATGGATGATACATATGTGTTTATAGACCATAATTTTAATGGTATAGAGATTGGTAATCCATTTGCTCCAAGAGAACAAGAAGTTGAAGTAGCTAAGAGTACTTTTTATAAGTTCACTGATATGGTTAATTATGTTTACATGCACGACACAGATGGTACTCTGTATAGCGTAGATCCATCAATCATGGCTAGTGCCTTGACTGGTACTGCTAAATTCTATAAGTGCGTTGGTAGTGATTTAATACCTATCTCAGAAGAAGAGGCAGTATCGCTGGGATATGTCGAGGAGTAAACGCTTATTAGCTTTTATACTTTCAGTATTGCTGCTATGTGGTAATACATTAATAGCTTTCGCTGATAATTTAGGTAATAGTTATATGCCTACTACACCGCCGCCTATTATAGGAGGTAGTGGTGGTAATCCGACTTTTGCAACGTATAAGAACTGGGGATTCCGGATAACTATGGCTCCGATATAAGTGTTACAAATATACAATCAAGCCAGAAAGGCAATTTGTCCTTTCTGGCTTATTTAATGATGGGAAAGGATCTCATCTTTAGATCAGGAGGTCAAGGGCAAGCGTTGTGCCTTTGGCACCCTTGACTTCCTTATTTCCCTACTTTTTATTTTCATTTTTGTGGGGTCGAGTTTGGGGTCGAGTACGGAAGAGCTTTCCTCAAACCTCCTGTTTTACTGGGTTTTTTGAGCCGATCTGGGTCCGATTCCCGTCAGTAGCTGTGAAAAACCCTTGTGTTTGCAAGGGTTTTTTCTTTTATCAAAAATGCCCGGTACAAAACCGGGCAAAATTCCCATCGGCAGCCGTCACAGTAATTGACTGATGTTGATAGACAGATCGGCGTAGATTCCCACCTTGATATTACTTTCAAAAGGAAAAATAATGGGAGCAAACTCTGACGGATCCTGTTCATTCAGATATACTGTTGTACATTTTTTTAACGGATCAACAATCCAGTATTCCCGGACTCCAGACTCCAGATACAGGGAAACCTTATGGGCGTAATCCATCCGACGGCTTCCGGGCGATACTACTTCTACGATAAAGTCAGGAGCTCCAGAACATCCGCGGTCTGTCAGCTTGTCGGGATCACAGATGACGGAAATATCCGGTTCCACCCAGTTTTTATCATCAGCGTCCAGATTAACTGCAAATGGAGCGGGATAGACCTTACAGCCGCCCTTTTTTGATTCAATATGTTTTTTTAAAAGATAGAGAATACCGGAAACAATCTCCTGATGAATCCTGCTTGGCGGAGCCATATCATAGAGCTGTCCGTCAATCAGTTCAGACCGACATCCTTCAGGCAGCGCCCAGTAATCCTTTGAGGTATACCGTTCTTTCAATATTGCATAAAACCATCCTTTCTTTATGGGAAGACAATGATGTTGATACCTCTATACAATAACATAAATATTGCATATTGTACAGGTATGCCCTTCCCAAACGCTGCATATGCCGCGGCCTGCTTTGCTCACACAATCCCCTCAAAACTTTCCCTCAGGGTTTTACAGGATTTCCCAAACTTTTCCATCTCCTGTTCCGACAATGAAAGCTCCAAAACACGCTGGACTCCATTTTGATTGATAATGCAGGGAACGCCTGTATAGATGTCTCTCTGACCGTAATCTCCCCGAAGCATAGCAGATACGGTAAGGACACTGTGCTCATCTCCCAAAATAGCCTTGGTAATTCTGGTAAGAGCCATTCCAATGCCGTAATAGGTGGCCTGTTTTGCCTCGATAATCCGATACGCTGCCGTCCGCACCTCTTCTTCAATATGATCCAGACAGCTTCTCAACTCATTTTTCCCATTTTTTCCCAACTCTAAAATAGGCTTGGTTGCAAGAAAGGCCTGACTCCAGGGAACAAATTCGCTGTCTCCATGCTCTCCCATTACATACGCATGGACATTTCTGGGATCAACCCTCAAATATCCTCCCACCAGATACCTAAGACGTGCCGTATCAAGAGCCGTTCCGCTTCCCAGAACCCTTCCGGGATTAAATCCCGACAGTACACAGGTAATCCTTGTCATAATATCCACCGGATTGGTAGCCACCAGAAAGATACCGTTAAAGCCAGAGGAAATCACGGGTTCTATGATCGAACGGAAGACCTCTGTATTTCGCCTTAAAAGATCCAGACGGCTTTCTCCCGGCTTCTGGGCCACTCCCGCCGCTATGACAACAATATCTGCATCACGACAGTCCTCATAATTTCCTGCTGATATTTTCATATTGGAAGCTGCAAACGCAAGCCCGTGGTTTAAATCCATGGCTTCTCCCTCCGCCCTTGTCTTGTTGATATCGATCAGCGTTAATTCATCGCAGACAGACTGGTTTAAAAGACTGTAAGCATAACTCATACCCACCATTCCCGTTCCGACAACTGCCACTTTTCTTTTATCCGACCTCATGCAAAGCTCCTTTCCAGATTTAAAAAAGAAGATACCTCATTCAATAAATGGTATCTCCTTTTCATAATGATTTTATGCTTATCTGGACAGCTTTCGTTCCATTAGTTCTCCGTTGCTGCTGTAGGTCACAGCCGTTTCCCTGCTTATAACTCCCTGGCGGAACAGGCGGATCAGGCTGTTGTCCATGGAAATCATTCCCTCCTCCTGAGAAGTGGCGATAATGCCGTCAATCTGATGGATTTTGGATTCGCGGATCATATTGCGGATCGCATTATTTAAAAACATGATCTCAAAAACAGGCTGTACGCCTCCATCTACAGTAGGTACCAGCTGCTGGGAAATGACCGCATTTAAAACCATGGAAAGCTGGGTGCGGATCTGCTGCTGCTGAGCCGGAGGAAAAGCGTCAATGACACGGTCAATGGTATTGGCCGCGCCGATGGTATGAAGGGTAGACAAGATCAGATGGCCTGTCTCTGCAGCCGTCATTGCGATGCTGATAGTCTCATAGTCACGCATTTCTCCCAGCAGGATCACATCCGGAGCCTGACGCAGAGAAGCTCTCAGGCCGGTTACATAGCTGCTTGTATCTGTAGCGATCTCTCGCTGCGTTACCACGCTCTTTTTGTGGCGGTGAAGATACTCAATGGGATCTTCCAGGGTAATCACATGTGCTTCTCTTGACTCGTTAATGGCGTCAATGATACAGGCCAGAGTGGTGCTTTTGCCGCTTCCCGCCGGCCCTGTAACCAGCACCATTCCCTTCGTCATCCTTGAAACATTCATAATCTCCTTTGGAAGATGCAGCGCATCCGCATCCGGAAGCTCAAATCGCACAACACGGATAACGCCGGCCAGAGAACCTCTCTGACGGAAAATATTGGCGCGGAAACGCGATACCCCCGGTACTGCAAAGGAAAAATCATCATCTCCCTCATTTAATACACGTTCTTCGCTCCGGCCGCCGGCCAGCTCATAGATCTGACGGATCATATCGTCCATTTCATCCGGCATGATCTTCTCTGTTCCCTCGCAGATGATCCTGCCGCCAATCTTATAGGAAAAAGGACGGCCCGGTATCAAAAAGATATCAGCTGCCTCCTGCTCCACTGCCGCTGTAAGAAGCTCCATTACCTTCATATCGTTTCCTCCTTATTATGTACCCGAACGATCTTTGCCGTCCCAGACCTTCACTGTATCATCAATTTCATATTCACCGCTGTCATATACATACCAGGACCGGATCTCATACCGTTTGTCCCCCTCTTTTAACTCCAGATCAATGTGCAGGGACTCTCCCCGCTCCATGGGAATTTCTGTAAAAATAAGGCCGGTCTGCTCATCATAACCATTTCCCGGCTTGGCCGCCAGAGCCTCCAACTTTTCCTCTAAAGACCGCCCTGCCATCTGCTGCAGCATCCGGTCTGATCCAGCCAGCCACTGCTGTCCTTTGGAATCTGCTTCATAAAATTCCTTTGCAGCCTGAGCGCCCCTCTCTGCCAGCTCCAGATCGCCTCTGGCACTGCTTAAAGAAAGAAGGCCGAAGGTAGACAGACAAAGCACGATAAAGATCAGGATCAGCGATGACAGCCCTATATTCACTTTATTTCTGGATGTTTGTTCCGCCATGGCTTATTTCCTCCCGCTTCTTTTTTCAAGGCTCATACTGGCTGCCTTCCAGGCTGTAGATCACAGTACCGTCTGTTTCTTTATCCCCTTTTGTCACATCCACCCGGATCTGCTTCATAGAATCATCCATTTCTACTGTGATCTCTGCCTCATAGGCCAAAACAGCTCCTGACTCTGCCGCCTCCCTTTGCGTATATGCCTTCCAGTCCTTATCCCAGACCGTCTGAAGCTCTTCCTCTCGTTTCCCGGATTTCAGCTCTTCCATCAGGCTCTGGGCCGCAAGCACAGCATGATTCAGATCATCTGCCTTCCGGCTCAACCGGTCTGCTCCTGCAAATACGGAAACACAGATGGAGGCACAGACAATAAAAAAACCGACGACTGCCAGCATCTCCATCAAAAACGGTTCTGAACCGGACCCGCTTCTTCTGTTCATCCTTCTATCCCCCCGCTTTCCGACTCACCAAAAACAGGATTTTCAGCCAGACTGCCGCTTCTAAGAGAAAGAGACAGAGTTCCCCCGTTCTCCCCTTCCGTACGGATATGGAGAACATTTCCCTCTCTGGAAAAAGACAGTCCTTCACATTCCAAAATTTCCAGACCATCCTCCAGTCCAAGGCCGCTGCCGGTATCAGTAAAAAGCTCCCTGATACTGCCGTCCAGCCAGTAAATCCAGGTCACATAATCTGTCCCGCCAATCTGCTGGCGAAGCTCCAGTACCTGTGTTCCTTCTATTTCTTTTATGTCTGTCATCCCGGCACGGTCTCCCTGACGTACCTTATTTGCTATATAGCTTAAGGCAGTGGAGCTGCTGAAATTTTTATCGCTTCTGGCAGTGATATTTTCATACACGCGGCTTCCTGTCAGCACGGTAAAAAGAGCGCTTAAAATAAATACCAGAAACAGCAGCATGGTAAAAAGGCCGCCCATCAGCTGACCTCTTTTCCCCGTTTTCCGCTCCATACGTTTCCCTCCTATTCCATAACAGGCACTACTGTGATATCCGGCATCACATTGGAGGCAAAGCCATCATAAAACACATTGTATTTTTTCCGGTTGATCATTACCCCGTAATGCTCCTCCAGATACTCGATACTTGGCGGATATCTCCCCTCAATGGCATAGCACTGCACGCTTGCTCTTGCTACGGCCTTTTTCAGGGTTTCCTGATCTCCGGCTGTGGTCCTCTCTCCAAACTGTACAGAGAACAGGGTAAAAAACAGGATTGCTGCCATCATAAGGAGCATCGAGCCGATCATGCCCGCAAGGCCCCGTCCTCTTCGGTCCTGCCCGCGTTTTACTCTCATATCCAGCTCCTCCTAACCGATTGCAGAAAGCACGCCTACCAGAGGCAGCATCACGGAAAGCAGCACCAGTCCCACTGATACAGCCAGCACAGCTACGATCGTAGGCTCAAACCGGGCGATCATTCCGTCAATGGCAGAATCCGCCATTTCCTCATAATCCCCGGAAATTTCCTCCATTACCTGATCCAGATGGCCGCTGCGGCTTCCCACCTTAATCATCTGAATATAAAAACCGGAAAAAAGCCCTGCTGCCTTCATGGCGTCATAGTAGCTTTCTCCCTCTTCCAGACGTCTGGAGCAGTCATCGATCTGACCGGCCACTGTTTCATTTTCAGCCAGCTCTTTGGCTAATTCCATACTCTTTTCCAGTTCCAGCCCGCTCTTTAAGGTCAGAGCCAGCACAGAGGTAAAGCGGCGCAGCGCAACTGCTCTGGCAATACGGCTGCGGTTTTTTACTGCTGCGACGCCCTTTTCCACCAGTGAAAAACGCTTTCCGAAACGGGCAGCAATCCATATCACGGCCGCAGCTGCACCAGTTACAGCTGCCAGAACCAATGCTGCGCCGCTTAAAATGCCTCCCAGACGGATTGCTGCTGCAGCCGCAGGCGGAAGGCTGGCTCCCAGCTGCTCATATACCCTTGAAAACACCGGCATTACCTTTGTAAAAAGCACGAATAGAACCACTAACAGCATGAGAATCATCATTGCGGGATAAGTGGCCGCATTTTTTACCGCCTTTAAAAGCCTGGCTTCTTTCTCATAATAATCAGAAAGGGATTTCATCATCTGATCCAGCGTACCTGTCTGCTGCCCCAGTCTGGCCATACGGACGATATAGGGGGGAAACACGCCTGTATCCTCCAGCACCTTAAAGAAAGGATCTCCAAGTTCTGCGCCCTCTGCCATATAAAGAAGCATGGCCTTTTCTTTTTCCTCTGCCGCATCCTCTGCCATGATCGTCAGCCCTTCCTCCAAAGGCACAGCCGCCTCCAGCAAAAGGGCAATCTGTAAGCAGAAGGCGGACAGCTCCTCATAGGAATACCGATCGTATTTCTCCCCCTGTTTTTCCATTTTCTCTGTCCTCCTGACTAATAGCTGTATTTCGCCTGGTAATTGGCTCCGTTTCCTATATACTGCATAATCTCCTGGCTCTGGTTGCCGGAGGATGCAAAGGTCGGATCCATCAATTTCCAGCTGGTTCCGTCAAAATAAATGATATTGTCCACCCAGCCCTGGCCTTCCAGATATACATTGATCCAGGCGTGATACAGGTTTCCTGTATATCCCACCACCAGCTTGGTGGGAATGTCCTGAGAACGGAGCATAGCCGTCATAAGAGCCGCATAGTCAAAGCAGATTCCTTTTTTCTGGGCCAGCACCAGATCCACATTGGGAAGATAGCCGGACTGTACGGAACTGGCCTTTGCCGTATCATAAGTCAGATTCTTAACCACATAGTTGTAAACAGCCGATACCACGCCAAGCTGATCTGTAACGCCTGCCGAAAGCTCTGCTCCCTTTTGAACTGCCGCACTGGCAGAATTAAAATTCACATACTGGTTGGGATACAAAAAAGGACCGAAGGGATTGGAAATGGATACGTCCAGATTCTGGCTGAAGGCCTGGGAATACTGATTCCCCTGAATATTTTCAAACACCTTTACCTGATAGGAGCCGTTTCCCTCCGAAAGAGGAAAAACTTCATAAACACCGCTGTTATTTAAATCATATGTATATGTTTCTGAACCGTTTTTGGAAATCTGAACCTTAATTTTTCCTACACTGCCGGTATATTTCACCATTAGATAGCCCTCAGATGTATTGGACGCATCCAGAGTGGCCTTATCATTTTTATATACCGTCACACCGGAAGCAATGGGAGTACGCACATAGCTTCCGGCAGGCTTATCATACAGCGGCACCTGTGTATCCTCGATCACTGCTGTCTGAGACGCTTTTGCCGGAAATGCTCCAAAAAGGCCACAGACACCTACCACAGCGGCTGTCAGAACCGCTGCCCCGGAAATGTTTCTTCTGTTTTTTCGGATTCTCTCCATTCTTTCTTCCTCTTTCCAAACTGCTATTTTGCCAGCCTCTGGCGGACAATCTCATAGGCCAGAACACCTGCTGCCACAGAGGCATTTAACGAATCAATATCTCCCTTCATGGGAATGGAAGCTGTCATATCACAGTGCTCCCGAACCAGCTTGCTGACGCCCTCGCCTTCATTTCCGATCACAAGGCCGATGGGGCCTGTAAGATTCATGCGGTACATCACGTCCCCGCCCATATCGGCGCAGACAAACCACAGCCCCTTTTTCTTAAGATCCTCCATCACTGCGGTAAGGTTCGTCACCTTTGCCACAGGGGTATAATTAAGCGCACCGGCTGAAGTCTTGGCCACCGTGGCAGTCAGCCCCACTGCCCTGCGCTTTGGGATAATGACGCCGTGAGCACCAGCCAGATTGGCTGTACGGATAATCGCTCCCAAATTATGGGGATCCTCAATGCCATCCAGCAAAAACAAAAAGGGCGGCTCTCCTTTTTCCTCTGCCAGCTTAAGCATATCCTCCACCTGGGCGTATTCATAGGCAGCCGCATAAGCGATCACTCCCTGATGCTTTCCCGTCTCAGAAAGCTGATCCAGACGCTCCTTAGCCACATAGTTGATAATTGTGTCGTGTTTTTTCGCTTCCCTTACGATGGTGCGCACCGGGCCGTCCTGGCAGCCGTCCAGCACAAACAGCTTGTCAATGGTCTTTCCGGAACGAAAGGCCTCCAGCACTGCATTGCGTCCCTCGATGGTCAGTTCTTCGTATCTCATGAAATGTTTCTCCTTTATATTTCCTCAAAGGCTCCTATTTTTTCAAGCCCCAGGCTGATCAACTCTGCAAGACGCTCAAATCTCTCTTCCAGAAACAGCCAGCCCACCAAAGCCTCCATGCCTGTAGCAGTACGGTAATCTGCCATAGTAGCGTGTTTTGCCATGGTAACGGATTTGGCATTGCGCCCCCGTTTATAGACCGCGTGCTCCTGAGGCGTAAGCTCCTCTTCAATGGAGCGGATAAGCTGTGCCTGCGTGCCTGCGTTTACCAGCATCGCGCTTCGTTTATGCATCTTATTTACCTGCATACTTCCACGGTTAATTACTCTGGCGCGGATCATCACCTCATACACCGCATCTCCAATGTAAGCAAGAACCAACGGAGAATAGGAACCGGCATCTACCGGTTCCAGTCTCATGGTCTTTTTATAGTATGCAAGGAAGTCCTTTAATGTTATGCTCTCTTCCACTTTACGCCCTCTCTGGTATCCTCCAGCACGATTCCCATATCCAGAAGCTTTCCGCGGATCTCATCGGCAAGAGCAAAGTTTTTCTCTTTTCTGGCCTGCTGTCTGGCTGCGATCATGGCTTCGATCTCCTCGTCCAGCACCTCTGTCTTCCGCTCTGTGATAATACCAAGCACCTCGCACAGACGTGAAATCAGATCTTCAAGGCCCTTTACATAAGCTGCGGTGGAATCAGCATCTGCTGTAGAGTTAGCAAGCTTTACCAGCTCAAACACAGCGGAAACCGCATCCGCCGTATTAAAATCATCCTCCATGGCAGCCTCAAATTTCTCTCTGAGCCTGTCAGCCTCTGCCATTTTCTCTGTCTCGGCTGCTGTCATATCACCGGCCTGAGCCTTTGCCTTCAGTTCCCGCAGCTTATCCATGCAGGTCATAATGCGTTCCAGGCCGTTTTTGGAAGCCTCCATCAGCTCGGCACTGAAATTAAGAGGACTGCGGTAATGGGCGCTGAGCATGAAGAAACGCAGTACCTGCAAATCATATTTCTCCGCAATATCCCGGACAGTGAAGAAATTCCCAAGGGATTTGGACATCTTCTTATTATCAATATTTAAAAAGCCGTTGTGCATCCAGTATGCGGCAAAGGGCTTATCATTGGCGCACTCACTCTGTGCAATTTCATTTTCATGGTGAGGGAAGATCAGATCCTCGCCCCCTGCATGGATATCAATGGAATCTCCCAGATAGCGCTTTGCCATCACAGAGCACTCAATATGCCAGCCCGGACGGCCCTGGCACCATGGAGACTCCCAGTAAGGCTCTCCCTCTTTCTTGGGCTTCCAGAGCACAAAATCATTAGGGTCTTCCTTGCCTTCTTCACCCGTTACCTTAATCTCACGAAAGCCAGACTGAAGCTCATCTAGGTTTTTGTGGGACAGCTTGCCGTATTCTGCAAAGGAACGCGTCTTAAAGTACACCGTGCCGTCCTCTGCCACATAGGCGTGTCCCTTGTCGATCAGGGTCTGGATCATATTGATCATTCCCTGAATCTCCTGAGTTGCCTGCGGATGTACCGTAGCAGGCTCCACATTCATATCCTTCATATCCTTTTTGCACTCTGCAATATAGCGCTCGGAAATAATATGGGCATCTACGCCTTCTTCATTGGCCTTTTTGATGATTTTGTCGTCCACATCCGTAAAGTTGGAAACAAATTTCACCTTATATCCCTTGTATTCAAAATACCGGCGCACAGTGTCAAACATGATCATGGGACGGGCATTTCCGATATGGATCAGATTGTATACCGTAGGGCCGCACACATACATTTTCACCTCTCCCGGTGTAATCGGCTTAAATTCTTCTTTTCTCCTGGTTAATGTATTAAATATTTTCATACGATTTCTCCTCGCTTATGATCATTCAGAAACACTGTTCACTTCTGCTCGCAGCCGCAGCCTGAGCAGCCCGGACAGCCTTCTGTCATTATTTTATTATCATAGCAGTAATCCGCTGTTTCCGTCAATAATGTAATTGCCTGAGAAGCAATTCCCTCTCCGCTTCCCGTAAATCCCAGCCCCTCCTCTGTAGTGGCTTTTACGCTGACTCTGGACGGATCCAGATGAAGGGCCTCTGCAATATTCTCTTCCATCTGAGGACGGTAGGAGGCCAGCTTTGGCCTCTGAGCGATGATCGTAGCATCAATATTTTCAATCACATAGCCCTTTTCCTCCAAAAGTGCACCTACCTTACCCAGAAGCTCTATGCTGGAAATCCCCTTATAAGCAGGATCTGTATCCGGAAAATGCTGTCCGATATCTCCCAGAGCCGCTGCCCCTAAGAGCGCATCCATCACGGCATGGATCAGCACATCTGCATCCGAATGGCCTAAAAGCCCCTTTTCATAAGGTATCTCCACGCCTCCCAGAATAAGCTTACGGCCCTCTGTGAGCCTGTGAACATCATAGCCTTGTCCGATTCTCATGTTTCTGTCTCCTCTATTTCGTTCTTTTGATCACAATTCTTTTTAACAGTTCATATTACCGGCCGGAACAGCCGTATTATATCCCCATTCGGATCTGCCGCGAAATGCACTCTGCCCGCAGGTCTGTCTGAGTACCGCAGAATTCTCCATCCACATGAATGGGAAGAGGGGCGTCTGTGTGAATGGAAACCTCTCTGCATTCAAACATCCGTGCTCCCTTATGCTTCTTAAAACGGCCGGTCAAAGCCTGCAGCATCACAGGGATCAGCCGTTTTCTGGAAGAATGGCTTACCACACAGACATTCATCCTGCCGTCGCTTCCGTCTGCTCTGGGAGCAAAAACAAAACCGCCTCCCTCTGATGGCTGAATGTGACAGGATATAAACAGGATATGATTAAATTCCACTTTTTTTACACCATCCAAAAGGATATATCCCCGGCTGGACCGGCATCCTGCCGCCTGGCAGAGTCCAAGAAGAAAACAAAAAAGTTTTCCAAGACCCAGCCGCCCCATAATGCCCCGCAGCCTGGAAGCGGATGCCGCACAACACACAGCAGCATCAAATCCCATACCGGCGCTTACCATAAATCTCCGATGAGAAATCTCACTGGAACCAAGAGAGAGCACCCCGTAATCTACCATTGAAAAATGTCTGGGATACAGCTGTTTTTTCAGACAGCGTACGGTACGTTTGGGAATGTGGAGACAGCGGGATAAATCATTTCCCGTGCCTGCCGGAATATAACCCAGATCAAAAATCCCATGAAGGACAGCTCCATCAAGAACCTCATTGACCGTTCCGCTTCCGCCGACCACGATCAACAGGCCTGGCTGGCGTTTCTTCTCCGTCAGTTCTCTGGCAGCAATCCTCGCATCACCGACGCTGCCGGTAAGTACCGCTTCATATTCAATATTGTGCAGATCCATATAGCAGGCAATGGCTTTCCACACTCTCCTGCCTCTGCCGGAGCCTGCACTGGGATTTACAATAAAATAGTACATAGGGGCGTAGGGTCCTTTCCTTTCGTCCACACAGCGGAAAGCACAAGCCTGCGCCCGTCCGCCGATGGCAGCATCTACTCTGGAATAAGTATACCACGCCCGCCCCCAAATGAATATAAACCATTAAAAAATTTTCTATAAAATATCGAAAAAATAAATGCTCTCCCAGCTCTGAAAATGCCGGAAAACCAGCAAAAATAAGGGCAAAAAAACTTTTTTAAAAAAAATTCAAAAAAGTGTTGACAATTACCACAATTTATCATATACTGTACAAGCAGTCGCGAGTGAGACAAAAACAAACAAGCGACACACTGGATACGGGGTCTTAGCTCAGCTGGGAGAGCATCTGCCTTACAAGCAGAGGGTCACAGGTTCGAGCCCTGTAGGCCCCATCCATTTCAATTAAATATGGCGGAATAGCTCAGCTGGCTAGAGCACACGGTTCATACCCGTGGTGTCGAGAGTTCGAATCTCCCTTCCGCTACTCTGAAACCCTTGAAGAATCAAGGGTTTCTTTGTTTTTGGTTTGAGTACCTTTAAGTACCTCAAATCATTCGTAGACTTTCCCGCCTCCCCGTGGTATACTTTTGCTATACCATGAAAGCAGGAGGATTTAAGCCATGTATGCAGAATTTACAGATGACCTGATCACAGGAAATGAAATGATCGACAGCCAGCACAGAGAGCTGATCAGCCGGATCAATGACCTCTTAGTCAGCTGTGAGAACCGTTCCAACCAGAGCGGAGCTGCCAGATTATTAAATTATCTGGCAGACTATACGGATTTCCATTTCAAAGAGGAAGAGGCATTCCAGAAGGAAATCGGATATCCGGGCCTGAAGGAGCACCTTGAAAAGCATGAGGAGCTGCGCCGTACCGTACAGGAGCTTCACGATATGCTTACAGACGAAGAAGGCCCTTCTGACGCCTTTGTTTCCAAGGTGGCAGAAAATGTAAGAGACTGGCTCTACTACCACATCAAAGGCTTTGACCGTTCTGTGGCAGAGTACAAGTATATGCGCGACAGCGCCGACCGCATCTAACTGAATTTTTGCACAGCAAAAGCCCGGCCATACCTGATCAGCCGGGCTTGTTTCTATCTGTTATTCTTCTGTATTTTTCTTAAGAATCCCAAGAATCAGGCATCCTGCGACAGCTCCTCCCATCACAGCAGCCAGATACATAAGAGGATTTCCAATGGTAGGGAGTACGAAGATGCCGCCGTGAGGCGCCCTTAAGGTACAGCCGAATGCCATGGAAAGGCCTCCTGCAGCCGCCGCTCCGATCCCACAGGCAGGAATCACGCGAAGGGGATCCTGTGCTGCAAAGGGAATCGCTCCCTCTGTGATAAAGGATAGTCCCATAATATAATTTACAATGCCGGACTGGCGTTCTTTTTCTGTAAACTTCTTCTTAAAAAATGTGGTGCACAGGGCAATCGCGATCGGCGGAACCATACCACCGGCCATCACTGCAGCCATTACCTCAAAATTCCCCTCTGCCAGCTGGGCAGTACCAAATACATAGGCCGCTTTATTAAAGGGGCCTCCCATATCAATAGACATCATAGCCCCCAGTACCATTCCAAGCACAATACGGCTGGCACCGCCCATTCCATTTAAGAAATGTGTCAGTCCATCATTGATCATACCCATATATGGGTTGATCAGTGTAGTCATTACAGCAGCCACAAAAATCCCAAGCACCGGATAAAGAAGCACCGGCTTGATACCTTCTAAGGATTTGGGCAGTCTGGAAAAAATCTTTTTAAGCCCCAACACCAGATAACCGCCCGCAAAGCCTGCAAAGAGAGCTCCGAGAAAGCCTGCATTTACATCACCACCCGCAGGATTTGCAAAGGTACAGCCCATTTTCGCCACCATACCAGCTACCATTCCTACTGCAAGTCCCGGACGGTCTGCGATACTCATGGCAATGAAGCCTGCAAGGATCGGGAGCATCATTCCAAAGGCCTGTTCGCCGATGGTCTTTAAATATGCAGCCAGAGGGGTATTTTTTCCAAAATTGGACGGATCAATGGAATAATCGTCAAGCAGAAACGCTAACGCAATGAGGATGCCGCCACCGATCACAAAGGGAAGCATATGGGATACGCCGTTCATCAGATGCTTGTAAATGGTTCTTCCAATACTTTTATCTCCTTCCGCTTCTGCCTCGGAGGTTCCGCCCTCATGGTGATATACCGGCACTGTACCGCTGACTGCTCTCCGGATCAGCTCTTCTGCCTTGTGGATGCCGTCTGCCACCGGAACCATGATAACGGGCTTTCCGTCAAAACGCGCCATTTCCACATTCTTATCTGCCGCAACAATGATTGCTTCTGCCTCCCTGATTTCCTCTTTCGTAAGAATATTCTGAGCGCCGCCGGAACCATCCGTTTCTGCTTTCAGGGAAATCCCCAGTTTTTTCCCTGTATTTTCCAGATTTTCAGCAGCCATATAGGTATGGGCAATTCCTGTGGGACAAGCAGTGACTGCCAGCACGCGAAAGCCTGTTTTTTCCGGTTCTGCTGCCTTTTCCGGTTCATCCATTTCTTCTTTCTTCCCAAACCGCTCCGTTTCCGCCTGATCGATAACCTCCAGGAACTCCTCCTTTGATCCTGCATGGATCAGAGCTTCCTTAAAACCGGGATTCATCAGCAGGGTGGAAAGCCGGGATAATGCCTCCAGATGTACGTCTTCTCCTCCTGCCGGAGCTGCGATCATAAAAATCAAATTGGACAGAGAGCCGTCAAACGCCTCATAATCCACACCCTCAGGCACTGTTATAGCTGCCAGCCCCGGTTCCTTTACTGCTTCTACCTTTGCGTGGGGAATGGCAATCCCTTCCCCGATTGCTGTGCTCCCCAGGCTTTCTCTTGCAAGAATCCCTTCCTTATAACCGACTCTGTCATTCAGCCTCCCCCCTGCATCCATAAGGGCGATGAGACGATCAATAGCCTCCTCCTTGGAAGCTGCCTTCACTCCCAGTTCAATGCTTTGCTTTTTCAACAATTCTGTGATCCGCATCCTCTACTTCCCTCCATTTTCTGTAAGCTGTGCAAACAGCTCCATGATCATTTTTCTGCTTCCCATACCATCTGAAAATGCCGTCGCTCCTCCGCTGGCCGTTCCCAGACGCAGCGCATAATCGTAATCTCCTGTTTTTAAATATCCTGCCAGAAATCCCGCCACCATGGAATCGCCTGCTCCTACGGAATTTTTCACCGTTCCGCGGCACACTCCCAGTCTGTGGACTTTTCCATTTTCATCGACCAGGATTGCTCCGTCCTTTGCCATGGACACCAGCACATTGACCGCTCCCCGGTCTTTTAGGCTCATGGCGCCATCGATGATCTCCTTCTCCGTCTTTAGTTCCTTTCCAAAGATCTGCCCCAGCTCATGGTTATTAGGTTTGATCAAAAAAGGCTTTAATGGAAGTACCTCTGTCAGCAGATCCCGTTCTGCGTCTACAGCAATGCACACGCCCCGATCCTTTAACTGTTCTATGATCCTACGGTAAATATCATTTCCCACAGCAGCCGGTATGCTTCCGGAAAGCACCAGCACATCCCCACTCCCTAAACGGTTCAGCTTTTCAAACAGCGCTTCCACATCCTCAGGCCGGATATCCGGGCCCATCCCGTTAATCTCCGTTTCTTCCTCCGATTTCAGTTTCACATTGATACGTGACATTCCACTTTTTACATGGATAAAATCGGATGAGATCCCAAATGCTTTTAACCCCCTTTCAATTTCTTTTCCCGTAAATCCGGCCACAAACCCCAGCGCTGTGCTCTCAACTCCCAGATTTGCCAGCAGCACAGAAACATTGATTCCTTTTCCTCCACAGAAAATATCTTCCTTTACTGTACGGTTGACCTTTCCCTGAGCAAAATGATCCACAGCGATCACATAGTCCAGAGCCGGATTAAAGGTAACTGTGTAAATCATATGTCATCTCCCCTTATTTATAAGAAATTTAATTTCACACCTATACTATAGTACGATATTTGTTTTTCGTCAATATTATTTCTTATGAAATTTTGTTTCTCTTATATTTTCATCACTTCAAACAAAAAGACGGTCTCTGCCTGTCAGATACCGTCTCTTTTTTGTACATTTTACCTATATTTCGTTTTTATCCGAGGAAATAGCTTCCTCATGGCGGCGGATATGTTCCATAGCATCCTTCTTTCCCGCCCGCAAAAGAAGATATAAAATTTCAATCACCGCCGTGGCTGTGACCCGTGAAAACCAGAATTCTTCTGTAAGAAGCTTTTCTCTGGTGGCCGTAATAATTTTATGATCACAGATCGAAGCCAGAGGCGAATCCGGGTTATTCGTGATCAGCACCAGCGTGCTCCCATTTTCTTTTGCTCCCTGAGCCAGTGTGTTTAACCGCCTGGAAAAACCGGAATTGGAAATAAGGAGCACCACATCCTCCGGCCCCAGATTAAAGGTATAAGCTGCCTGCGTTTCCCAGATGTCTCCGGCCACAGACGGAATCCCCAGCTGATTAAACTTAAAAGCGCCGTCCAGAGCCACAGGGATCGTATTTCCCACTGCAGCCAGCTGAACCATACGGGCCTTTTCCAGCTTTTTAAGGATTTCTTCCAGGCTGTGTATATCCATCATACGGACCGTTTCTGTCAGCTCCGCAACCTTATTTGCCAGAATATTGTTAAGTGACTGGGACAGATTCTCCCGGTCAATATCATTTGTCACCTTCCGGCTGTCCTGTTCTTCCCTGAGCACCTCTCTGGCCAAAGCCAGCTTTAGGCTCTGGAATCCCTTAAACCCGCATCTGCGACAAAATCTGGATACCGTAGCGTCGCTTGTGCCGCTGGCTCTTGCCAGCTCCCCCACCGTCATATCTACTGCCTGGGCCTTGTGCTCCATGATATAATCCGCAATCTTCTTTTCCGCCTCAAAAAAGCTGTCATAGAAAGAACAGATCACGCCTAATACGCTTCGTGCTTCACTCATGCCATGTCCTTTCATTTACATGTAAATTTATTTCATATAATAATGATAACACAAGATACATAAAATGAAAAGACGCAGTTTGCAGGGCAACTTCTTAAAGCTGTCGAAACTTTATTAAGATTTCTGTCCAGCTCTTGTTTTTCCATTTTTACCGTGCTATAATTTTGCACATCTACAAATTTTAACAGTTCCTTTACATTCGTTTTAAACTCTTAGAAAGGGAAACAGTTCTATGAAACGAGTTTGTGATTTCTTCCGCAAATACAGCCATATATGGCTTTTAAGTTATTTTTTTATCTATATTCCCTGGTTCTGTTATCTGGAAAAAACAGTGACACGCGATTATCATCTCATGCACGCCCCTCTGGATGATCTGATTCCTTTTAATGAATATTTTATCATTCCCTATCTTCTCTGGTTTGCTTTTGTAGGAGTGACGCTGATTTACTTCCTTATTAAAAGCAAAGAGGATTATTACCGGATGTGCACCTTTCTGTTTTCAGGCATGACCATCAGCCTGATCATCTGTACCTTTTTTGAAAATGGTACCAGTCTGCGTCCGATTCTTGACCCCGATAAAAATATTTTTACTGCTGCCGTGGCTGCTCTGTACCGTACCGATACCTGTACAAACGTATTTCCGAGCATCCATGTATACAATTCCATCGGTACCTATATTGCCATCCATAAAAGCCCTCTGTTTCAGGGAAAAACTGCCTTAAAGGCAGGCGCAGCCATTTTAACCGCAGCGATCTGTCTTTCTACTGTATTTTTAAAGCAACATTCCGTGATCGACGGAGTCGGCGCAGGAATTATGGCTGCTATGATGTATCATCTTGTTTATGCCTGCAGCCCTGTGGAAGAAGAAAAAAAGATTGTGGAAAAAATTTTAGAATAAGGATCATGGCTGCAAATAAACCAAATAAGCCGCCGGGAAAGCATATCATTTCGCTTCCCCGGCGGCTCTTTTACTTTAGTTAGTTAAATCCATAAAACTTCTGTGTGATCTTGTATCCCAGGATCAGCAGCTCTCTTCCGCCCTTTCCCGGCAGGTTACAGCCCTGTCCCAGAAATCCCCAGCGCAGACGCAGCCACAGAGGGAAATTCTGCTTTTTGAGCTCATTCCACAACTCCTTCTTTTTAGCCAGATTCTCCGCAGTCCCTGACTTGATCGCCAAAACGGAGCAGACAGTCATCATAATTTCCAGATACTGGATCATGTAATGGCGCAGCTTTGGATTGGATATTTTAGTGGCATCATAGTAACCGAGCATGAGCCTCGTAACCCTGAGCTGCTGGTCAATGCGGCCGATCATCACAGATTCATTGACAGACTGATCCGTTCTTCCGATAAAATAGCGGTAAAAATTCACATCCAGATAGTACATATTTTTTACATGGGGAAGGGGCTGGTAGACGAAAATATTGTCTACATAAAAGGTATGCTTGGGAAGCTCCAGCCCGCATTCCTTTAAAAGCTGTGTCCGGTAAATTACGGAATGCATGAGTATGTACTGACCGATCATGAAAAATTTTACATCCTTCCATCCAAAGACGCAGTCCTTTGGAAAGGCGGTATGGTATTTCATCACCTTTTTACGTCTTGCTCCCTCTTTTTCGTATACGAAATTGGTCACCAACATATCCAGAGCTTCCCCCCGGTAAACGAACCGACGCAGGGTTTCCAGAACCTTCTGATATGCTTCCTCATTTACCCAGTCGTCGCTGTCTACGACTTTGAAAAATACGCCCGTTGCATTTCTCAATCCCGCATTGACAGCTTCGCCATGACCGCCATTTTCCTGATGGATCGCGCGGCAGATACCGGGATAGCGCTTTTCATATTCATCTGCGATCTCAGCCGTCCGGTCCTTTGTGGAACCGTCATCTACGATCAGAATCTCCACCTCATCCCCTCCAGTGAGAAGAGAACGGATGCAGTGCTCCATATAAGCTTCTGAATTATAACAGGGTATCGCTACTGAAAGTAATTTCACGTTTTTTCCTCCTTGCATGTATGCAGATAAGGACGGCAGGCAGCTTTAGCCGAAGGCCAGCAGGGCTGCCCCATTGGCAGCCGCGTGCATCAGCACCGCCATCCTGTATTTTCCCCAGGGACATTTCTCATATCCCCATGCCAAAACAAAGCCCAGTAAAAAAGCGTAAAGGCCCTGAATCATGTTTCCGTGGTAAAAGCCAAAGGCCAAAGCTGAAAGAAAAGCTGCTGCTTTCGGCCTAAGCTTTCTTCTTAGAAGTCCATAAATGCCCAGCCGGAATACCGCCTCCTCCATCACCGGTGCCGCCGCCAGGGTAAGCGCCAGATAATACGACTGGCTCATACGCTCTGCTGTCTGTACTTCCCCATAAGAAATCAGCCAGCTCTCAGGCCAGGGGATCAGGCGTACCAGTATATTTCCTGCCAAAGCAGCAAGCACCGTCCCAAGGAGCAGCCTCTGCCACCCCGGAGGGAGAAATGATTTCTTTTCCACCATCTGTGTATTCCTCAGTATGTCTGTATTTTGCTGCATGATGCCAGTATATCACGGGTGCATTTCTTTTTCCAGTATCTTTTTTCGTTGCATTTTCAGAGATAATAAATTAAAATAGATATAACAACACCGCATACAAAGAGAGGGACTGAATATGGCAAAAAAACGCATTGTAATGGCTATTGGCCACAAGGATATGGGAACTAATCTTCCGGAACAGAAGGAAGCAGTACAGCGCACTGCAAAGGTGATCGCCGACTTTATCCAGGAGGGCTGGCAGGTCGCTATCGTGCACAGCAACGCCCCGCAGGTCGGCATGATCCACACTGCGATGAACGAGTTCGGACGCCAGCATGACGGCTACAGTTCTGCCCCCATGTCTGTCTGCTCCGCCATGAGCCAGGGCTATATCGGCTATGATCTGCAGAACGGCATCCGCGCCGAGCTGATCCGCCGGGGCATCTATAAGCCTGTAAGCACTGTTTTAACTCAGGTAACGGTAGATCCTTATGATGAAGCCTTCTATACTCCTGTAAAGGTGATCGGAAGAGTGATGAACCGTGAAGAGGCAGATGAGGAAGAGGCAAAGGGAAATCATGTGAAGGAGGTGGAAGGAGGCTTCCGCCGTATCGTGGCATCTCCCCATCCTGTAGCCATTGTAGAGATCGACGCCATCAAGGCTCTTTTAGATGCTGATCAGATTGTCATCGCCTGCGGCGGCGGCGGTATTCCGGTTATGGAACAGGGGTACAATCTCCGGGGTGCCAGCGCGATCATTGAAAAAGATCTGGCAACAGGCCTTCTGGCAAAGGAAACCGATGCCGATGTAATGATGATCCTTACCAGCGTGGACAATGTTACCTTAAATTACGGTACAGACCATGAAGAGCCCATCAAAAACATGACCATCGACCAGGCGAAGGATTACATCAGCCAGGGACAGTTTGAATTTGCCTCCATGCTTCCAAAAATCTCCGCATCCGTAGACTTTTTAGAGTGCGGAAAGGGACGCAAGGCAATTATCACCTCTCTTGACAAGGCCGAAGAGGCTTTGAAGGGCGAGGCAGGAACGACTATAAACGGATAACTGGATATACTGTCAATTCTGAGGGAGCCCATAGGGCTCCCTTTATTTTCTGCTTTAGAATTTTACCATACAACAAAAGGATGCTGCAAAACAAAACTTATATGTTCTGTTTCTGCAGCATCCTTTGAAAATTTTAAGCGTTCTTCACTGTTGCAATATCAATCAGTGTCAGATCCTTGGCCCGGTTCTCCAGACTGGTCACAAGTGCTCTTGCCGTATCCAGGGCAGTCAGGACATTTACGCCTGTCTCAATGGCATTGCGGCGGATGATAAAGCCGTCATGGCTGCGCTCTGCTCCCTGAGCCGGGATATCCACGATCAGGTCGATCTGATGGCCCAGTACAAGATCCAGGATGTTCGGAGATTCCTGCTCCAGCTTGCGGATCTCATATGCCTTTACTCCGTGGGCATTTAAGGTGCGGGCGGTGCCTCTGGTAGCGAAAATCTGATATCCCACTGCAATAAAGCGGCGTGCAATCTCTACAGCCTCTTCCTGCTCGCTCTCACGGATAGTCATGATCATCTTCTTATACTTAGGCAGGCGGATTCCTGCACCCTCAAATGCCTTATACAGAGCCTCGTTAAAGGTCTTTGCAATACCGAGGCACTCTCCGGTGGACTTCATCTCAGGTCCCAGGCTGATATCTGCGCCCCGGATCTTCTCAAAGGAGAATACAGGCATCTTGATGGCGATATAATCAGCTGCAGGCTGCAGGCCCGGCGTATAGCCCAGTTCTCTAATGGTATGTCCGCAGATGATCTGGGTTGCCAGAGGAACAATGGGGATACCTGTTACCTTACTGATATAAGGCACCGTACGGGAGGAACGTGGATTTACCTCGATGATATATACATCCTCGCCGTCTACAATAAACTGGATATTGATCATTCCCTTTACATGAAGGGCTCTTGCCAGCTTGGCTGTGTAGTCCACAATGGTTTCCACATTTTTCTCTGTAATATCCTGTGCCGGGTAAACAGAGATACTGTCGCCGGAATGGATACCGGTACGCTCGATATGCTGCATGATGCCGGGGATCAGGATGTCTGTACCGTCACAGATAGCGTCTACCTCAATCTCCTTACCCATGATATATTTGTCTACCAGGATCGGATGCTCCTGAGCAATCTGGTTGATGATGCCGATAAATTCATCAATATCCTCATCATTGATGGCAATCTGCATTCCCTGTCCGCCAAGCACATAGGAGGGACGGACCAGAACTGGATACCCCAGCTTATGAGCAGCCTCTTTTGCCTCCTCGGCAGTAAATACCGTATGGCCAGCAGGTCTCGGGATACCGCACTGCTCCAGGATGGCGTCAAAGCGTTCTCTATCCTCAGCCGCGTCTACATCCTCAGCCGCTGTTCCAAGGATCGGAACGCCCATTTTCATCAGGGCTTCTGTGAGCTTGATGGCTGTCTGTCCGCCAAACTGAACCACTGCTCCGTCTGGCTTTTCGATATCAACAATGCTCTCCACATCTTCCGGTGTCAGAGGCTCAAAATACAGCTTATCCGCAATATCAAAGTCCGTACTTACGGTTTCAGGGTTATTGTTGATAATGATGGTCTCATAGCCTTCTTTGCTGAACGCCCAGGTGCTGTGTACGGAACAGAAGTCGAACTCGATTCCCTGTCCGATACGGATGGGACCGGAGCCTAAAACGAGAACCTTTTTTCTGCCCTCTGTTCTCTCTGCCTCATTGAAGCTTCCAAAGCAGGAATAGTAGTATGGAGTTTCTGCGGCAAACTCTGCGGCACAGGTATCTACCATCTTATAGGCAGCACGGATATTATTGTCATAGCGCAGCTTCTTGACAGCGCTCTGCTCCATCTTTGTTAGTCTGGCAATCACATTGTCAGGATACTCAATGCGCTTTGCCTCAGCAAGCAGCTCAGGAGTCAGCTCCTTCTTTCTTTCTCCTACTGCCTGAAGCTCCTTCTCCATCTCTACCAGGATCGCCAGCTTGTCAATAAACCAGAAGTCAATGCGGGTGATCTCATGGATCAGGCCGTATGGGAAGCCACGGCGCAGCGCCTCGGCAATTCGCCAGATCCGCATATCATCCACTTTATAGAGGTCATTTACCAGCTCCGTATAGGAAAGCTCTGTAAAATCATAGGACAGAAGGCAGTCTACATGCTGCTCCAGGGAGCGGATGGCCTTCATCAGGGCGCCCTCAAAGTTGGTGCAGATACTCATAACCTCGCCCGTTGCCTTCATCTGGGTTCCCAGAGCACGCTTAGCGCTGATAAACTTATCAAATGGAAGTCTCGGCATCTTTACTACGCAGTAGTCCAGCATAGGTTCAAAGCTTGCGTAGGTTTTCTTTGTAACGGCATTTTTGATCTCATCCAGAGTATAACCCAGAGCTATCTTTGCAGCCACCTTTGCGATGGGATATCCGGTCGCCTTGGAAGCCAGGGCAGAAGAACGGCTCACACGGGGATTTACCTCGATGACGCAGTATTCAAAGCTGTCGGGATTTAAGGCATACTGTACATTACAGCCGCCGGTGATCCCCAGCTCGCTGATGATGTTTAAAGCAGAGGTACGAAGCATCTGGTACTCCTTATCTCCCAGTGTCTGGGAAGGAGCCACAACGATACTGTCTCCGGTGTGTACGCCTACCGGGTCAATGTTTTCCATGTTGCAGACAGTAATCACATTTCCGGCTCCGTCGCGCATAACCTCATACTCGATTTCCTTCCAGCCTGCGATGCAGCGCTCTACCAGCACCTGTCCCACGCGGGAAAGGCGGAGGCCGTTTTCAAGGATTTCCGCACATTGCTCCGGATTGTGGGCAATACCGCCGCCGGATCCGCCCAGGGTATAAGCCGGACGAAGCACTACCGGATAGCCGATCTTTGCTGCGATCTCAAGACCTGTCTTTACATCCTCCACGATATCAGAAGGAGCCACCGGCTCACCGATCTTTTCCATGGTTTCCTTAAACATCTCACGGTCCTCGGCCTTTTTGATGGTCAGGGCTGTAGTTCCGATCAGGCGCACATTGTGCTCTCTAAGGAAGCCTGCGTCTTCCAGCTCCATGGCAAGATTTAAGCCTGCCTGGCCACCCAGAGTAGGAAGAATACTGTCCGGCTGCTCCTTTAAGATTAACTGCTCTACCACCTCTACAGTCAGGGGTTCAATATATACCCGATCTGCAATATCCTTATCTGTCATAATAGTCGCGGGATTGGAGTTTAAGAGCACAACCTCAATGCCCTCTTCTTTTAAAGAGCGGCAGGCCTGTGTGCCTGCGTAGTCAAATTCAGCCGCCTGGCCGATTACGATAGGGCCGGAGCCCAGCACCAGAACTTTTTTGATCTCAGGATTCTTTGGCATCAGTCATTTACCTCCATCATTTTCAGGAAACGGTCGAACAGGTATCCGGAATCCAGGGGGCCTGGGCAGGCCTCCGGATGGTACTGCACGGTGAAAATGTTCTTTCCTGTGTATTTTAAGCCTTCGTTTGTTCCGTCATTGACATTGATAAATGCAGGTTCTGCGATTTCAGGGGAAATAGTTGCATTATCAACCGCATAGCCGTGATTCTGGGAAGAAATGTAAACTCGTCCTGTCTCCAAATCCTTCACCGGATGGTTTCCGCCTCTGTGGCCGTATTTTAACTTATAGGTGTCCATGCCGTTTGCAAGGGCCATGAGCTGATGTCCCAGACAGATGGCAAAAATCGGCACATTGGAGTCATAAAGTTTCTTTACTTCCTTAATAATAGCCGTATTTTCCTTTGGATCGCCGGGGCCGTTGGAAAGCATGATGCCATCCGGGTTTGCTGCCAGCACCTCCTCTGCCGGTGTGTCCGCCGGGTAAACCGTTACCTCACAGCCTCTCTCATTTAAGGAACGGGCAATATTTTTCTTTGCTCCAAAATCCATGAGAGCCACTTTTTTTCCGGTTCCGGGAAGAACGTATTTTTCCTTTGTGGTAGTCTTTAAAACAACACCTTCTACGGAGTAATTTCTGATCCGCTTTAAAACCTCAGAGTGGTCTGTATACTCTTTAGTCGTGATCATGCCGTTCATGGTTCCTTTTTCTCTCAAAAGCTTTGTAAGTGCTCTTGTATCAATGCCGCTGATACCTGGGATATCCTGCTCCTTTAAGAAATTCTGAATGGTGTCTTCGCTGCGGAAGTTACTTGGGATCCTGGATAATTCCCGGACAATGTAAGCGTCCGGCCATGCTCTCTCTGATTCCATGTCTTCACGGCAGATTCCGTAGTTTCCAATAAGTGGATAGGTCATAACTACTGCCTGGCCTGCGTAAGACGGGTCAGTGAGCACTTCCAGATAACCGGTCATAGAAGTGTTGAACACGATCTCACTGATCACTTCACGCTCTGCTCCAATGCTGGTGCCGGTGAACACAGTGCCGTCTTCCAATATAAGGTATGCTTTCATATGGGGGTACCTGTCCTTTCTTATGTGTGTTTGTTGGGGATTGGAAATGTGTTAAGCATCTCCAGGGACCGTATTTCTGCGTCAGCCCAAATTGTAAAGATTATACTTTATTTCATTTTATTTTTCAATGGCTTGGAATCCTAAATTTTTTTGTGGTAATCTAATCTTTTTTGGCATGAAACTTGCTTGTACAGATCAAGGCAGAAAAACAGGGCAGAACGCACTGTTTTAACGTCTCTGCCCTGTTTTGGATTTCTTATGAAAATTTCAGAATATTCTCCTCAGCCTTTGCAACGATTCCATCCTTTTTGTTCATAGTAAATGCGGCTCCGCTTGGGAAGATCACCGGAGTCACCAGAGATTTGCCCTTTGCCTTTACTGCCTCTAAATCTACCACTACCAGAGTCTGGCCCTGCTTTACCTTGGCGCCCTGCTCTACCTTTACGTCAAAGCCCTCGCCGTTTAACTCTACTGTATCCATACCGATATGGATCAGGCACTCTACCCCGTCCTTTCTTCTGAGGCCATATGCATGACCGGTTGGAAAAGCTGCCGTTACCTCTGCGTCAAAGGGTGCAACTACCTCGCCCTCTGTCAGATCAATGGCAAAGCCGTCTCCCATCATCTTGGAAGAAAATGCCGGATCTGCCACTGCTGTGATATCCATCAGTGTTCCTCCTGCCGGTGATACAAACTCCGATTTCTTTTTTCCAAATAAAAATCCCATATTGCTCCCTTTCCTGATCTCCTGCTCCAACGGATGCAGCGCACCCTGCAGGAATCATTTCCCTTTATTCGTTCCTTAACAGTATAACTCATTTTGGGAGGAATGGGTAGTTAATTTTTCCTAAACTCAAAACATACTGCTGATGGACATGAATCTTCAAGCAGCTCTGCTGCATCATTAAGTACTCCTGCTGCCGTCTGACGCACTTCTGCGGAAGCCCATACCGGCGCTGCACCGTGAAATTCACGTATCATTCCTGCATCGTTGGCACTGTCTCCCATTACCCGAACTTCATCAATATCCGGTCTGCGGTTTAAAATCCAGTGCACTGCAGCTGCCTTATCCACTCCCTTTGCTACAATATCTGCATTCCATACATTCGCAAATGCACTTACCTGGTCAAATCTCTCATTAATTACCTTGCAAAGCCTCCGGATATATGCTTCATCTTTATTCCGCCGATGAATCTGGAGAATTGATTCAAGGCCTTCAATCTGATCAATCCTGCATACTCCATCACAGGCTTTCTGAGTCGTTGTTCCAGAAGAAGACAGTACATTGATTTTTTTATCTGTCATGGAAACGCCGCTTCCATCCTCATTTAATTCATGAAGAAACCTGAGTATTTTAAGAGCTGTTTTTTTCTCTATGATACGGCACAGCAGAAGCTTCCCCTCTTTATCCATAATAGCTGCTCCATTATTCAGAATCAGCCCATCCGGTTCCAGATCAAAAAATCCCAATTGCTCTTTAATAGATGCCAGATTTCTTCCTGTCGCGATAAAAAACAGATTTCCCTTCCTCTGCCATTGCTTTACAGCCTCTATATTTCTTTCACTGACTGCTCCGTTCACATAGAGAGTCCGGTCAAAATCACTTACCGCACATTTCATGCTTCCCGGATCTCCCTTCCTCTGCAGTACACGCAGATCAGATTTTTATCCTGATCCATAATAGTAAGATCCGCATCCATTCCGGGAGCAATTTTTCCTTTTCTATCATCTACATGGATATATCTAGCTGGATTTAAACTTGTCATCCGCATAATATCAAACCAGTCTGCTTTTGTATGGGCAGCCATGTTTTTCACAGACTCAGCATAACCCATTTCCACATTTTTCACTGCACTGTAGTCCTCCGGATCAAGCCATTCCGTTCGTCCGTCAAAATGTTCGATACGAACCTTATTTCCATCCTTCACAAAACGCAGCTTTCTCACATAATGCTCAAATTCAGTCTGGGTCTGTGCCAGTCCTGTACAGTCTGTTGTCAGTATAATACGCTCACTTCCCTTAATACGAAAAGCAATATCAAAGGCCTCATGGGATACTGTCAAACCTGTCTGTTTTGCAAATTCACAGAACATGTCATCGAAATACAGCGCAGCACCCGCTACTCCCAGCTCTCTGTGATGAAAGCCTTTCATTCCGCTGAACGTATGTGTAAAACCGCCGATTCCCACATCTTTTATATCCCTGATTTCCTGAAATGTAGCTGCACTATGGCCAATAGCTGTCTGTATTCTGTGTTCCCGGCAAAATTCCAAAACCTCCCTGGCTCCGGGCAGTTCAACTGCCAGAGTCATGTGTCGGCAGAGTTCTTTATGACGAAATGTATTATACAGTTCTTTCATTACCTGTATATCCGGATTCAGACAGCATTCCTCTTTCTGCATTCCTCTGTACTTGGGATTAATAAACGGTCCCTCCAGATGAACGCCAAGAAGTTCTGCCCCCTCTTCATTTTCCTCATATACCTGATCTGCTGCATGAATACATCTCTTAATCTCCTCAACACTGTCCGCTCCCGTTGTTCCAAGATAAGATGTAACTCCTGAGAATGGAAGAGTATGGCACATTTTCCGCAACGACTCCTCTGTTTTTTCATACCAGAAAGAACCGGTAGCCCAGCCATGAACATGGATATCAATAAATCCCGGAAGAATCACACAGTTACTGTAATCTTCATAAGAACCTTCCCAGCTTTTATGGATTCCCTGAATCTTCCCATGCTCCAGCTCTAAAAAACCATCAAATTCTTCACTTTCCAAAATAATGTGTTTTGAATACAGAACCATCTGTCTTTCCTCCTGTTACTGAAGATACCAGTATTCTCGGTTAACCTCCATCAGGTCATCCAAAACAGCCTTTGCCTTACCGGGATCTACCACCGTACGATTGACTGTGAGAGCCATCAAAGCCTTCTCATAGTTCTTTTCCCTGAATGCATCCACGGTCAGCTGCTCATAAGCATACTGCCCTTCCATCAATCCCTTGTAAAACAGAGGAATCTCTCCATAAGGATAACCCTTGGCTCCATCCTTTCCAATGGTTCCTGCCACTTCAATAATAGCATTTTTTTCAAAATTCGGAATAATTTCTTCATTTCGTACAAGAACAATAAATTCTCTATTAAGATCGTATGCAATGGACTCTGCCACCTCTACCATCAGGTTTCCAAATACACTGTTGGTCAGCATCTCTATTCCATCCATATTTTCCCGTCCCTCTGCCAGAGCGCACGCATCAAATACCTGCTTTTCTCTGGAATCCCGGGCCTCATCTGCTCTTGTATAATTTGGATCACTTTCAGCAGCAATCTCCTGAGGGAACATATAATACTGCATATAGGTGGTTGGTATATACTCGTCAAAATATTTCATATACTGGTTTACACGCATATAAGTATCCAGCCACGATTTGGAACGCTGCTCCGCATTAAAAGGTTTAAAATCATGATCTCTTAAATAGGTACGAAGCTCTTCAAAATGATCCTTCCCCTCCGTATCTTTTAATTCTGTAAACCAGCCGAAATGATTCAGACCGAAATATCTGGCCCTCAGACTCTCCTGCGGAACGCCCAGAATCTTCGCAAAGCTCTTCATCATGGAAAATGGCTGATCACAAAGGTTTAAAATCCGCTTATCGTCCGGGAACATCTGATCCAGTCCCAAAGCTACAATGGCAGCGGGATTCGTATAATTTAAAATCCATGTGTCTTTTGAATAGGAACGAACCTTTTCCACCATTTTCTTCATGGCTCCAAGAGACCGCATACCATAGGCAAATCCGCCCGGCCCACAGGTTTCCTGACCTACCAGACCATACTTAAGCGGAAGCTTTTCATCATAGGAGCGCATCCGGGTTTTTCCTACACGCATCTGACAGAACACAAAATCTGTTTCCCTGTAAGCTTCATCTTCATCTGTGGTAAATACTACCTCACACTCCGGGTAGTAGCATTTTAACACCAGACGGTCATAAGCTTCCATCTTTCCCATACGTTCTTCATCTATATCATAAAAAATAATCTTCTTTAATGGAAATCGTTCCTTATACTGTACCAAAGTACCTACCAGCGCCGGTACACGTCCGCTCCCTGCTCCTGCAATGGTAATAATATGTGATTCTCTCATTTCAATTCCTCCCAAGAGTCCTGATTTTTATGCTCTTCTTTTATGATTGCAGCTGCCTTTTCAGCTTTATCTGCCATTTCCACAGCCAGAACACTGCACAAGCCTGTATAGCTGGCCGGGTCAATCAACTGCTTTAATTCCTCTTTTGTAAACATGGATGAAAGTGTTTCATCTTCTGTCAAAACAGTAAAATAGTCCTTGTTTTCCAGTTCTGCCTTCATAGCCTTATCATAAAGAAGTTCATGAGCTTTATCTTTCCCGAGACGTTCTGCTGCCTTCATCATCACATACTCGCTGTTATCCAGTCCATGATTAATATTGGCATTTTCAAGCATTCGCTCCTTATTGACATTCAAAGTTCTTGTAAGCTCCTCAGCACGGATCAGTACCTCAGCAGTAAGCTCCATCGCTTCTTCCATAAGACCATCAAAAAGCATATAGGAACTGCTGTCACCCTCAAACATCCGCACAGCCGAATAAAGTCCCGTTGCCGGAAGAGAATACAGCTTCTGGGAATTCGCTATGATTCCCTTTGCCAGCTTGGGATTGATCTTCTGAGGCATGGTGGAACTCCCAATCGTTCCAGGCGTAAAACCTTCGCACACCTCAGAAAATTCTTCAATTCCCGTATAATACACTTCCTCTGCCATCTTGTGAAATGTATTGCACAGAAGACACAGATTCATCAGATATTCAACCTTCATCTGACTCATATTACGACTGGGAACCTCCATGGAAGACATGTTTAACCGTTCGGCTACCTGCTCCTGAACTCTTCTTCCCACAAGTCCTGTGGCATTGAAGCCTCCTACAGCTCCTCCCATCATCACCGTAAAGATCCGCTTCTCTGCTTCTTCAAAGCGCTCCAGATGGGTTAATAGCTCACTGATCCAGACAGATACTTTATAACCATATGTAATAGGAATAGCATGTTTTCCATGGGTTCTTCCCGCCATAACCGTATGGGCATTTTCCCTGGCAAGAGCTGCCAGGTGCTCTAATATATCTGCCAGAAAGCTTTTATAGATCTCTGTCACTTCCTTTGCTGTATACAGTTGGGAGGTCTGCTGAATATTCTGAGTAGTCACACCGTAATGAACATATTTTTTTCCTTCTCCCCTGCAGGCCCTTACAAGCACTTTTACAAAGGGCACAAATCCATGTCCCACCTTTTCTTTAATCCGGCTCATTTCTTCCATATCCAGATCTGCAAAAGCTACACTTCCTATATCCTCTGCTGCTGCTTTCGGAATAAAGCCCTCTTCTGCCTGTGAATATGCCAGAGCCTGCTCAATCTTCAGCCATGTACGGTATTTATTTTCCTCACTCAAAAGCTTCTTAATTCCCCTGTCATCCAGCTTACTTTTTGAATCATATAAAGCTCTCATGGTCTCCACCCCTTATTGTTTTAACTTATCATCCACTGCATGGCGCACAAATTCCACATGAGGTCCAAAAACAACATGGATGTGCTTCTCTGACGGGAAGAAAATTCCCGCACAGCCGGAATCCTTTAATTTCACCTGATCTACCTTCTTGGGATCAGAAAGGTCGACTCTCAGACGTGAAATACAGTTTTCCACATTTAAAATATTTTCTTTTCCGCCCAGACCATCGATTACAATCTCAGCAATAGCCGGCCAGTTCTTTTCTTTTAAGAGAATGCTTGCTGACTCCTCTACCTCAAAGGACTCTCTTCCCGGTGTTTCCAGTTCAAACTTTAAGATAAACCATTTAAATACAAAATAAAATACAATAAAGTTAAAAATTCCTAAAACAACCAGACCAATCCAGTGTGTATTCTCATACAGAAGACCAAAAATACCAAAGTCAAAAATAGTTCCGCGGATGTAACCAATACTGATCTTTAATAACTGATATGGAAGAAGTCCGATTCCACACATTACGCAATAAAGGATAAACAACGCCGGTGAAATAAACAGGAAGGAAAACTCAAGCGGTTCTGTAATATTTCCAAGAAATGCTGTCAGGCAGCAGGTCAGGATTACGCCCTTCGCAATCTTGCGGTTCTTCAGATAGGATGTATGGTACATAGCCAGTCCGATCGCCGGAACACGGAACAGAGTTGTAAGCATCTGTGCACCACCCAGATAGCTGGTGAGCTTTGGCATCAGCTGTGTCCAGTATTCGCTTGTAGGACCCAGGTTGAACAGAATCTCATTGGTTGCATTTAAAATACCAACATATTCCTGTCCATTAAGCATATAGGTACCGCCTGCCTCTGTAAAACGTACCAGAGAAGCCAGAACATGATGAAGGCCAAAAGGAATCAGCGCACGGTTTAAAGTATAATAAACAGAGCTTCCGATATAAGGTGCTGTAAAAATAAATGAAATACTGATTAAAAAATTTGTCAGTGCATTCCAGATTACAGGAAGAACCAGACCAATAGGGATCATACATACAAACGTAATAATCGGAATGGATTTCTTTCCTCCAAAAAAGGCAAATGCCAGAGGAAGTTCCAGACGGTAAAAACGGTCTGCCACTTTTGCCGCTACAAGACCGGCAATCAGGCCTCCCAGAGCCTCAATCTTTAATGTCTGAATTCCAAGTACAGTACCCTGTCCCACCTGAGCAGCAACTGCAGGATCTGCCAGAGTTCCTGTGGCTTTTAAATAAACATTCATTACTATGTTTAATGCCAGATATCCAACCGTAGATGCAAATACTGCAATTCCCTTTTCCTGTTTTGCCATTCCCTGAGCTACACCCATAGCAAACAAAAGTGGAATATTGTTAAAAATAATACTGGTAATTGACTGAAGACTGGAAAAAATAAGCCTTACGATTTCATTTCCCAAAAAAGGAAATTTATCGATCATATACGACTGTCCCATAGCACTGCAGATACCCATTACCATACCGATCGGTGCCAGCAGAGCAATCGGAAGAAGCAGGGAACGTCCAAAGGTCTGTATTCCCTCTTTCCAGCTTGAATTTTTCTTGTTCATACCGTTCTCCTCCATAGATGTGATTTCATTTGCATAATACAGACGCAGGCCTTACATCTGCCTTTTTTCACCCATAGCGCGCTTGTGAACTGTGTCCATTATGCCAGAGGAATGCGGAAGCTTCAAGGCAGAAAACGTATAGAAATTTCTTGCATTTAGTTACCTTTATTTTTATAATATATTTATCTGATTCAGTATATAAAAAGAGGTATCTATATGGGCTTTAATTACAATGATCTTACACTCCTTCGCTTTATACAAAAGCGCCACTCCATTCCCCTTGCCAAGGCTGCCCTTCAATTTGGAAAAAATGAAACCTCAATCCGGCGGGCAGTAGAACAAATCAACCTTTCCTTTCCCTCTCCAGTCATTGAAATCGAAAAGGGAATCTGCTCCAGCCGTTTAAGCTACGAAGAGCTTGTATCTCTCATCCGCAGTATGAGTCCCTCTGACTACGCCAGCTCATCCAGTGAGCGAATTATGGTTATGATTGTCACTATTTTCTTCTGCGGCTACGTAAATGCCTCGGAACTGTATGAAAAGTGGGGCTTGTCTCTGACAACAAAAAAACAGGATACAGGGCAGCTGCGATCTTTTCTGAAAAAATACAGACTGTTTCTGACAACCCTCCACAAAAAGGGACTTACCATAACCGGAGACGAGCTTCAGCTCTGTTTTCTTGTGATCGATATTCTCCACCCATTGCTGGAATTCACACCGGAAAACCGGGTTCATGCCCGTTTTGCCAATACTCCCATTGAACGTCAAAGTTTCGAAACGGCTATGATATATCTGGAAAAAGGATTTTCCCCTGCCGCTGAAAAACTGACTCATTTTCTTGAAGAAAACCACCTGGCATTGAATTATCCATCTAAAAAATTCCTTCTGCTTTTTATCTGTATCATGGAAACCCGTCCCTTAAAACCGGACACAACATTTTCCTGCCGTCTGCCTTTTAAACCTCTGGATCTCCATTTCACAGACTCACCCATGGAAAATAAGCTCTATAATGTAGCTTTAAGTATGCAGAACTTTTCAAAAAATCCCACACTTCCCTTTGATGCCCGCCTTTGGCAGATTACAGAGCGTTTTGCAGAAGATGTTGTAAACGGATTGGCACATCCTTTTTCCATCAGCGAGGATTTTCTGACAGAACTTTACGAATATTTTTACAGAGAAATCACCCTGGACTATTTTCATTGTACGTTTGTAGATAAAACAGTAGAAAATACAGCCGGAAAATTTCCCGTACTCTACGAACAGATCCGCAGATACGGAATATATTTTCAGGCTGCATATAATTTTTCCCTTCTGGATGAGCATTTGTCCACCCTGACCCTTATGGTGGAAAAACATATTATAAAAAACCGGACTGCCGACCGCAGAAGAAAGCGAATCATTATTATGACCAGCATTAACTTTGAACGAATCAGTTTTTTTCTGGAGCAGTTAAGAGAATACATTGCATTTCAGTGGGTAGAAACCCTGAACCTGAACGAAATACACCGATTAAATGATCTGTCATATGACTGTATTTTCTGCTTTTCTACCCGAATTTTCAATATTCTCAACAGTCGGGAACTTCCGGTAATCAGGGTGAACTTTTTTCTGGAAAACAAAGATATTGACCGGCTGCTTAAGCTGGGATTTTCTGCCCAGACACATCGTTTTAACGCCAATTCTCTCGCTCTTGATCTGGCCGGAAAAACAGAGGCGGAAATGGTATCCTATCTGAAAAACAGATTTGGAGATTATTTTGTATGATCTGGCTCACTGCCCCTATATAAGCTCCGCCATCCTTGTAATCCCCACATAGATATGGGAAATCCGGTACCAGGTAGCAAAATCCACCGCTCCTGTCTGGGGAAGGCCGAAGATGCTCTGGAATTCCCGCACCGCAGCCGCTGTGCGCGGGCCGTAGATGCCGTCGGGCGCTACTCTGGGAATCGCTGTATAAACAGTGGCTATGGCGTCCAGCTGTTCCTGAAGCTGACGCACCTTGGAGCCGGAGCTTCCCTGGCTTAGATCAGAACCGGGCCATGAGGCAGGAATGCCTGAAATCTGCTCGGCAGTATTGATATAAATAGAGTCTCCATAGAAATACCGTAAAATCTCTATAGGACTGTAGCCCTGCTTTCCCAGATCACAGGATCCCCATTGCGTCATCCAGCCTTCACAGCTGACCTGCCTTCCGTCGCAGTACTGGGTCAGAATCGGCTGACGGACGCCGGGACGGGACAGATAGGCGTCAAAAATTTCATCCACTACCTGAGAAATGCTCTGGAAAATATTTCTGCCGTAAATCCATTTATGGTCAAAAGCTGTAGATGAGGTGATGGTAAAATCATAGCCCTGATTTCTGTACCATTCAGTGTACACACGGTTTAAGGTAAAGGACATGATCGCCAGTACATTAGCGGTAATGGAGCTTTCCGGCCAGGTAGAGTAAATTTCACTGCAGGCTACATTTTTAATATAGTCCCGATAGGGAACGTAATAGTTTTTAGCGGTAGAGTCAGTGGGAACGCCATCATGAACCACTATGGTCTGGGGAATTACCACACGGCTTAATACGATTTCTCCGCTTTCATTGACCGGTTTGACCTCATCCTCCGCAATCTTGGGCGGATAATTACCGTAAAGGGTATGATCCGGAATCACTACCGGATCTTCGGGAGGCTGCTCCTGCGCCAAGGGTGTCATAGCCGCAGGCTGGATCGCATTGGAATCTGCTAAAATCTCTGTGCCGGAAATCGCCAGAGGCTCAAATCCCTCTGCGCGGACGATGAGATCGTACTCTGAATAGGGCTGGATGATTCCTGGATTCAGGCTGTATTCCACCGGAGGCGCAGGAAGGGAGAGCTGTTCTGTCTGTCCGGAGGAATTGGTGCTTACTTCCTCCATCACCCGATCCGGCTCTCCCTTTGTGCTGATACTTATAGTTGCATTTTTAATTGGAAAGTTGTTCTGAATATTGACTACATTGACCTGTAAGAAACCTCTGGAATTTGTTTCCTGAGCTTTTACCATTTGAAACCTCAAAAAATCCTTGCTTACTTACAATATAAGCAAATTTTTCCTGATTATGACTTCAAATAAGAAAAACCGCTCTGTTTTTTCTGTCCTGTCCTCATTTCAACTCCAAGATTCCTTCTTCCCAGATGACGACATCCATTAAAAGATCATGGGCTTCCCAGGGGATTTCCGCCTCCATCAGACGCCCTCTGCAAAGCACGGCCCAAGGGCCAGGAACGGATCGCAGAAACCTATCGTAAAAACCGCCTCCATATCCCAGACGCCGGCCGTCCTCAGAGCAGGTCAGACACGGAACAAGTGCCAGCGAAATTTCTTCCGGCTCTATGATCTCGGCAGCTTTCTCCGGCTCCTCAATGCCATAGCTTCCGGGATACAATTCGCCAAGAGAACGGATCTGCCGTGCCTCCATGATCCCCTTTGAAATGCATTTTGGCACAGCCACCCGCTTTCCCTGATCCAAAGCAGCCTGAATCAGCGGTTTGGTATGAATCTCCCCGGCAGTTCCCACAAAGCAGAATATCGTTTCTGCCTTTTGAAAATATTTCCAGTTTAAAATCCACTGTCGGATCTGTTTATCTGCCTGATGACAGTAAGCCGGATCAAGGTAGACGATTTTCTCCTTTATCTGCCTGCGCAGAAGCTGCTTTTGGATATTTATTTTCTGAAGTTCCATTGGCTAAGTCTCCTTTATACTTTATTGAACCATTATACCACCAATATCAAACTTCCCCTATATATTGAATCCCATCTGTATTCGACAGTTTTTGAATCAGCTCTGCATGCTCATACTTTTGAATACTCTTTAATGTGAGAAATACAGAAATCCTATAATGATCGAAGCAAAATCCTAGCACTCATGCTGGCATATGTCAGTTCCCGAAGCTCCTGCATGGAATCAATCCTCTCTTAAAATCCGAGTAGAATGAAATTTATACATATTATAAAAATATGTCATTTCCGGCTGTCGGAGAGTAAAAGAAGCTTTATTATTTTTCATTTCCTGTGATAATGTTTCGCAGACTATTTGAATATTCTCTTTCTCATCCTGTGTCATTTCCCACAACTGATATGCAATACTGATATGAAATCCATAGCTGTCATGATCCGGAAAACGCACACCTAATTTATCAGAAACCTCATCTCTAAAATTTTTTAAATTTGCAGCTGACTGTTCATCTTCTGGAACGAACCTTATGAGGATCGCTTTCTTTGATAAATCAATATAATCAAAAACCATTCTTGTTTCTGGAAGTTGTTTAACTTCTTTATATTTATCCTG
>NZ_JBBKBT010000019.1:0-39137 GCF_037890305.1 Enterocloster sp. HCN-30185
TCATGTCCAGTTCATCATCTTCCCAGAAATCCAGCCAACAGTCCCGCATTTTTCTCCATATATTCTTCATATCCGTACCCTCTAATAAGCCACAAGCTAATATCTTATAGTCTAACAGAAGCTATTGAAAACGGCAATCATATTATAGTCTTAAAGAGTACAAAATGATAACTGATAGCTAATAAACAGATAGGTGGGACTATGGAAAAGAACGGATTAGGAAAGCGTATCAACGCAGTAAGGAAAGACCGGGGCTTAACTGCTGACCGTCTTTCGGAAATGTGCAATATCAACGCTACTTATCTCCGGCAGATTGAGGGCGGCGTAAAAATGCCCAGCCTGTCGGTATTCATAGACATTTGCAAGGCTCTGAAAATCTCGCCTGATTATCTTCTACAAGACGAACTGGAAGAAAACGAAATCAGTACTATCCGGGAAATAGAAGCACTCTGGAAAGATACTTCTCCCAGCAAACAGGAGCTTGCATTTGCCATGATAAAAGCGGTGTTGGAGTATAAGGAATAACAGAACAGCCAGCCGGAATCGGCTGGCTGAATCTCTTTCATGGATAAGTTTATCTGTCCGATAAACTGAAAGTTAGCGATTTCTTTTTCCGGTATTCTCTGTCCCACGGATTTCCTCATGATAGAAATAATCTACGATCACCGGATGTCCCTGCGGGACTCTGCCATAAGGCATTTCATTATCCACAAAGGCACAATCATACTTCTTAGCCATTTCCTCAGCTTTTACTTCAAGCGCTTCAAAGTAGCTGCGGTTATGCTTGTTATAGATCTCATCGTAAAGCGGTACAAGGTCAGGATATTTTCCGGCGATATAATCCATAACCGTCTTCTTGAAGCCGCCCCGAAGATTGAGGTTTTCGAGCCAGAACAGATCACACTGATCCTTTACCCGCTCAAAGATGGCTTCAAAATCCGTGATACCGGGGAATACCGGAGATACGAAACAGACTGTACGGATACCTGCATCATATACTTGCTTCATAGCAGCGATGCGCCGCTCAATGCTCGAAGCAGAGTCCATATCGTTCTTGAAATTTTCATCCAGTGTGTTGATCGACCATGAAACGGTCACTCGTCCAAGCTTCTTCAGCAGATCAATATCCCTTACCACAAGATCAGACTTTGTGCAGATCAGAATATCTGCGTCACTGCCAATCAACTGCTCCAGAAGTTTTCTGGTATTCCCGAATTGCTCCTCCTGTGGATTGTAGCCATCCGTCACAGAACCAATGACCACCCGCTGTCCGGCATATTTCTTCGGATTTTTAATTTCCGGCCAATGCTTCACATCAAGGAAAGTACCCCATTCCTCCGTGTGTCCGGTAAAGCGCTTCATAAAAGAAGCATAGCAATACTTGCAGGCATGTGTACAGCCTACATAGGGATTGACCGAGTAACCGCCTACCGGCAGACTGGACTTGGTCATGATGTTCTTTGTTTCCACCTCACGAATGAGGATTCCATTTATTACTTCTGCCATGATCTCTGTACCTCTAACACTTTATTAAATTCTTCCGGCATTTCCTGAATCATATTTTCATCCCCTATGATAGGGACAAGGTCTTCCTTCATAAACACCGGAATGCCGAGCGTATGTGCCTGGTCTGTCAAAGACCATGCCCACTCCGGCTCCGTATGAATCTTCCTGCTCTGAGCCCCGGTCATAGTTCCGACAACGATCCAGTTGATTCCGGAAAGGTCAACTGTACCGGGATCGTCGAATAACGGTTCAAAGGTAACATGGTAATGCTTTGCTCTGATGTTTTTCCGAAGGGCGTCGATACGCCACAGTTCGGCTTTTCTCGTCACCGTAACGCCAAACCATGCGTTTTCCAGATCGGTATCAAAATCCAGCAGATCGGGGCGCTTGGTAAGAAACAAGAACTGATGCTGTGGATTTTCATAGATCTTTGCAAATACCTCGTCTCTCCATTCCGGCTTCCATCCGGAGAGATCACTCATGCCGGTAAGAAGAAAGTTTTGCGGACGTTTCTTTTCCATCATCTTGAGCTTACCCGGAAAGAACTCAGGATCAGCGAAGTCATCGATCATATGCCAGCGTTTCACATTGTTGCGGGCATAGCAATATGTACACCCCACTGTGCAGCCGATGACGATATTCATGTTCTGAATCTGATCTTTGATACAAATACTCATGACTTCTGCCACTCCTCAAGATTCTTTCTGATGCGGTCGAGGCATTCCTCAAACTGGGTAATTTCTTCCTTTGAAAAACCTTTGTAGTAAATATTGCCCATCTCATCAGATACAGAATCATACTCGCCCTTTAAGGTATGTGCTTTCTCAGTCAGAAACAGGAGTGTTTTCCTTTTGTCCGTTTCAGACTGAACACGGCTTATCAGCCCTTGATTTTCCATTCTTTCCAGCATCGTAGTAAGAGATGTTATCGCTAATCCGCATTTAGTCGAGAGTGACCTGATTGAGATACCATCCTCCTGCCACAGCACATAAAGAATACGTCCCTGGGCTCCATTAAACGCATCAATATTCTTTTCACTGAGAATCTTCTCGAAAATCCGGTCTCCAAGCTGTTTTATTTTGGTGACAAGAAATCCTCCATTCATTTCCATGCAAAAGCTCCTATATAGTAGTTTATTAAAAACATACTATATAGGAGCTTTATTGTCAAGAGTTTATATGTCTTAATAGGTAAATTCCGTTTTTTTCAATTCTCCAAACTGTGATTGTTCGATCTTTTCAAATACTAACGTCCTTAATTCTGTTCAATAATTGATTTATAGTAGTTACCAAAGTCAGCAAGTGAATTAACAATTGGAAGCATTTTTGTTCCGAGTTCCGTTAAGCCGTATTCAACTCTCGGTGGCTGCTCATGGTAATCGTGGCGATATGCCAGCCCATCACTCATCATTTGTCTTAAACTATCTGTTAAAACCTTTTGTGAAATACCATCTATACTTCGTTGTAGCTCATTGAATCTCCATGGACGCTCTTTCAAGTTACGCAAAATCAGCAGTTTCCATTTTCCTCCGATAAGAGATACTGCTGTTGCAACCGGGCATTCCGGTAATTCTTCTTTTGCTCGCATAATTCTCACCTCCGAGTCTATTGTAACACATTCATTTTTGAGTGTACAGTTACAAAAAGGTGCGTACTTGTTTTTGTATGTGTCTCACACTATACTAATACCAAGCAACCAGAAACTACAAATTAACTATGGAGGTATTATTATGGCAAATTACACAAAAACAACTATTGGAAAGGAAAACCGAATTGAGCTACATGAAAAGTTGTCTTTAACAGGTGCAGAAATCAGTTTAAACGAACTACCTGCAGGAGCAAATGTCCCATTTGTTCATTCTCATAAAGAAAATGAAGAAATCTATGGAATTCTTTCAGGTAACGGCAAAGCCATAATTGATGGAGAAGAAATTAGCCTTTCAACTGGAGACTGGCTAAAAATCGCACCTGCTGCAAAGCGTCAGTTTTTTGCATCCGATATTTCTGGAATTACTTATATCTGCATTCAGGTAAAAGAAAATTCTCTGGAACATTTTACAGCAGAGGATGCCGTAATCGGCTAATTAAAAGTATTTATTTACAAAAATGCACAGTTCACGATAAGCTAAGAACTGTGCATTTCTTTTTTGTTCAATATTACGTTTTCTCAATTTTTCAAACAAGAATTTTCAAATTAGTCTTTGCAAATAACCTTTGAACCTTCACCATCAATTACAATTCCCTGACGGTTGTTAATTGGGCATAGATTCAAATCCGAAAATTCAGTCATTATTTTCTCAGTAACTTTCTTAAATGGTGCTGTAAGATAATGCGGAAGAACATAGAAATCAATCAAATCAAGCCCTGCATCATCTTCTTGTGAGTAGTCCTCCGGCTTTTCATCCATTTGCTGGATATATTGGATGCTTGGAGCGCATATAATTGCGCCTGCCGACTCGCCGATCATCAATTTTCCATTTGCCAATTCCTTTTTCAGCAGCCCATCAGTTCCCGTTTTACGGAGACGGTCCATAAGAAAAAAAGAATTTCCGCCGGTAAAATATATCACATTTGCATCTTCAAAAACAGACTGTATCGTTGAATAAGCCTCCGTTGAAATATCAATTTCAGTTACGATTGCTCCCAACTTTTTGAATAATTTTCGAGCCGAGCCGACATAACCGGTGTAGCCTTCACGCAGCGAAGCTGTTGGAATAAATGCGACTTTCTTATTTTCAATTTCTTCCTTTATCAGACTTCCTACACTTGAAAAATGCGAACATAAAAATAGTTTCATCAATATTCTCCTTTATAAATTCAAGTTTGTCATAATCATTCTACCATATCGTTATGAATAAATCATCTCATGCAAAATAATTTCTTCTGCCCGGTTATTGATGTTATTACATCGTTGTACCCATTCCATTTGACAGGTACGCTTTAATTCCTCTGTCACGCCCTCGGTAGCTTTCATCTGCTCCATGATAGTGTCTAATCGTTCCTGTGCCTGTTCGTTCAGGTCTGCAAGGTATGTCCATAACTCCCCGGTCAGTGTCAATGTGTTCAATTTGACTGGGTGGACTTCTCTTAAATATTCCCGGTGCATCCGTCCGTACTTTCCGATAGGGCGGTGTTCCTCCGGCAGATTCAAATCTGGGATGTAGTAATCTTCAATCAAAGTGTAATGCAGCCCATTCTTTTCATCGTAAATGTTTTTCTTCAATTCACTCATATTTTTAATCTCCTCATTCTGGCTTGTTTTTTGCAAGTCTGACTCTCCAGAAATATTGGTAAATCATTGGTAAATTTGAGAGTTGAACACAAGAACTACTATTTATAGAAGTATTTAAGACGATTTAAGACTTTTTATTCTGAACAGTAAATCCTGCCGTGGCAAATAAATAACACTCTGACATATCGTTTCATATCCTGGTATAACCTCGTTTTTCCTTGTATTCTCTACATTTCAAAGCATTTGCCCTAATACTATATGTAGGCATAGTATAGCATATCTTCGCATATCTAGGCCAGCAAAAAAAGTAAATTCACAGGTAAATTCTCTGTCCATATGGATTTCAAGCAAAAAAAGATTCCGGACTATGCCATCCGGAACCATTTTCCTGCCTGTTCTTTTTCGTTGATCTCCTTCATTGCCTCCAGCCGGTCTACTTCTCTTTTGGCGTCCACCAGACCCAGATTGGTATACACATTCATCGTTACTTCAATCGAACTATGCCCCATCAGATATTGCAGCGTTTTCGGACTAATACCGCTCTTCGCCATATTCGTACAGTAGGTATGGCGGCAGATATGTGGGGTAATCTTCGGCAGCTTCCTTTTATTCTCTTTGTTGTGCTTCTCAACTGCACGCTGGAAACGCTTTTCCCACTGATACGATACCATTGCCTTTCCCCGTCTGTCCAGAAACAAAAATCCACTGTATCCGTCTATGATCTGCTCCACCTTTGGGGCTTTCCGGTTCGCAAGCACCCTCTGAAATGCTTCATAAACCTCTTCCGTCATCGGCAGGATTCTTGTCCCTGCATTGGTCTTGGTTTCTTCGATGTACTTTCCTTTATGACCTGTGGTTTGCAACTGATGGTTGATATTGATTGTACGCTCTTTCATATCAATGTCTCTCAATGTCAGTCCGCTCAGCTCTGAAACTCGAAGTCCGGTTTTAAACAGGATAAACCTCCCGTCATAGCACTCACGATAGGTCTCGTCATTCTTCACAAAGTCCAGAAATCTTTTCTCCACGCTTGGCTCCACTGCATCCCGTTTACTGGAATCATTGATTAAGACCTCCTTTAACTCAAAGTCAAACGGGTTCTTTCTGATGAAATCGCTCTCTGCCGCCAGTGCAAATGCCGGACGAAGCACACCACGAATCGAATGAATGCTGCTGTATCCTTTTCCTTTTTTCTGTAAGCCTACAATCCATTCTTTGGCATCCAATACCCGAACCGTGTCAATCCGTTTTTCTCCAAACGGGTCTTTTTTCAGAAAGTTCACTACGGTACGGTAGCCGTTCTGGATCGTTGGGCGTACCCCGTTTTTCGTATTCAGGTATTTTTCTACCAGCTCCAGAACGCTCAGATCTCCACCACGGTACAGAATCCCGTTCCTCTCGTTTTCCCTAAGCTCCCTGATTTTTTCCCTGAGGGAGAGATCCGTTCTCTTGCCGGATGGAACCCTGTCATGGGGTTCCAGTTTCCAGCTGTATATATAACTCACTTTTCTGGTCAGCGGATCCCTATATGTATACATATAACGCCCATCTGCTCTCTGCTGTTCTCCGTCACGCAGAATCCGTCCTCTATTATCCTTTCGTTTCTCACTTACTGCCATTGTTCTGTCCCCTTTCGTAATCCCTTATACACAGCTTGCAGCGTCCATAAACTGCTCAAACTTCACTCTCTTAATCAGTACCTTTGTCCCATTATTCAGTATAAAATCCTCCTGTGGCTGCTCCTGTATAATCTGACGGAGCTTCTTTTCTCCCAGATTGAAATACTCGCTCGCCTCTCGGATCGTCAGGCTGTATTTATGCCACAGCGGCACTCTTTTCTCGTTATCCATACACATTTCCTTTCTGTCTGGGAGGGTAACGCTGACCCTCCCCGTCTGTCTATTGCCATTCTTCACAAATCTTTCTGCTAGTTTTTATTCGCTTTGCTGACTTCCGTACTCATTCGGATATAAGATCTTGCCTGAGGAGGAAGCTCATAGTTAACCCAGATAAACTCCTCTCCAATGCCTTTTTTCTTTTGATTGGAACAGGATTGTACCAGATCCGCCAGTTTATAACGCTTCCATCTATATTCCAAGAGCCTGTCATACAAATCTCCGCCCTTTTTTTCACTGTCATAGTAGCCGCAGAGCATAATCTTGCACTTCGCTTCCTGCATGTACTCTAACATCTGGATATGTTCCTTCTCTCCCATTTCATTGTCATAAATCTTTTTGTTGCCTCGCAGGTTCAGAAGATAGGGTGGGTCTGCAAACACAAAAGCATCCTCCTTGTCTTTTGCCTCTCGTATCAGCTCCACACCGTCCTGACAACGAATGTCTACTCCCTGATACCGCTCGGTCACAATGGGGAGCTTCCAGTCTATCATACTGGGAAAATATCTCCCCAGATAAGGCTGATAAAACTCTCCCATTCCGTTGTAGGATAATACGATCCTGAGATACTTACACATCGCCCATTCGATATCATCCTGCGCCTTTCCTTCATTCAGGATTCTTTTCGCCTTCAGAAATGCTTCCTCGTTCAGTTCCTGATGTCTCAACCGCCTTCTCAGTTCTCGGCTTTTTTCCAGATCGGACAACACCTTATGTAACATATACAGGTCTCTGCTGTACTCGCTCACAGTCTCATGCCGGCATCTCTTTTTATTGATCAGCACCGCCCCTGAGCCGAAAAACGGTTCATAATAAGAAGTATGCTTTGGGAATAAATGATACAGCGTATCCACCACACGAAATTTTCCACCTGTCCACGGTACTAAGCTAATCTTCATCTTATGCTGCCTTCCTTTCTGTACCAGTGCTGTCCTCTGCGGATTTCTGCTCCCCATAGGAAACCTCTCCAGCCAGTAAACAGATTCCTCTGACTCCTTTTGCATTTTTCTTATAATCATTCCGTCCGTCATTGCATTTTAAATATCCACGCATCTTAAACTCCTGCACGATTTGCCGATAACTCAAGAAGTTAAATCCTTATGAATGTCAGCCGGATAAACTCCAAACCGTTCCAGCACGCCGTTCTTATATTTCAGCCTGTCAACCGGATTTCTTATTTTCTATCAGCATTTTCATTTTTGTACTGAACCGCCACGCTTCTCTCATTTCAGAAAGCTATTGTCCACAAAATTTACAGGCAGACGATAGAGCAAGGACATCAAACAGGAACCGGACTGCTAAGCCACTTTTCTCCATTACTCAATCCAACACAAGCTATCTATGGAACATTCATCCTCTTCCAATCCCTTAATGCCTATCCTCTTTGCTCTTTGCGTCATTGGATTCAAAAGCCAACACAGAACCAATGCTATCCCGATATTTTTCCATCACGCCTATACACCAACCAGAACCATGCCGGACACAGCGTTTTTTCCTTATTTTCTTACTTCAACCCCCTTGAAATAAGAAAGATTTCAAACCATTTTCATACAAAGGCTTTTTAACCCCGGAAAATCCCTCGTTTTCGCCCGATTTTCTCAAAAAAAATCCCCATAACACCTTATTCAAATAATTTGTAAGATTTTTTATATTTCAATAAGATTTTTCAGACCTTGACGGTTCCTCAAAAATCAAAACAAGCCAGACCTTGATTCTCCTCCAAGCCTGACCCGTTTTGATTTCATCCGTCCAGATAAACGGTTCTATCTTTACTCCATGCGTTCCTTTTCACAAATGCCCTCTTTCTCCAACAGCTCTCTCTTATATTTATAAAAGGTATTCCGACTGACTCCAGCTAATTTCATGCACTCTTTATCATTCAGATTGCCGTCAAAGCTTCGGGAATGCTTTTTTATCAGCTCTTTGGCTTCTACGCTCTTCTTCGTTTCAAGCTTCGCACCCTTAACCTGTCCAATCTGTTTTCCATTCAGCCGTGCCGTTTCGATTCCCTCTTTCGTTCTTTGCCGTAAATCCATAACCTCTTTTTCTGACTGCTCAAATGCAATCCGGATCTGATCCTTCGCCACTTCCAGCAGATACCGTTTCACAGCCTCCAGAAGAATATCTGCTTTCTCTCCGGTCATTTGAATGTCAGGATTCATATTTCTACGATAAACATCTGTATTGATATGCGGCTCTTTTAAGAACACAAGATTTACACCACGGTTAAACAGCTCTTCATACAGTTCAAAGCCTTCCTTCGCATTTCTGCTCATTCGGGAAACACTGTCAAACACAATCGTATCGTCAGCCTTTACACGCCGGACAATTCCCTTCAGACGCTTCCGGTCTTTATAGTTTGTACCAGTAAACACTTCCTGTATCACAACCGCCTCTGGGTATGCCCCCTTAATATTCCGGATCTGTCTCTCAATGTTCTGCCTCGGCGATGAAATACGAGCATATCCATAAATCATATGTATCAACTTCTTTTCATAAATGAAATAAAATATACCCATTTATAAAAAGAATCCGGAAAATCAGTTCCAGCGGATTGCAGCAATGTTTCTTCCTTTTACCGACTTGCTGGCATTTTCTCTCAAACTGCTACAACTGTCGCAGATCTGGAGACCGCCTGACTTACTACTTATTTTTCCCTCTATAAAACCAACTTTCGCACCTCGAACCCCATACCATCAGAATCGCTACTTTTTCAAACTTCGCCCCGTCTCTCAACCCATCTCCCACCACATACCTATCCGTTTTTTTCTCTCTCTTTTATTTTGACAAGCCAGAAGCGCAACGCACCCTAAATTTTCCGGTACTGCCAACCTTTTAGAAATTTCCACGCCATACTCCGATTTCCAAGCAGAATCCGACTTGTTTTTTAGTTCGGGATTTTATTTGTCTCCTTCTTATATTTTCCAACAACTGCTCCTATTTGTTTTACAGCCTGTCAGGTTCTCATATGCACCCATAAACCCACTCATATGCTGTCTGCATTTTCATTTTCCACGCTCCAACTCAATTTCTTAGAAGCTGCCACCAGCACACAGAAACGCTGCATCCCCCTAAACCAAAAGACAGGCGAGACTTTATGTCCCACCTGACTATCTATGCTTTATTTTCTTTTTGCTTCTGCTTCTCTCTGGCTATCCTGTCCTGTTCTCTCTGGATCAGCTTTCTTTCAAGCTCTTCTGGAACTTTCTGTCCCCTCGTAATAAATAGATATGCTTCTTCTTTATCTTTGTCATAACTGGATTCTGTATCATCCGTCATATAAAGGTTAATCCCCAACCGCAAAGCATACTGCTTCATTTGCTCATGCCTTTCAATCTCTTTTGGTTTTCTAATCTGAGAACGGTCAACCGTCCTCGTAGGGGACAACTGAATCAACCTGTCTATTTCCTTTAAATGCACATCTATTCCCTTTAATTCTTTGACATTCATCATTTTTTAGGTGCCCCTTTCTTATATATTATATGATATTCACTGATTATTTTCAGCATATCATTGATTGCTCTAGTTCCATTATTTATTATGCCCTTTTCCAGATATTCATTCGCCAATCTGGCATAATCGCCTATGAACCGTTCACATTCCGATTTATAAGTTCTTTCTATCCTATTTTCACATAATCTGGAAAAGAAGGATTCGTGAGAATGTATATTACACCATTTTTATCACTCATATACTTTTTCTCCATTTATCATTTTTTCAAAGTGTAATTTCTGCTTATCGCCAAAGTGTCAATTTGATACTTTAGAATGAACTTTTGAACCTTTAGAATTACTTTTAATACACAATCCTAAAATAATCCAGATACGCTTTATATTTATCCTGTGCGGTCAGGCAGGTATCTGTCAGATAACCTTTCTCATTGTTCCATTCTTTCAATCCACGATAATAGAACATTTTCAGATTATCTTCGATAATGAACGGAACGATATTATATTTCAGGCATTCCTTAAACATAATCAATCTGCCCACACGGCCATTGCCATCCTGGAACGGATGGATTCGTTCAAACTTCACATGAAAATCCAGAATATCCTCAAATGTCTTTTCTTCTTTTCCGTTGTACTCAGTCAACAGAGCTTTCATTTTATCGGCAACTTCTTCCGGAAGTGCTGTTTCCATTCCGCCAACTTCGTTCGGCATCTTTTTATAATCGCCTACAGCAAACCAATCTTTTCTAAAATCACTTGTGCCTGTTTTAAGTGTGTTGTGCAATTCTTTAATAAACTTTTCGGTAAGTGCACCTTTTGCATTATCAATAATCATATCAATGCAACGGAAGTGATTTGCTGTTTCAATCACATCATCCACATTCAGCACTTCTTTTTCTACACCGATGGTGTTGGTTTCAAAGATATATCTGGTCTGGTCATGGGTCAGACTGCTGCCTTCGATATGATTGGAATTATATGTTAAATCAATCTGTGTTTTATGGTAAATGCCTCCGGAATACTTGCTTACCTTCTGCTCCTTCAGAATATCCAGTAAGGTAATCGGCTGCTCTTTCTTTTTATTGGAACGCTCCGGCTTTTCTGCATTTTCAGGAATATTCCAGGTCTTGCCGGTAAGAAACGCACCGTCTACTCGCCCATGAGCGCAGTAATTTCGAACGCTTCGTTCCGACACATTCCATTTTTTCGCTATTTCATTAACTGAACGATATTGCATCCATATTCCTCCACTTTTCTAACGCTTAATCAAGTTAATCCTTTATGTCCGTCAAATTTTCCATCTTAAACACATAATACCCTTCATAGTAATAACTGTGATCGATGCCCTTCATATAAATTTCTCGATCATTTACATTATTCGTAAGTGCATTTTTCAGAAGAAACTTTATTTCAATATCTTTGATAGGACTTCGCTCCATGGCAAGCAGATAATCCACTTTATCCACCTTGCTCCAGTCAACCACATAGCCGATTTCTTTTTTCAACATCAGGTCAAGCCATATTCTCGTACTTCTCCCATTTCCCTCTCGGAACGGATGAGCCACGTTCATTTCAACATATTTTTCGACAATTTCATCAAAAGTTGACTGTGGCATTTTGTCTATACTCTGTAACGCTGCTTCCAAATACATCAGAGGAGCAAATCTAAAATTTCCTTTTGAAATATTAACCTTTCGTAATTTACCGGCAAAATCATAAATCTCATCAAAAAGATATTGATGGATCATCGCGAGACTTTTATAAGTACCTAGTTCTAATGTCTCAAAAAAGCCACTTTCAAACATTTCAAGCGCTTTTTGCTTACTGATTTTTTCTTCCATTCTTGCTAATTCTGTAGAATCTGTAATACCTAATTTATTTTCAAGCATAGTTTACCTCACATTCTTCATGCGATCACTTTTCCAGTCACGAATCTATCTTTATAAGTATACCATAATATCGGCAACAAATCTATTTTATTATGAAATATCTTACTTTTATTTTGCCGCATTTAATAGTTCTTTTTCCTCTTAACGCAAAAATGGCAAAGTTCTTATCGACAACACTTCACCATCAGATGTTGGTAAATAAAATATCCTATAAATAAGAAAGACCCACCGGGTTGCGCATGAAAATCAGAGGCGTGGTGGGTTCTGTTAAGTTTAACATACAGTTTTTGAAGTTACTGTCAATATTTCTTTTCAAAAAAAACGATAACTCTCCATCCGCACCGAATATCTACACAAAAAAAGCCCAACAGAAATTCCTTTCCGTCAGGCTGTCTTTCCTATACACATCTATTTGATCATACTGCTGTCAACCTCTTTTTCTCCTACTCCTCCATATTCAAAAGCGTAATAATGATCTGGTCGGCTCCCACCTCTGTTTTCCGTTTCACAATATCCTCAATCTGAGCCCTCTGCGGATCTGTGATCGAGGGGGCATTGATCACTACATCTACTTTTTCATCTGCAATGCTTACTACCGGATCGGAGAAGCCTTTTGCCATGAGAAGGGTCTCCGCAGCATTTTCCTTTTCTGAAATCTCTGTCAGGCGGATCATATCCTGAATGGCCTGCTGCTTGGCTGCTTCATCAATGGAGGTACTGTTGATCAGGCTCATCAGGGTTTCCTTATTTCTGGCTCGAACCTGCTCCCTGCTTAACTGAACTCCTGCTATGTAATCCGCCACGCTCATGCCGCTGGTAAGCACTGCCTCTCCGGGATTTTCAATCCCTGCGGGGGCATCCTGTGCATCTCCGGCTTCTGAAACAGCATCCTGTCCGCCTTTCTCTGCCAGAGCCAGCTGCTCTGTCTCCGCTTCCATGTTCTCTCCGGCCTCGGCCAGCTGCTCTGCCGCTTCTGCCCCGACTTCTTCTTTCTGAGCCAGGCCTTCACTGGGGAGTGCTTCCTCCACCTGATCCGAATCCTGATCCAGACTTCCGATCTCCAAAAGGTCATCACCGGCGGCCTTATTTTCCGCCAGCAGATCTTCATCGGAAATATCCATCATCCCGGCTTCATAGATATTGCCTGCTGCGGCAAGATCGCGTTTTCCTGCATAATTGAGATATCCTGCCGCAGCAATCATTACAGCCAGTGTGGTGATAATAATCTGGTTTCTGCGGAACAGCCGTTTCATTTTTACATCCTTCATATGTGCTGTGACCTGTTTTACCTGTTTCATGTTCCTGATCTTCATGTCCTGCACTCCTTTTTTATTCCACCCTCTTTAATACTTTAATCTTATGTGCCGGAAGCCCCAATAATGCTTCCATTGCCTGGGAAATTTCAGAACAGACCTCCGGACTCCCTCCTCCGTCGGCGCTGACGACGATTCCTGAAATTTCAGGACATAATTCCTTTTCCACCACTGGTCCGTTTGACCCGCCTCCGGACTGAGGCAGGACTGTGCTTTCCTCCGACTGGCTCTCTGTAATCTCACGGCTTCCGCCTGCAGAGTCCGTTTCCTTTGTCACCGTGCTGCTGCCGGAACGATCCACCCTGAGTACCTTCTGGCCTGTGGATTTTAACACTACCATTACATCCACCTGTCCAACCCCCTCTACAGACCGTAACAGTTCTCGTATCCGCTTTTCCAAACGTTCTTCATAAGAGCGCGAAGAAAAAGAGCTGCTGATATCCCATGAAACCAAACTGTGTTCTTCCGTCCCCGCTGCCTGTTCTCCGCTCTTCGGCCGATCTTCTTTTACAGTCTTTTTCTCTCCTCCCGGAACGGATAAAAGCATGAGAAATACACCTGCAAGCAGAAACAGCAGCCATTTTTCCCTAGTCATTTTTCCATTTAATTTTAACAGCTTCTCCTTCCAGCCCATAATACGTTTCTACCTTTCCTTTTAGCGTCTCTGCCGCCTGCTTCTCCCTTTCTGAAAGCTCCTGCTTCACACCCTCCTTATCCTCTCTTTTCTCCCCCGCCCCGATTTCAATGCGGCCGATACTCACCGGACGTTCTTCTGATATAGGGGATAAAAGCATCTGCCCGGCTGCCCGGATATTTTCCCGTCCAGAACCTTCCTGTCCGGCCCCCTCTTGTGCGAAACCTTCCTGTTCAAAAAAATCTTCCCCCGATACTTCAATCTCAATTGCCAAAATCTTCCCGTAGGAGGAACTTTCCTTATTTTCCTCCATCTGTACGCTTACCTGAGAGCAGACAATTCCCTGTGCCTTAACCAATGCTGTTATCTCCTTTTCCACATTTTCCCTGTACTGCCCCGTTATGCCTGCCAGACGCTTTTCCTCCATTCCAAAAATTTCTTTTTTAAGCTCCCGTGACTCCTGTCTGAACGTAAACTGATCAAACAGACTGCTTACCTGTTTTTCCCAATCCCCCAATGAGCCAAAAGGCCCCAATACAACAAGCACAAGAACCAGCCCTCCAAATAAACGCAGATATCGTCCATAGGAGCTTCCGGCCAAAAGGTGCTCTGCCAGTGAAAGAAAGACCATATAGTAAATAATATTTCTGGCCCAGCCTAAAAGAGCCTCCGCCATAACCCCTCCCTTTTATCTCTGCTTCCCCTCCTTCTATGCCGTCCTGTCAGGCAGACAGATAGGCCACATCCGCTGCCTTGCAGGTAACAGCAATGGCGATCACAAACAGAAGCAGAGAATATAAAACAATCTTCAGCAGCAGCCTGTGTCCCCTGGAAACACCGATCACACAGGAAACCATTCTCTTATCACACACCGGCTGCATGATGGCTCCTGCCGCCTGATAGAACAGTGCAAGTGTAAGAAGCTTTGCCGCCGGAAGAAAAGCAATGAGTGCCAAAACTGTCACACCTGCGGCTCCCATGGTATTTTTGATCAATACACCTGAACCTAATACCATCCGGGCCGCCGCTCCTGCACCGGCTCCCAGCCCCGGAACGGCCTCTGCCAGCTTTAAAAGGCCGGAACGTCCTACACTGTCTGCATAGGGCAGAACCATGGCTTCCAGCACATGGAGGCCCAAGATCAGACCAAACATGGTTTTTATGCCCCATTCCACTGCCTGTTCTGTCAAAGAGGTCATTTTCGACAGCAGCGGCTCCTTCATCACATGGCTTCCCAAAACCAGAAGCACATAAACTCTGACTCCGGTAAGAAATACGCTCTTTGACAGCCACTGAACACAAAAGACAGCCGCCATCATAGCCTCATACATACAGATTCCCGTTATGCTCCCCCCTGAAAATGACACTGCCATAAAGTAAGCCGGTATCAGCACACCCATAAACTCCAGAATCCGGTCCAAAACCTCTGCCGCAATGGAAAGACTTGTCAGAAAACTGCCTGCCAGACAGGCAAACAGCAAAAGGTATGCCACATAAAATCCGGTATCTGAGATCTGCCCGTTTTTAAAAACAGAAGCCGCCCCGGAAAACATGGCTCCAAGAAGACCAATAGCCGCTGCCTGAGTCAAAAGCCCGGCTCCTTCCCTTACCTGTGAAAATAAAAGCTGTCCGAATCCCTCTTTTATGGCTGTTCCCAGCGCTCCCAGATTCCCTGACGCAAAAGCCTTCATCAGATCCGTAAATAAAAGATCCACTGTTCCGTTTTTTCCTCCCAACGATCGATCAAGATACTTCTGCAGCTGCTCCAGCTCCTCTGAAATCCCCATATCATGAGCAGCCTGTCCAATCTCCATTTCTTCACTTGTCTCTTTATTATTTTCAAAATTTTCCTTTTCATAAAAAGCGCCCGCCGTTATCGTGCTCCCTCTGCCGCTTATCCACAGAGCCATCAAAAAAACTATCAGTTTTATACCGATTCGTCCATATTTTACTGCCTTTCTTCCCTGTGCCATAGCAGCTCTCCCTCCCCGATCCAGCAAAATCACAGTATTCTGCCATACTATCCCATAAACTGATCCAGTATTTCAAAGAGAGCCAAAAAAACAGGCATACTTACCCCAAGAATAGACAGCTTTCCGAAAATCTCGATCTGATTTCCCAAAGCGCTGTAGCCCGCATCCTTACAGATTCCGGAGGCAAACTCAGCCACATATGTGATCCCAACCATTTTCAGAAGAGCACCCAGATAGGCCGGATCAATTTTGATATATCCTTCCAGACGTCTCATGGCATCTAAAATCACCTCCAGACGTCCGGTACCGCAGATCATAAAGAGTATCTGTGCTCCCAGCACCATATAAAGGGCATACTCTGCCCGGACTCCCTTCAGCCATACGGCAAGAAGGACTGCCGTTATACCGGCGGCCCCTATGGTAAGAATACTCATGGCTCCTCCTACAGCAAAAACAAACGTTTCATGGTTTCAAACAGATCATATATGTAGGGAACCATCCAGAACAGTACCAGAACCAGACCTGCCAGACTGGTGAGAAATGCCTGCTCATCCCGGCCGCTGTGCTTTAGTACCTGGCAGATTACAGACACCAGGATTCCCACAGCCGCAATGCGGAAAATCAGATTTACATCCATCGTTTCTCCCCTTTCCTCCGTCGCAGCTAATACATCAGAATCACTAAAAGCAGGCTTCCCATCATTCCCAGAGCTGTACTCAGACGGCATCTTTCCCTCATCTCCCCCCGCAGACGGCTGATAGAAAGCTCCAGCTGCTCCAGATAAAGAAGCAGCGTCCGTTCCTGCATGTCCACATCCAGGTATCCCAAACGTCCACCCAGACCGGCAAGCTGCTTTATATCTTTTTCGTCCAGAATTTCCCCTTGAGGCCCCTTTTTTATAAGCTCCACCTGTTTCTCCCATATTTTAGAAAATGTTTCCTCCCGGCTTGCGGCAATCTCCCTGGCCGCTCCTGTAAATAAACGGCCCAAGAATCCATTTTCCCGCCGTCCTACCCGCTCCAGAGCCTCCTCCAGCGGAGCTCTGCTGTATGTGATCTCACCCTTTAAGCCAAAAATCATCTGTCTAAGCGTTTCCAGAGCCTCCAGTCTGGCCCTCCATCTCCAGGCCATCCACATTCCCCAGCCAGTACCGGAAAACAGTACCAGCCCAATTCCGGCCCATTTTATAACCATGCTCCCTCCTCCTTTACAGGAGCCTTCCTGCCCCATCGTACACAGCACAGATATGACCTGCTCCCCCGGCCTGATCCAGAAAAATCAGGCGTTTAAAGGTTCCTTCCTTAAACAGTTCCCCTACCCCCGGCCGTTTTTCTACTTCTTTCAGGGATACACCGTGAACCGCAGCTGCTAACCCGCAGCCGCAGCTTCGGATATATTCCACAGCCCGTATATCCTCTTTTCCGCCAATCTCATCCACTGCTATTACTGCCGGAGCCATGGAGCGGATCAGCATCATCATCCCCTGGCTCTTGGGACAGCCATCCAGAATGTCCGTTCTCATTCCAAGATCATTTTGGGGGACTCCCTGAAAGCAGGCCCCCAGTTCCGAGCGCTCATCCACCACGCCGACTGTGATTCCAAAGAGACGCCTTCCCGTGCTTTTCTCCCGACAGCCGTTGGACAGCTGACGGATGATGTCCCGAAGAAGGGTCGTTTTTCCGCATCCCGGCGGCGATACGATTACCGTATTTAAAAAAAGCCCATTTTCACATAAAAGAGGCATGATCTGATCCGCGCATCCCTTTACCTCATGAGCGACGCGGACATTTAAAGAGGAGATAGATTTTAAGACTCCCACCTCTCTCTGGTTCAGCACCGTTCTTCCTGCCACACCGATCCGGTGTCCGCCACGGACGGTAAAAAATCCCTGGCGCAGCTCCTCCTGAGCCGCATACAGGGAAAAACCTCCCATGATCTCTGCAGTCTCCCGGATCTGTCGCTCTGTAAGCGTAAAAAGGCCCTTCTGATTGTCCGGCTCCAGTTCCACCGGCTCTCCTTTTTCTGTAAATCCATATTCCCTGTTTCCATACATCAAAAGCACCGGACGGCCCGCCCGCAGCCGTATCTCCCTCATGGATTCAAAATCCAGAGAACAGCTCTCAATAAACTCCCGCAAGGTTCCCGGAAATAAAACCGCGATTTCTTCTCTCTTTCCCATACCATCTCTCCCTTTATCTCAAATATATGAAACAGGCCTGTTTTTATGACAGAATCACTCTGCCGTAAAAACAGGCCTGCAGACAAATCTTTATTTGTGATAAGGCTCCCCCGCGTTGATCCGAAAGCTTCTGTAAATCTGCTCCAACAAGATCACCCGCATCAGCTGGTGAGGAAATGTCATGGGCGAAAAGCTCAAATGATAGTCTGAGCGTTTCATCACAGCCTCTGAAAGCCCCAGAGAACCGCCGATGATAAACACCAGCTGTCCTTTTCCCTCCACTGCCAGCCTGGCAATCTTTGCAGCCAGCTCCTCACTGGAAAGCTCCTTTCCCCGGATGGCAAGAGCTATAACGTATGCCCCATCCCGGATATGAGAAAGGATCCTCTCTCCTTCCTTTTCCCGGATCTGCCGCTCTAAAGCTTCACTGGCGCCGTCCGGCGTCTTTTCATCTGCCACCTGGATGATTTCCAGCTTGCAGTAACGGCTTAAGCGCTTGCTGTATTCCTCAATAGCAGCTTCAAAAAAGCGTTCCTTTATCTTTCCTACCGTAATCAGTGTTATCTTCATCGGCTAAACTCCAATATCATATCGTACCACACGGCTCCGCCATGGACCGATTTCGACACGCCCATGCTGCAGTATCCAAACTGTTCATAAAAACCGATCAAATGCTCCTTACAGGTAAGGATCAGGCCTTTTCTGCCCTCACTCTCCGCCTTTTCGATCAAAGCCTTCATCAAACGGCCTGCCAGTCCCTGATGGCGGAAATCTTCATCCACATCCAGACCAAAGATACTCTGGTATGCTCCCCTGGGATCATGAAGAGATACATCCTCAAACATTTCATCCGCAATGGTTCTTTCATTTGTTGCCGCCCCATTAATAAACCCTGCGATCCTTCCCTCACACTCTGCCACTAAAAAACTGCCGGGAAATGCTTCAAGCCTCTCCTTCAGACTTTTTTCATCCGCTGCCTCTGCTGCCGGAAAACAGCGCGCCTCTACTGCTGCCACCTGCTCTAAATCCTCTATCACTGCCTGTCTGATCTGTATCTCTTTCATCCCTCTTATCCTTCCTTTTCCTGTAACTGTTTCCATTCCTCTATGGTCTTTGGATGCCCCGGCAGCTGATATAAAACAGGCTGCCTGAGAGAAGCCCTTTTAAGCAGCTCCTCATCCCCAAATATATGCTCCGGACGATCATCTGCCAAAAGTTCTCCCTCTGAAAACACCAGAACACGGTCTGCCCATTCCCACACAAAATCCATGTCATGGGTGGAAATGACCTGTGTGATCTGCTCCTGCTCCAGTTTCTTAAGCTGTTCCTTAAAAAGCTGCGTATTTTTCCAGTCAAGACTGGCAGTAGGTTCATCAAACAGCAGGATTTCTGGCTTCATTACCACAACACCGGAAATACTGACCTGTTTCTTTTCCCCTCCGCTTAAAAAATGAGGCGGACGATGGGCAAGGTGAGTAAGCCCCATCCGCTGGATGATCTGTTCAGTCAGATAGCGGATTTTATCCTCTGAATAGCCCAGATTAAAGAGTCCAAAGGAAATTTCCCCCTCTACGGTCGAAGCGATGATCTGCCGGTCCGGATCCTGAAATACGATTCCCACACACTTTCTCAGCTCCAAAATATCCTTCCTGCTGCCTGTACAGAGCCTTCCGTGACAGTAAAGCTCTCCCTCATCCAGAGGTACAAGCCGGTTAAGAGTCTGGAAAAACGTAGATTTTCCTGCTCCGTTATTCCCGATCACAGCCGTTTTTTCTCCCGGATAGAAGGCCGCACTGACCTGTTTTAATGCCTGCTTTCCCCCGGGATAATACACACTGCCCCCGCGAAGCTCCAAAATCGGATCCAGCATCCGGGCTGTGCCGCTTATCGATGTCTGCCTCATATGCTCCACATCCTCTCTGCCAAAAGCCCTGCTGCCAGAAGCACTCCATACAGAACAATACCCAGCCTCTGCCTTCCTGTCACCAGCTTTTTCTCTTCCAGAAAACGCAGTTCTCCGTCATAGCCTCTTGCCTCCATGGCATTAAAGCTGTCCGATGCCCGCCGAAAGGCCAGAACCAGAAGATTGGCACATATTCCAAAAAATGAACGGTATCCCTGTCTTATCCCGATATCCCCCAGCCTGGCCTGAGCACTCTGCTTCATCTGTTCATAAAGCTCTAAAAGGCCAAACAAAAAGCGGTACATTAAGATCATCAGTTCCAGCATCACTTCCGGCAGATGCCATCTTCTCAAAGTTCCAACCACTTCATATACAGGCGTTGTAAGACTTATCATATACAAACAGGCCGTTCCCGTCAATACTTTCACCGTCACAAAAACAGCTTCCATCACGGCTTCCTTTGTAAAATCCAGTGCAATTACAGCTCCGCTGAGGATAACGAAGAAAAGAGGAATGGTCAGCATTCTCCCGTAAACCGGCCACTCCACTCCTCCCCATTTATGGGTAAGCACTGCCATGCACAGCCCCACTGCCACTGAAATCAGGCCCGTTTTGGATCCAATACACCCCAACAGCGAAATAAGTCCCAGCATGATCTTCCAGTCCGGGTTCCATGACGCCATTTGGGAGCACACGGCATATTGATCCATCAAAAGAATCTGATTTCCATGACAATGATTTCTGTGATGCAGCGCCATAATTAGTTCTCCTGTCTTTCCTCTGTATCGTTTGTACTGTATTTCTTTCTTGCCACCAGATATCCAAATCCATAGCAGATCACGCCAGATCCCAAAGCTGCCTGAAGACAGAACAGCAGGCTTTCCGTTTCTCCCGGAAGTTCTCCTCCTAAAATCCGTTCCAGAACAGGCTCTGCCCATGGCTCATATTCGGGATCGATCTCACCTACCAGTTCGCCGGCTGCATCATCGGCTCCTCCAAATCCCGCATCCTTGGGAGCAGCTATAAACGGGACAATTGTCAATATTACGCAAGCCACCAAAAGACCTGCGATCCACATTGGTTTCTTCATTATCGATTCTCCTCCCCAAATCCAAGCTCTCGAAGTTCCGGACCTGCATAAGTCTGCAGACCGATCAATATCACAACCGTCAGAAGTCCTTCAATCACTGCCAGCGGAATCTGTGTCAATGCAAAAATTCCCAAAAACCGTACAACAGCACTCCATACGCCGTCTGCCGCAGGATGGGCCAGTCCCAGCTGCACACTGGTCACACAATATGTAAACAGATTTCCAAGGGCTGCTGCCAGAAAAACAGCCACCTTCTGATTCAGCTTTATTTTTCTGCCCAGCTTATAAACGCCCCAGCTGACAACAGGACCTGCAATCGCCATACTGAAGGTATTGGCTCCCAGCGTTGTCAAACCTCCATGTGCAAGCAAAAGCGCCTGAAAAATCAGCACCAGAAAGCCGATCACTGCCATGGGAGTCGGGCCAAAGAGAATGGCTCCCAGACCGGTTCCCGTTGGGTGGCTGGAGGATCCGGTCACACTTGGAAATTTCAGGGCAGACAGCACAAAGGCATAGGCGCCTGCCATTGCAAAGATCAAAAGCAGCTTTCTGTGCTCTTTTATCAGACGGTTGATCCGCTTCACTCCCAATACCACAAAGGGAATGCAGACTACCCCCCAGGCAATACAGTACCCCATCGGAAGATATCCCTCCATAATGTGCATGGCATATGCCGGTGACGCCGCTGCAAAACTGAAGAGGATTCCCCAGGCCAGCATGGCAGTTCCTTTTTTTCTTACATTCATTGATGTATGCTCCCTTCTTAAAAGTAAAAAAGCCTGTTTGCCACATAGTTTCTACGTGATCCAAACAGACATGATAAGAAAGCGGATGCTCCGCCTTCCTCCCTTTTCAGGGTATCTATTATAAAAAGCTGTGCTCCGCAGCCTTTATAATCACGCCGAAAAAGGCAGGTCTTCTGGCTCAGGCATCCTCATCACCGGCTCCTTCCCACATAGATTCATGCAGTGGCGTTTCGCAAAAGCCTGTTTCTATTTTAACAGCTTTCTGCATCCGGTAACTCTTCCTTTACAGCGGCGGGACCGCATGGGCTTTCCACCCATTTCCCTATTATCCCGGACTTCCCATGGAATCCGGGCACCTTTTTCTGTTCTGTTTTCCATTTTCCCTCAGCAGGCAGGGATCGAGGCTTTACCCCCTGTTTGATACTCCGAAATAATATCCCACGCCCCATTTTGTATGTACATATCTGGGGTCACTTGGACTTGGCTCGATCTTTTCTCTCAGACGGCGCACATGAACGTCTACCGTACGCACATCCCCGCTGTCCATGGCTCTGTTTCCCCATACATAATTCAAAAGCGCCTCACGGCTGTATACCTTGTTGGGATTGCGTACCAGAAGCTCTAAGAGATCAAACTCCTTTGCAGTAAGGTTGATCTCCTTTTCACCGATAAATACTCTGCGCCCCTCTGTGTCCATCTTTAAATCTCCAGAACCGATCATAGAAGAGGGTTCCTCCCGCTTCTGGCGCTTTGCCTTCAGGCTTCGCCGGATAATGGCCTTGATCCTGGCCTTTACCTCCAGAATGTTAAAGGGCTTGCTGATGTAGTCGTCCGCCCCGTACTCCAATCCCAGGATCTTATCCATATCGCCGCCCTTGGCCGTCAGCATGATCACGGGCATGTCGGAAAATTCCCGAATCGCCTGACATACTTCAAAACCGTCATGCTTTGGGAGCATCACATCTAACAGCACAATATCATACTCTGTCTTTTTTGCCAGTTCTATGGCTTCCTCTCCGTCATAGGCACAGTCCACCTCAAAACCGTCCTGCTCCAGACTGAACCGGATTCCCTTTACGATCAGTTTTTCATCATCTACTACCAATACCCGAGCCATGTTTCATTTCCCTTCCTGTCTGTCTATTTAAAAATGCCCTGACGGGCGCAGTTTTCTTTTAAACGGTTATATCATCCCGTATCTTTTCAAATGCACTTTCCTTGATCCCGGATACATTCATAATATCCTCGATCGAGCGAAAAGCCCCCACTTCCTGACGGTACTGGATAATCGCCTCCGCCCTGGATTTTCCAATGCCTGTAAGTGTCATCAGCTCCTCTGCACCGGCCTTATTCAGATTCACTTTTCTGCCCGTTGAAGCGCTTTTCCCAGGGCTTCCGCTAAAACCGTCACCGGGATCCGTCACAAAGGCCTGATCTGAAAGAATCCCCTGAGTCTTCAGGCGCTCTGCCTCTGTCCGATCCGGAACTTCGATCCGCATCCCGTCCTCTAAGACCATGGCCAGATTGAGAATACTGCCATCTCCCTGCTCAAGGACTCCTCCAGCTGCTTCCAAAGCCTGAAATACACGGCTTCCTGCATTCAGGGAATACACTCCCGGAGCCGCCACCTGACCGCAGACATGGATCCAGATCTGCTCTTCTTCCGGATTTTCTGCCTCCGAAGCAACTTTTGCCTCTGAAAAAGCAATTTCTTTCCCCGGACAATCAGCAGTCTCATCCGAAAAAGAGGCTTCTGGCTCCGAAAAAACCTTCTCCCTGCGTTCCCCGTCTTCTGAGTATTCGAGGCTTACCTCTGTCCCCGGCGATGGCTGGGAGCAGCTGTATAAAATCCCTGCCAAAAACATTCCCAATAAAAGTAAAATAATCCTTCCCTGCTTGTGCTTTTTTAATTCCTTCAACGATATCTCCTCCTTTTAGAGATACCGTCCCGGCCTGCTGTATCTATTCTATCGGAAAGCCGGTTTAAATACAAGCGTTATTTCTTATCCTATCGCTGAAAAATGATAATCCCCCCTACAGCGATCGCGGCCCCCAAAAGCTTATTCCATGCAAATGGAGCCTTTTCCACTCCAAACAGGCCAAACAGCTCGATCAGATAAGCCACGATGATCTGAGCCACCACGATAAGAAGAGAAGTTCGGGCCGGCCCCAGAGCCGCCATGCTGCGGATCACCGTGTAGGTGATCAAGGCCCCGATCACGCCGCCTGCCAGAACATACTTTGGCGTCACCCCCATGAGACCGGATACCGGCTGGCGTCCGGTAAACAGCCAGATCACCACACAGGTCAGCAGAGCCGTAGCCTGTACCCATCCTGCTGCCACCCATACACCGGTCTGCTTTGTTACTTCTGTGTTAAATACACCCTGCACACTCATAAGAGCTCCCGATAAAAGAGCAATGATCCATCCTGTCATCCGTTTTTCCTCCTGATTGTTTTATACACCACTGTTTCCAACGGTTCTAACAGTCATTTTTCCCATCCTCTCTTTCCCTATACACAGATTATTTGTATACGGACTTTATTTTTTGTATACAAATCCGATTGTTTTCTCTGTATCTCTGGGTTATAATCCATAGGAATCCCCTGTTTCCGACAGAATCTGTCCGGAGTTTTCCGGACCCGACATAAAAAAGGGGAAGAAACGGAGAACATGATCATGACAGCAAACAATGAACCAGCCGCGGATCTCACAGAAAAGGACCGGGCCTTCAGAGCCTTTGTACGGGAAGAAAATATGTGGAAGGTGGTCTTCTATGTATGTACGCCCCTGGCCCTTTACCAGAGCTTAAATCAGATTTTTAAAATCTTTGATTCCATGATGGCGTCCCACATCGGCGCTTCCTCTGTGTCTGCCGTAGCCTATCTATCCCAGCTTAACCTCATGCTTTCCGCTCTGGGCGGCGGACTGGCTGTAGGCGCCAGCATCAAGGTTAGCGAAGCCTACGGAGCCGGAGATTTCAAACTGGTAAAACGGAGAGTCAGCACTCTTTTTGCCCTCTGCGGAATCCTGGGAGCCGACATTTTGCTGATCCTTGTCCCCTTTGCGCCCCAATTTCTGCGCCTTGCAAGAACGCCGGAGGAATTTATCACAGAAGGCACCACCTATTTTATCCTGGATCTTTTTGGAATTGTATTGAATTTTTTTAACAGTGTCTACATTGCAATCGAACGGGCCAGAGGAAACTCCCAGCGGATCCTTCATCTGAATATGGGCGTTATTGTGGTAAAGCTGGCCCTTACCGCTCTCTTTGTATATGTATTCCACAGCGGGATCAATATGATCGCCGTTGCCACCATCATTTCCCAGCTTCTGATGTTTTCTGCCGCCATCTACCACTTAAGCCGTAAAGGAAACGCATTTTCCTTCTCTTTAAGGAGCATTTCCTTAAAACGGCGTGTGGTTCGGCCCATGGTGCTCTTATCCGTACCTGTAATCATCGAAAAAATGGCATTTTCCTTTGGAAAAGTAGTGGTAAATTCCATGTGCACCATCTACAGCCCTCTTACCGTAGGAGCACTGGGTATTTCCAATAATCTGGGCGGCATTACCACCAATCCCCAGAACGGCTTTCAGGAGGGCGGCTCTGCCATTATCAGCCAAAGCCTGGGAGCAGGACTTCCCAAACGTGCCTTAGAGGCCTTCCGGTGCATCCTCATCATCAATATGGCAATCGGGGCCGTTCTTATGAGCCTGACCCTGATCTTTTTAGGGTCCATCAGCCGTCTCTTTTCCGGCGGTGATCCTCAGTTCCAGCAGATGATCTGTTCCATCTACCAGATGGAAGCTTTAGGCTCCATTCCCCTTGGTATCAATGCGGCTGTTATGGCTCTGCTTTACGGATTTGGCAAGACAAGGATTTCCCTTATCATCAATTTCAGCCGTGTATTTATCTTCCGTGTACCTGTACTGTGGGGTCTGCAGCAGTTCACGGACCTTGGAGATATCAGCGCCGGAATCGTCATGGCCGTGAGCAATATTGCCACCGGCGTTCTGGCCGTCATCGTAGGCTGGATCACCATCCGGCAGATTAAAAAGCAGTACGGGATTTAATAATCCCCCTGCTTTAAAAGTTCCCTCAGATACCGGAAGGTTTCCTTTTCTCCCCGGTCCTTCAGCATAATCAAAAGCCTTTCAAGCAGCGCCCTGGTTTCCGGATGAATGGTTATGTATTTTTTCGTAAATTCATAGTATTCCAGAGGCGCTGCGCTGGTATAAGCCTTTCCCTTATACACCTCACAGGCCGCAATCCGGTCACAGATCATCTCTGCCACATACCGCAACGGCATCTTATTTCCCACTAATCCCTCTTCCTTACGGACAGAAATATCGATCCAGTATTCATAATGATGCTTATTGCGGCCCTTGTGGTGAAGCCAGGCCTTTGAATAGCCCAGATCTTCTCTTTCCGCCGCATTGGGACTGCGCGTTCCCTGATAATAGCGTACACCGGTAAAAAACTCCTCAGGGCTGTATTTTGACAGATCATGGGTCAGCCCTTGGCGGTAAAGCCCGATCTGAAAGCAGTGCCTGCATACCAGCATCCGATGTTTTGTAATGGTTTTAAAATGATTCCATATATTGATCAGTTTCATTACGCTCTCCTTTAAAAGTTACTTAAAAACAGCCCTGTATAGACCCCGGTTTATGCACAAAATGTTTGACACCCGGTAAGATCTGTGATATTCTAATGGAAGCTGTGAAATTACTTGCAGCTTAACATTTTTTTTATTTTTTTGGAGGTATCACAATGAAAGGTACAGTTAAGTGGTTCAACAACCAGAAGGGTTACGGCTTCATCTCCGACGAGCAGGGCAACGATGTATTCGTTCACTACTCTGGTCTGAACATGGAAGGCTTCAAGTCCTTAGACGAGGGCGCAGAGGTTGAGTTCGACGTAGTAAACGGAGCTAAGGGTCCTCAGGCTACCAACGTAACCAAATTATAATCAATGAACAAACAGTGTACCTTTTTCAAACATATATCGGTTCGATAGAAAGTTGAAGTAAGTTATATCTGAATTTCAAATGATTACCGACAAGAGCCAGTCGAAAGACCGGCTCTTGTTGTTTTTAATTCACAGGACTATGATCTGGCCAGCTCCAGGAGCTCCTTTAATTCTTCCACATCAAACACATAGTTCTTATTGCAGAAGTGGCAGTTCACCTCAATGGGCTTGCCGTCGTCGATCATTTCCTGAATATCCTTCTTTCCCACGCTGATCAGTGCCTTTGCCACCCGGTCTTTGGTACAGTTGCAGTAGAAACGGGCCGGAAGCTTATCATTGATCTCCAGGCCAAATTCTCCTAAAATGTACTCCAAGATCATCTCCGGCGTATTTCCCACATCCAAAAGCGTGGTAATAGAGTGAATCTCCTTAATCTTATTCTCTAAGGCGTCAATTACTGCATCAGACGCCCCCGGCATGAGCTGGATGATAAAACCGCCGGCTTGACGGACCGTATTGTTCTTATTCATCAAAACGCCTAATGCCACAGAAGAGGGCGTCTGCTCAGAGGTTGCGTAATAATAGGTAAGATCCTCCGCAATCTCTCCTGTCACAAGGATAGTCTGTCCCACATAGGGATCCTTTAAGCCGATATCTTTGATCACGCTTAACACGCCCAGTCCCAGCGCTCCGCCTACATCCAGCTTTCCCTTGTCATTGGGAGGAAGCATTACCTCCGGATGGAACGCATAGCCCTTTACTCCGCCGTGGGCGTCTGCCGTCACCACAAGACCGCCGATGGGGCCGTCTCCCTGGATCTTCAGTGTGAGAAGGTCTGCGTCTCCCTTCATGTCATATCCCATCATAACAGCCGCTGTCATCAGCCGTCCCAGAGCAGCCGTAGCCACAGGACTTGTATTGTGAGCCTGTCTGGCTACCTCGGTCAGATCTCTGGTCGTAGCCGCAAAGGCCCGGATCTGTCCCTCAGCCGCCGTGGCCCGGATTACATAATCTGCCATTTTTATCTTCCTTTCTCTGTCTTTCCCTTTTCTCTCAGGATCACATAGATCCGTTCGCTGTCCTCTTTTACCGGATCCTTTGTAAATGCGTCGTAGGCTGTGACAAATTCCATTCCGGCTGCCTCAGCCGCCGCCTTCACCTCATCCAAAGAATAACATCTCTGAAAATGAGTTTCCTCAAACTTCCGGTACAGCTCCCCCTCCCGGATAAAAAGAGTCAGATCGTACTCATTGATCCGCTCCTTCTCATCATAATAATTCTGCCAGATAAAGCTGCTCTCTGTGCGGTCCTCCGCAAAGGTATTTTCCCCCATAAGCTCTTTATATTTGTATTCTGTATTCAGATCAAAGATAAATACGCCACCGGGATCCAGATAATTATTCGCCAGGCGGAACACCTGCGTCAGCTCCTCCGGCTCCATAATGTAATTCATGGAATCGCAGATACTCACCACCGCCCGGACGGTGCCGTAAAGCTCAAATTCCCGCATATCCTGCAAAAGATAAAGGATATCCAGGCCGGCCGCAGCCCGCTTTTCCATGGCGATCTCCAGCATCTCCTCCGAATTGTCAGCGCCGATCATATCGTATCCTGCCTCTGCCAGAAGCTGCGTCATGCTTCCGGTGCCGCATCCTAAATCCAGCACCAGGCCATCCTCTGCGCCGTACTCCTTTAACAGCTCCTTCAGATAAGCGGCCCATTCCTCATAGGGAACATTGTCCTGAAACAGGTCATAGACCTGTGCAAAGCTCGTATATGCTTCCATCTGCCTGCCTCCATCTTTCCCCTGTAACGCCAACTGCCTGTCCGGAAATACCGGGCAGGCAGTCTGTGCAGCTTATTTACGCGTTCTTACCGCAGCACTTCTTATACTTCTTGCCGCTTCCGCAGGGACAGGGATCATTTGGGAAGATCTTCTTTTCCTTGCGGATGGTGCCTGAAGCCTTCTGTGCCTTATACAGCTCCTTGCGCTTCTCCTCAGACAAAATGCTGTCCCACTGTGGAAGCTCATAGAGCCAGTTTGCCTTTGCCTCTACCATGTTGTAGTACAGCTTCTCAGGATCGATCTCGATCTTTACCTCTGTATCCTCCTCCATGGTATCGATCGGGTTCTCATAACCCTTTAAGCTCTCATTGATGCCGTCTAAAAAGCCGGTCATGATCAGAAGCTCTGTGTTGTACTTCTCAGCCAGCTCCTTTACAGTACCTGTGATCACCTCTGTAGGTGCGGAAAGGATCTGCTCGTAGATACCCTTCTCAATCTGGAAATATCCTGCCCACAGTTCTTCTTTCTTTTTATCATCCAGGCCGTCACCATATGCCAGATTTCTCCATGTTTCTAATAATGCCATAGTTAAACCATCCTTTTTGTATATTTATAGAAGCCTATAGTATTCTATAGTATATAACAAAACATGAGATTTTTCAAATGGTTTTGTTGGAGTTTGTAATGAAATTCCCCATAAAACGGGGGAAGGCCCGGGGTACTCTGCTTTCGCAGGCACTGCCGGGCCGCGTCATCTCTGACTGTCCTCACTATACCATGGACTGGACGAAAAATCAATGGCTGTCAGGGAAACTTAAAAAAACGTAATATTTTCGTAACAGATGACGCCATTTTACTGCATCTTATTTACAAAAGATTCGCAGTCCGTACATTCCTTCTTGGTAGGATTCATCTCGTGGGTACCGATCTTAATCGTATCAAGAGTACAGTAATCGGTGGTATCTGCATGATACGCACAATTCTTGATGGTACACTGGATACATTCGTTCGTTCCGTTTACTTTCATGGTAGTTCCTCCTTTATGAATGGGTGTCTGTAAGCTGCCTTATAAAGTATCCTCAGGATTCTGTGAAATATACAGTTCCTCAAAAAATACAATATTTTCTGCCTTTTTGCTGGACATACCATCCTGCGCCTGTATAATAAGGTAGGGCAGGGAGCATTTTCCTGCCTATCAATATGAAAAAGGGGAACTGATTATGGAAAAAATGTATCCCATGCTGTTTACAACATGGAAAACCTACAGCAAAGAACAATTTTTAAAAGACCTCATCGCAGGCATCGTAGTTGCCATCATTGCCCTTCCGCTGTCCATCGCCCTGGCGCTCGCCTCCGGCGTAGGCCCGGAACAGGGTATCTACACTGCCATTGTAGCCGGCTTTATCATCTCATTCCTGGGCGGAAGCCAGGTTCAGATCGCCGGCCCCACAGCAGCCTTCGCCACCATCGTAGCGGGCATTGTAGCCCGAAACGGCATGGACGGACTGGCAGCCGCTACCATCCTTGCGGGCATCATTTTAATCATCATGGGACTCTGCCGGTTCGGTGGGCTGATTAAGTACATCCCATTTACCATCACAACCGGCTTTACCTCCGGTATTGCCGTAACCATCGTCATCGGACAGCTCAAGGACTTTTTCGGCGTAACCTATCCGGAAGGAATGCCCACCATTGAAACCATGGAAAAGCTGAAAGCCTTCTTAGCAGGCATCCATACATTCAATACAGACTCGCTGATCGTGGGCCTCGTATGCCTGGCTATTCTTATCATCGCACCCCGGTTTACGGAAAAAATCCCCGGCTCTCTTCTTGCCGTCATCGGAGGCATTCTCATGGTGCAGCTTCTCCCCCTTCAGGTCAATACCATCGGAGATCTCTACACCATAAGCAATAAGCTTCCTTCCTTCCATATGCCTCAGTTAAGCTTTGAAATGATCCAGACTGCCCTTCCTGACGCTTTTACCATCGCTATCCTGGCGGCCATTGAGTCTCTGCTCTCCTGTGTGGTAGCAGACGGCATGATCAATGGAAAACACCGTTCTAATATGGAACTGGCGGCCCAGGGCGCCGGAAATATCGCTTCCGCCCTTTTTGGCGGCATCCCGGCTACAGGCGCCATCGCCCGTACCGCGGCCAATGTAAAAAACGGAGGCCGTACTCCCGTTGCAGGCATGATCCACGCTGTGGTTCTTGTTCTTATCCTGATTATACTCATGCCATATGCAGCCATGATCCCCATGCCCGCCATTGCCGCTATCCTCTTTATGGTCGCCTACAATATGTGCCAGTGGAGAACCTTCACAGAGCTGGTAAAAACCGCTCCCAAAAGCGATATCGCCGTTCTGATCCTTACCTTCCTCTTAACCATTGTCTTTGACCTGGTAATCGCTATCGAAATCGGCCTCTTAGTGGCTGTGCTTCTGTTTATGAAGCGCATGAGCGATGTAACGGAGGTCCACAGCTGGAAATATGCAGAGGATGAAGAGGAGGCAGAACGCGAAAAACTTAGAAAGCTGTCCCCTCACATCAATGTATATGAAATCAGCGGCCCCCTGTTCTTCGGAGCCGCCGATGTGATTGGACGTATTGCCGTAAAAGATCATGCAAAATGCCTGATCCTGCGTATGAGAAGCGTTCCGGCTCTGGACAGCACTGCATTAAACGCCATGACCGATCTGTACAAAAACTGTGAGAAACGGGGAATCACCCTTATTCTCTCCCATGTAAACCAGCAGCCCATGAAGGTAATGGAAAAAGCAGGCTTTGCTCAGAAGGTAGGCCAGGAAAACTTCTGTGAAAATATTGACAGGGCGATCAAACGGGCTGAGGAGCTTGTGCATTAAGCGATAAGCGCTTTCCCATCCAGCACAGCCTCAATAAGCCGGTCGCCTTCGTAGGTCAGCTTCAGTGAAAAGAAGGGGGCATTTTCATTTAAAAGGCGGAAAAATATCTTATCTCCCTCCCAGATATTCAGTCCGCACACTGCCTCCTTCTTTACCCATTCCAGAGTACCCTCATTGCAGTCAGCCATCTCACCCTCAAAACCGTCTGCCGTGTACAGACACATATACTCCATATCCTCCACCGGACCTCCGGTAGAACGGAATGTAACAAGCCCCCGGAATCGCCAGGAAGTAAGTGTCAGGCCCGTTTCCTCCTTTACCTCCCTCAACAGGCATTCCTCAGGGCTTTCATTTTCTTCAAAATGGCCTCCAATGCCGATCCATTTGTCTTTATTTACATCATTCTTCTTGCTCACTCTGTGAAGCATCAGCCATTCTCCCTCCCGCTCCATGTAGCAGAGAGTTGTCAGCTTTGAGCGTTCCATGTGTTTGTCCTCCTGTTTATATTTAACACTCTGATTTTATATTTTTACATATCTCTGATTTCTGCTGTTAGGCTTGTCAGGAACTGTCAGTCTTACGAGGTTTAATTTAACAGCAGGATGCAAATAATTTCTGCGGAATCCTTCTCGAGATTTCAATTCCAATTTTTCCATCAATTCCCTGCTTGTATAAGGAATATCATATTCCATCACTTCAAGCAGCTTTTTAACAGCTTCAGGCAGATGTTCATTCTCTCCTCTGAGCTGAACAAAAATATCATCCAAAATCTTATCAATCTGCTGCAGCATAAACTCTATAAAAATAGTGGATTCTCCGACAACATGACACTTGGCAATTGCTTCATAATACTCATTCTGAAATTTTTCAATCTGACTTTCAATTGGAATGTATTCAAATATCGGTTTCCATTTAGATAGTATAGCAGTATGCCACAATCTTGCCATTCTTCCATTACCATCTGAGAATGGGTGAATGAAAACAAACTCATAATGAAATACACTTCCCAAGATCAATGGATGAATATCCCCTTGTGCCATTTTCATCCAATCAAACAGTTCTCTCATAAGCTGGGGAACAAATCGGGCTGGTGGTGCCATAAAGATGCACTGATCACCATCGAAACCCCCCTCTTCACCTAAACGAAATTCACCGGACTCCTCCACGAGGTACTTTGTCATGATTCCATGGAATTTTTTCAGATGAACGATATTATATGGATCAATTTCTGAAAGCTGTTCATAAGCAGTATAGGCATTTTTAACCTCTTGAATTTCTTTTTTTTCACCCAACACAGTCTTACCGTTAATTACATCCCTAACCTGTCCTAACGTCAATGAATTAGCCTCAATCTTTAAAGAAGAATGTATCGATTTAATTCTATTATTTTTCCTCAAATGTGGCTTTGCTTCAAGGCTGCTGATCGCTGTTATACATCCAATTTTTTCAGAGATGGATGATACATTTGACAATATTTCATTTGTTATTGTAAAAGGCGGCCTATACTCTGTCATAAAACCCTCCATTATCTTGCGTATTATCTTCCTATATTATACAAAAAGCACAGAAAATTTCAATGGTAATTCTAATAAATAAAACACACACCTCTTGCATCTCCCCCAGATATATGATATACATAAACTTAGAATAAATAAGAAAGAGGTGAAAGGATGAGAATCGACGCTTGCAGATAACTATAAAATGACGCCAGAGTACCACATTTTATTTACGGTATCCGTGCGTCTGCTGCAAGAAAGTCGTATATCTGTCCACTCACTAAAATATATGCCGCTGTCTTTCAGGGGTAAATTTATGATGAGCCGCAGGATCTGCTTTCCTGCGGCTCTCATTTTTTTACCGGAGGTGCACATTATGTCAATGATAAAAGCGGAACATCTTACCTTTTCCTACCCATCCAGCTCCGACCCCATTTTTGAAGATGTAAGTTTTCAGATCGATACCGACTGGAAGCTGGGTTTTGTAGGCAGAAACGGCAGGGGAAAAACCACATTTTTAAATCTGCTCATGGGAAAATATGAATACCGGGGAACCATCCATTCTTCTGTCTCCTTTGACTATTTCCCTTATGAGGTTTCAGATCCCTCTAAAATAACACTGGAAATCATGTATGAAATCTGTCCCGATGCTCAGGACTGGGAATTTATGAAGGAACTCTCCTGTCTGCAGACAGACTGCGAACTGCTCTGGAGGCCATTTTCCACTCTGTCAAAAGGAGAGCAGACAAAAGCACTCCTTGCTGCACTTTTCTTAAATCAGGGCCATTTTCTGCTGATCGACGAGCCTACCAACCACCTGGATGCAGCTGCCAGAGAAACCGTCGCAGCTTACCTCAAAAGGAAAACGGGCTTTATCCTTGTTTCTCATGACCGCTTCTTTTTGGACAGCTGCGTGGATCACATTCTTTCGTTAAACCGGGCTGATATCGAGGTACAGAGCGGAAATTTTTCCTCCTGGATGACCAATTTTACATACAGGCAAGCCTGTGAGCTGGCCCAGAATGAACAACTCAAAAAGGAAATCGGCCGTCTAAAGCAGGCATCTGCCCGTACTGCCGGATGGTCCGACCAAATCGAAGCCTCCAAAATCGGAAGCGGCTGCGCAGACCGGGGATTTGTAGGCCACAAATCTGCGAAAATGATGCAGCGCGCCAAATCCATTCAGTCCAGACAGCAAAAGGCCATTGAGGAAAAATCCGGCCTTCTGAAAAACACTGAAACAGCAGAAGCCCTCAAGCTTCTGCCCCTGCGTTACCGAAGCCAGACCCTGATCTCCTGCCGTGACCTCTCCATCCGGTACGGGGACCGTACCGTCTGCGGGCCGGTTTCCTTTACTCTGGAACAGGGAGAGCGCCTTGCCTTAAACGGAAAAAACGGAAGCGGCAAAAGCAGTCTTTTAAAGCTGATCCTTGGAGAAGATATAAAGAAAACCGGAACCATTTCTATGGGCTCCGGCCTTATTATCTCCTATGTTTCCCAGGACACCTCCCATTTAAGCGGAACACTGTCCGACTATGCCAGCCAATGCAGGATTGATGAAAGCCTCTTTAAAGCGATTCTCCGAAAGCTGGACTTTGAACGGATCCAGTTTACAAAGGATATGGCCCAATTTTCCGGAGGACAGAAAAAGAAGGTGCTGATCGCAAAAAGTCTCTGCGAACAGGCCCATCTGTATCTGTGGGATGAACCTTTGAATTTTATTGATATTTATTCCAGAATGCAGATTGAACAGCTGATTTTAGACGTTTGCCCTACTATAATCTTTGTAGAGCACGACCGGGCCTTTCGTGAAACAATCGCCACTAAAACCCTGGAGCTGTAGCTGTTTTGGGCCAGGCTGTCACAAATTTTCTCCTTGTCCATATATTATAGTATCCCGATCCATCATCGGGAAGAAGGGAGATAATCACTATGAATGAAACAACTTCTCTAACCTGCCAGACCCAGTGCCCTACTGCCTGCCCCTGCCCCATCCTTTTAAGCATTGCATCCTCCATCGCTCATGAGGAAGACGCTCTGGCCTGCATTTTAAATGCAGAATGTGCAAAAATCAACCGGGTAATTGCCGCTTCCAGCGACTATGAGGCGCTCATTGCCATTGATACCTCCGTTCAGACTACCCTTGAACGGGTGATCGAACTGGAAGGCATTTTAAAAGCAAAGCTTGATTCCATCCTTCCGTTTTTAAATGAGTGTATCTGATAATTGGCTGTACTGCTTACAAAGGATATTAGGTTGCAATGCAAGTTATGATGCAGCCTGTAAGCGCTTTTTGTCAGAAAATACGATGTCCGTTATCGGTTGTGTGGCTGATAACGGACATAAATTTTACGTATGCGGTTCGATAAAACGATAATTATTGTAAACCTGTTAAAAAATCAATCGCTTCATAAACATTAGAAAAAGTCAGGCAGCTTCTGCAGAGCCAGCAATTTCTCTCATCTGTATCATCCAAACCCGGAAGTCCATCTTGAAGCAGATTCGAAAGTGTCTTTTTAGAATTCTTGACTGCTTCCGGATAATTGTGCGCAATTTTAAAAGTAGAATGCAGATCTCCCTTTTGATAATCAGGAACTTTTTCGATTAACTCAGCTATTATACGTTCTTTTTCTGCAACAGTCTGAATGGGTGGAGTAAACATCTTATAATGCAGCATAAACCAGTACTCGACACATCCTGTTGTCATCAGCAGCCTTACTTTGATGCCAGGTTTTTTTCGTAAAGAACGCAATTGCTTAATTATTTTTAAACGGCTATCCCATTTTTGAACATCCTTTGTTTCCACATCAAAGAAAAACCAAATTTCATCCGTTACATCCGCATAATCTCGATAAGATTTGTCTTTCTTGAATTTGTTATCAGCTTCTTCGAAAAGCCCCGTAGAACTAGGGCGTTTAATAGCTGCAACATCCTTAAATTCCTTTTTTAGAAAGTCTATATAGGCCTGTTCGCTTTCACCTTCGCAAAAAACAATAATATATGGCTTCTTACGCTTCAATTGACGAGGCATTTATTCCACCTCCTCAATTTCAATATCAGGTGTAGCGCCATACTTTCCGACAAGATACCCTTTTCGAACATCTTCTGTTGTTCGCGCAGCAAATTCGCTAATGCTGTATAGTTCAGACGTACCATCTTTATCATACTTATCCACAAAGTATAGCTGATCCTTGCGCAGTAACTCCAGATTCATCAATTCCGTATTATGCGTGGTAAAAACAATCTGTGCTCTATTAGGATTTGAACTCTTACTTTGAAATTTCGCAACAATAAAATTTACCAGCTTGGGATGCAATTCTCGTTCCAATTCATCAACCAATAAAATGCCGCCTGTGCACAGTGCAGATTCAATTGCCGGTGCCAATGCCATTAATTTTCGTGTACCATCCGACTCATCCTCAAGTTCCAACATATAACTTGATTGTTGTCCATCACGTTTTTCTCCTAAGTGACGGGCTTTCGCAGAAACTTCTCCAACTTTTAGCTGAACATTACTATTCATTGAACTTTCTGTTAATGCATGCATAAATTGCACCAGAGCTGATTTAATGCCATCTGGAATGTTATCCGGCAAAGATACATCATCTCTTATTTCTTTGCTGTCAAATTCAAAATACATATCCTGAATACCGAGATCCGCTGTTTTGGCATAGTCGGAAATTGCCTTAAGCATATTTTTGTCTTCTGAGTACGCCAGAAGCTGTTTAGGAATATCTGAATAATCTCTTGAAAAAAATACATGATTCCTGTACCAGTGCATAGCTGAAATACAAGGACTGTCATTCATAGTACAGGCAACGGAAAAAAACAGCTGATTTTCAGCAACCATTTCACTAATCATACCACGCTTTGTCTTTTCTTCTGTAAATGTGAATTTTTGTCCCTCTCTGGAAAAAATAAGCGCTTTTTGCCCTTTGGGCGCATGATAGAGATACTCCGTAAATATTCTTTCTCTTGTAGCAGAAAAACCATACCAAAATTTAATTCCATTTATGGTATATATAAAGTGAAATTCTGTAGGTTCTTCATTAGAATAGTCATTTAAAGCGAAACAGTTTACCGGAATATTTGCACCTTCATGCTGAGTTCTTTGCGCATTACGAATAAATTGCACCGCTAACCAAAATGCGCGGATTACGTTGCTTTTACCACCACCATTTTTACCATAAATTGCAACAGCAGGTAACAGTTTAACCGTCGAGGACAAAGGAATCAAGCTGTTTTTAAATGAATTCAGCCCAGTTGCCTCCATAGAAAGTGTTGCTTCATCGCGAAAAGAGCGGTAGTTTTTAAAACGAAATTCAATCAACATTGAAACCACCTCCTCAAATAGGATATCACAAGTAAACATTAAATAAAACAGAAAAATCATATTTATCCTGAATTATTCATGGAACACCGTACATGTTAACAAGAATGACTATAGCAATGACAGCAGTTATGATTTGTCTTAGTTTTAAAATAACAGGCATATTTTCCCTTCATAAATCCCATTCTACTGTACCATACTATCTCCGGAGGTGATCAAATGTATAAAAACAGCCAAAATCCATATGGAGACGGAGATACCCCGGAAGTAGATTATGAGCCATACCGCAATGGAAGCGAGGTCATCACTCCCGTAGATCCGCTGCCCGAATCCACCAGAGAGCGCCGCGATGGCCCCGGAGGGGAATAACGAATACTTTCTTTACAGACCACAAAAGCCCCGGCCTTTTTAGAGCCGGGGCTTTGTGGTTTAATGCTTTACAGCTGTTCTCTCAGCATCAGTTTTCCTCTTCTTTACGCTTTTTACTGAAGCCAGTAATTGCAAGGAGGATTCCTGAGAATGCCATCAGCAATGTGGATCTCATTGTGGTCTGGCCTGTCTTTGGCAGAGGGGCCATTGGAACCATACCGTCATTGATGGAGATTACATCACCTGTGCCTGTTCCCGGTGCGGGAGCTAATGGAACCTCTGGATTATCAATCGTAACTGTTACGCCAGGGCCTCCGGTAGAATCACCGCCGCTGCCGCTTGGGCCGCCGCCGTTTCCACCGCCTCCGCCGCCACCGCTGCTTCCGCCTCCATTGTAATCAAAGTAAGCGGTAAAGGTGGTATCAGCATCAAAGCTTGCTGCAGAGATTTCATCTGTGTTTGCAAAATTAGTTGTTCCGTCAGACCAGCGTTCAAAGCTGTATCTGCCGTTTGCGGATACGGTTACATCTGCAAATGGATTTACAGATTTGGTTTCAAGAACCTGGTATCCGTTTTCGCCTTCTGTCACCGTTACGATCGTACGAACTTCCACTACAGCTCCGTTTACAGTTCCATAGCTTGGGTTCTCAGATACATAGCGGAATGTGATCTGGCGGTAATCCGGGATATTATCCGGATGGTTTGGATCTGGATTTTCAGGATCTGTCTCACCAATCTTATCTTCTGCGAAGTGAGCGGTAAAGGTGGTATCCTCTAAGTAAGTCTGAGATTTCATATTCTGCATATCTGCAGTGTAATCTCTTCCCTCAGTATCTACCCAATAATCAAAGGCAAATCCTTCAAGGGCCTGTGCGGTTGCTCCGTTGGGGCTGATTGGATATTTATCAATGTAATTTCCAGCTTCATCCGTAAAGGTATGAACTTCTTCCTTTGTTACACTGACTGTTCCCATTGTTTCATCAGCACTTACATAGCGGAAAATAATCTGGTACTTGTCGGGATGTCCGTCTGGGTTAGTTGGATCTGTTGGATCTGTTCCACCCTTCTCATCCAGAGCATAGTAAATGTCTACACGGTTCTGAGCTTCATCGTTAGTAATCAGTTTATCTGCTCCGTCCACCTTTACCAGTACATAGGTATGATCCTTGTATGTCTCATGTTGTAAAACATCTACATTTGACATTTCCAGAATTCCTGTACCATATGGTGCTGTACCCTTTGTAGACTCAACTGCAGTTTCATTTAAACCTTCATAGTGTTTCACGACTTCATAGTTATAATTCTTCTGCTGATAAATGATTTCTACACGGTTGGCATTCGGGTCATTCGTGATCAGACGATCTGCTCCGTCTACCCTTACTAACTCGTAAAGGTTATCCTTGTAAAGCTCTTCCTGCAACACTGTTACATCAGATGCTTCCAGAATATTCTGGCCGTATAATGCCGTTCCGCCTGTGAATACTGCGTCTACCTCATTTCCGTTTGCATCCAGA
>NZ_JBBKBT010000020.1:0-33754 GCF_037890305.1 Enterocloster sp. HCN-30185
GTATACTTTTAAACGAACAACATGTTGATGACTTATCTGATTTATTCTGTCTCGTCTGCTTTTGCTGTTACGATCAGGATACATCTCCTAATCTGGATATTTTGTATCAGGCAGAAAATTTATATGGTTCCATTAAAACTGTAATTATCCCCAGACATGATGGAATCTATATTGCCTTTTGCAGTTCCTCTCCTCAATATTCAGGCACCGTCTTATCCGATTTGCGAGACCTATTGGAACAAAGCCTGAATCTGCAGGAAAATGGAAACTTGACTATTTTCTATTATACCAGTTTTATTCCATTTGCTGAAATCAAACACAGCTTTATGCTTTTAAAAAATTACTCACCCATTCGAATTACTCACGGTCTTCATAAGCTATATGGATGATATCTCCATCAATACTTTGACTACTGAATTTCACGTTTCACCCAATTACTTTAGTTCCTGGTTTAAAAAAGAAACCGATATACGTTTTACTGATTATATAACAAATCTTCGAATGACATATGCAACCCAGCTCCTTGCAGAAACCAATCTTACAATCAAGGATATTTCTTCATCCATAGGATATTCTACCGCAAATCATTTCATAAGAACTTTTGTAAAAAATAAAGGTATAACATCTGCTGAATATCGAAAGCAGCTATTTGAAAAATAAAAATTACATAGAGATGCTGTTTTCTTATATATAGATAATTATAAACAGCATCTCTTTTAAATATTTCACTATGTCTATCACTAAATAAAGGATATTATTAAATCTTACCTCTCCTACTTCGCCTCTTCCCTCACCAGCATGGTAGGATATCCGGCCTGTCTTACTCTCTGCTCCATCCGGACTCCATTGTCCATCTGCAAAAAAGCGCCGACCCGCACCTTATAAAGCCCGTCATCATATACAAGAAAAGCCGGAAATCCCTTGGCTGCAAGCTCCCTTACCAGAAACTCTGCCCGCGGCCGTTCCCTGTATGCTCCCACCTGAACCTGATAGTACCGCTTCTCTTCCGTCTCTTTCTTCAGCTGGGAAAAGGTGGTCAATATCCCGTCTGCAATCCCTTGGGCGATCTGATCAAATTGTTCATCAAAAATCCTGTTGTCCTCCGGGTGATCTAAAAATCCCGCCTCCACCAGCACAGCCGGCATCTTAGTCCGCCTGAGCACAATGATTCCGGGACGTTCCTGAACTCCCAGATCGTCAAATCCGGCTTTCACAAGATTTTTCTGGATATTTTCTGCCATCAATGCTCCCGGACCGGTATTTTCGTATACCAGGTTCAATGCTCCCTTTCCGGTTCCCGGAACAGGCATGGCATTCCGGTGAATGGATACGAAAAAATCAGCTCCCGATCCATTCGCAATCATGGCTTTTTCCAGAGGCGTGTCATATACGTCCGTGGTACGGGTATACATCACACGAATCCCATTATTTTCCAGTATCTCGCCTACAGCCAATGCCAGACGGAGCGTATCATCCTTCTCTTTGCGCCCCTCAAACATGGCTCCCGGCTCTGCCCCGCCGTGTCCGGCGTCTATGATCACACTTTTTTGCTGTTCCATAAGCAGCTCCTTTTACATATTTCATTTCCTTATACCATATGTAAAAATGAGACGGATGTTTCCTTGGCGCCGGCGGATAAACGGCCAGGATACCGTCTATATCTGATATGCGTGATCCACATCCACACCACTTGGCCCAAGATGAGTGGAAAATACAATCTGGGTACTGGTCTTTCCAAACTTCTGAAACTGTCCGATAAAGCCGTCCAGTTCCATCGTACTCTTAAAGGCTGCCTTCTTCCCCGTCCTCCCACAAAGGCTCTATGGCTCCGTTAAACACCTCCACTGCAGGCCCTGTCATAAACAGATGGCCGCTTTCCCGATCCAGACGGATCCTTAAATCGCCGCCCTTAAGGCTTACAAGCACCTCATCCTCTGTTAATCCCAGCAAAATAGCTGCCATGGCGCTGGCCGTAGCTCCTGTGCCGCAGGCCCAGGTTTCTCCGCTGCCTCTCTCCCATACCCGCATCTGGATATGTGTACGGTCGATCACGCGGATAAACTCTGAATTTACACGATCCGGCACAAAACGCTCATGGAACTCAAAAGACGGTCCCATCTTCTCCAGATCCAGGCTGTCTATTTCATCCATAAAATACACTGCATGGGGATTTCCTACATCAATTCCCGTAAACTCCCATTGTTTTCCATCTACCAAAATCGTTTCCGGAAGCTGAGAAGTGAGAACTGCCTCTCCCATGTCAACAGTGAGCATCACTGCCCTGCCGTTTTCGACCTCCAGTTTTAACTCCTTAATCCCAGCCGGAGTCTCTACGGTCAGGCTTCTCCGATCCGGGGAAATAATCCCATGGTCATAGGCATACTTTCCCACACAGCGGATGCCGTTTCCGCACATTTTCCCCTGTGAACCGTCTGTATTGTACATTTCCATACGGCAGTCTGCCACATCAGAAGGGCAGATCAGGATCAGGCCGTCTGAACCGATGCCAAACCTCCGGTCGCTGACAAATCGGGCTGCTGCACTTGGATTTTTTACGTTCTCCTTAAAACAGTCTACATATACATAGTCATTTCCAATTCCCTGCATTTTTACAAAATTCATGGTTCTACCTCACATGTGTATTAAGCTGATGATCATCTGAGCAGTTTCGGTCAGGCTGGTGCCATTATCCATACTGCATTTTTGTATATATCGGTAGGCTTCCGGCTCGGTCATCGTATTTCGATCCATCAGGAGAGCTTTTGCCTTTAAAATCAGTTCCTTTTCCTCGGCGCTTCTCTCCTGAGGACGGGTCCTCTTTCTGCGCTTTCGCCGTTTTCTGGCCTCAAGCATCATTTCTATGGTGCTTAAAAGCTCATGTACCTTTAAGGGCATGGAAAGGCAGATCATTCCCTCCGTATCCCGTTTGCTCCATTTTGCCGGGGAAGCAATGAGAAGCATATCAAAGGAGGATGGGAGCAGGCGGCGCAGCTCCTCGCAGACCATATCTTCAAAGCGGAAGCCGCAGACTACGATCCCGCCGTTTAAACTCTCTGCCGCTGCCAGGACCTGAGCCCCGGAGGTGCACGCAAAAACTGGTTCATAGCCATTCTTCCTGAGTATGGCCCGGATATTTCCGGCATCCTGTGGCTTTGAAAATGCCGCGATTATACTTGCCATCCTTCCCACCTCCTCCTGCCAGGCTGCACACTAATATTGATACAGATATTGGGCGATCTCCCAGTCCGTCACCTGAATGCCGAACTCTCCCCATTCCTTCTCTTTGGCCTCCAGATATTTAATATAAATCGGTTCTCCGAGAACATTTTTCACAAAAAGACTGCCTGCATATGCCTCAATGGCAGCTCCAAGAGTGTTTGGGATCCGGTCAATCCCGCAGTTATTAAGTTCCTCCTGATCAGCCAACGATATCGGTTCTTTTGCACAGGAAGGCAGCTCCAGCTCCTTTTCAATCCCCTCCAGTCCCGCCTGAAGGCAGGCTGCAAGTGCCAGGTATGGATTCATGGCCCCATCCGGACAGCGCAGCTCAATCCCCTCTCCTCCCGGAGACGGAATGCGGATCAGGCAGCTTTTGCTGTTTGAAGGCGACCAGGCAATATAAACCGGGGCATCATATCCAGGAACCAGCCGCTTATAGGAATTAACCGTCGGATTGGTAAGAAGCGTCATTTCTTTCATATGGTTTAAAATTCCTGCCATAAAATGACGGGCCGTAAGACTTAGTCCCAAAGGATCTGCCGGGTCTGCAAACAGGTTCTTTCCCTGTGAGTCTTTCAGCGACAAAACAAGATGCATCCCTGAACCATTAACTCCCTCTTTGGGCTTTGGCATAAAGGTGGCGTGAAGCCCATGGCTCTTTGCAATCGTTTTGGCTGTCATCTTGAAGGTGAGAAGCTGATCTGCAGCCCTCAAGGCATCCATGGACCCCAGATCGATCTCATGCTGCCCCGGAGCAATCTCATGATGACTGGACTCCACCTGAAAATCCATTTCCTCCAGATTTGTCACAATATCCCTGCATACATTCTCTCCCAGATCCATAGGGAACGTATCAAAATATCCTGCCCGCTCATGAGTCTGGATCGTGGGCCGTCCCTCCTCGTCTGAATGAAAAAGGAAAAACTCACACTCTGGCTTTACCTCCATCACATATCCCATATCTGCCGCCCGCTTAACGGCCTTTTTAAGCACAAAGCGCGGATCTCCCTGGAAAGGCGTTCCGTCGGGATGGCACACATCACAGATCAGCCTTGCTGCCCGCCCCTGTCTGGAACGCCAGGGAAATATCTCAAAGGTATCCGTGTCCGGATAAAGATACATATCCGATTCCTGAAGCCTCACATAGCCCTGAGTAGCAGAACCGTCAAACATGCATCGGTTGTCCAGGGCTTTTTCCACCTGTCCGGCTGTAATGGTCACAGACTTCATTATTCCAAACAGATCCGTAAACTGCAGGCAGATAAACTCCACATCCTCCTCCCGGACGATCCTGAGGATATCCTCTCTGCTGTATTTGTTCATGGTTTAACCACCCTCTCCCAGGGATGGCAAAAACCCTTTCCAATCCCTGTAAAATGTATCAGGGCGGGGATCTGATGCGATACCCCGCCCTTTTGCCTGTATCTGTAAAAAACTATAAACGCAGTTTTTTTATTTGTCAAGCGCCCGAAGCTGCTCTGTAAAATGATTTCCCAGCTTTATGCTTCCCACATATCCCACATCTCCGGTCATCAGAACATTTCCATCCTCCCGGATTTCCAGTTCCAGAGTTCCTCCCGGCATCTGGACGATCATTTTCGGATCCGTAAGGCCCAGACGGTAGGCAGCCGCAGCAGCCGCACAGCAGCCGCTTCCCGAAGCCAGCGTATAGCCTGCGCCCCTCTCATACACCTCAGTCTGAATATGGGTTCGGTCTAATACCTTCATAATCTGTGTGTTGATCTTTTCCGGGAACTGTCTGGCATTCTCCGAATACTTTCCGATCCGGCACACCAGCTCCTTTGAAATCTCATCCATAAGGATTACCAGATGGGGATTTCCTACCGATAAGCAGGTAACAGGATAGGGAATCCGTCCAAAGACCATGGTTTCATTGATAATCTCCCTCCTTGGCCCTGTTACCGGAACCTCATCGCTCCAGAAAGACGCCTTTCCCATAGAGGCCTTTAACCTTGTTCCTTCTTCATTCAGATAGTGGATGTCGATTTCTCCGCCTTCTGAATGGATGGTAAAATCCTTTTTCTGCACATAGCCTGCATCCTTTAAATATTTTGCAAAAATACGCACGCCGTTTCCGCTGTTCTCCGTCCGGCTTCCATCCGAATTCCAGATCACCATGGAAATCCTGTCATTCTCCATCACAGGCCCCTCCAAAATGCCGTCCGCTCCCACGCCGAAATTTCGGTTACATAAAAGCTGAACCCGCGAAGGGGTCAGGGCCAGTTTATTTTTATTGGGATCATATACCAGATAGTCATTTCCAAGTCCGTGATATTTTTCAATAGTCAGTCTCATAGCTTGCTCTCTTTCCCCACAGATACTTTTCTGCGGTTTTGCCGTATTCATGTTATAATTCTATTTTATCAGGCATTATTTTATAATAATATTAATTTTATGCTGTTTTATATTGCAAATAATGCTATATTAAAAGAAAGAATTCCATCCGTCAAAAAGGAGGATACCAACCGTGACTTCTCAAACTCAGCCGTCATCCCAGACTTCCCGCCCCCAGGGATATTTAAAGGAAGAATTCCGCTTTTTCCACCTTAAGGATCTGGGAAAAGGACCTTATGAATACCACCACCACGATTTTCTGAAAATACTGATCCTGATAAACGGAAACGTTTCATACTCCATCGAGGGCCGCTCCTATCGCCTCATGCCCTGGGATATGGTGTTGGTGGACCGGGGCCAGATCCACCGTCCTGAACCGGATCCTTCCTGTCCCTATGAACGCCTGATCCTATATCTCTCACCTGCCTTTTTAGAAGCTCATAAACACGCAGACAGCGATCTGGCCCTATGCTTCAGCACAGCCAGCTACCGCCACTCTCAGGTTCTGCGGTTTGCAAAAGAAGAGCTCCGCCCTATGGCTGTCCTTTTAAAACAACTTGAAAATGAAACAAACAGCCAAAAAGGAGACTTTGCATCTCCCCTTTTTTCCCGGCTTCTGTGCCTGGAATTTCTTATTTTACTCAACCGGTCTTGCCTCTCCTCCTCCGGCCCCTATGTCACCACCAGTTCTCTGGACTACCGGGTTTCCGGACTTATGGCCCATATCAACAATCATTTGGAAGAAGACCTCTCCATCCCTGCTCTGGCCTCTGTGTGCAGCTTAAGCCCCTACCATATGATGCGTGTTTTTAAGGAGGAAACCGGCTTTACGATTGGGAGCTATATCACAGAAAAGAGACTGGCCCGAGCAAGAGAACTTCTGGCTCTGGGCGTAAATGCCACCACCGCCTGTTATCAGTGCGGATTTCAAAATTATTCTACCTTTCTGCGGGCTTACAAGCGGCGGTATGGGCAGCTTCCGAAGGATTTTCGGTAGGATAACGATTGTTTTTAATATGCAGCTATGGCTCGCAGCCGAAAGGGTAAATGATGGAGTTTCCCAGAATGGAGGATGAGCTGCTCAGTCCCATGATATTACTGGTCAAGGCGCTGAAAATTGAAAAGCTGCTCCAAAGCCATTCCCCTCATAAGGGGATTACGGCTTAAAAGCAGCTTTTTTCCTTTTGCACAGAATCTTCATCCTGTCGCATATTATGTTTTATTCCTGAGATGGGGTATCCTCTGCCTGTTTTTCCTCTGCAGGCTCTGTAACATCCATTGCCTCTGATTCAGACGAATGTTCCGATCTGGCTTCAGGCTCACTTTCCCTTACTGCCCCAGCCGCATCATCCTCAGCCTTCAGATGCTCCGTATCCGGCAGTCCATTCTCCTCCTCCGGCGTTTCCTCAGGCTCCGGGATTCCCTTTACCTTGCGGAATATCTTCATAAACTCTTTTCCGGTGATAGTTTCCTTTTCAATCAGGAAGTCTGCGATCTGATCCATGGCGTCACGGTTCTCATTGAGCAGGCTCTTTGCCGCTTCATAAGCGTCCTTTAAGACCTTCATCACTTCCTTGTCGATCTCAGCCGCTGTGGCGTCGCCGCAGTTTAATACGGCGCGGCCGGTCAGATACTGGTTCTCCTGGCTTTCTAAGGCCATGAGGCCGAATTTCTCAGACATACCATACTGGGTTACCATGGCTCTTGCCAGATTGGTGGCCTGCTGGATATCGTTGGAAGCTCCGGTAGTAACAGTCTCAAATACAATCTCCTCTGCCGCGCGGCCGCCCATGAGCTCTACCAGACGGGCCTCCAGCTCCTTCTTGGTATTTAAGAACTTCTCTTCTTCCGGAACATTCATTACATATCCCAATGCACCCATGGTTCTTGGAACAATGGTGATCTTCTGTACAGGCTCCGAATGCTTCTGCAGGGCGCTTACCAGAGCGTGTCCTACCTCGTGATACGATACGATCCGCCGCTCCTCCTTGCTCATGATCCGGTCTTTCTTTTCCTTACCGACCAGAACCACTTCCACAGCCTCAAAGAGATCCTTCTGTGAAACAGCACTTCTGCCGTTTTTAACTGCATTGATAGCAGCTTCATTCATCATGTTTGCAAGATCAGCGCCCACAGCGCCAGAAGTAGCCAGAGCAATCTCCTTAAAATCAACGGTTTCATCCAAAAGCACTTCCTTGGAATGTACCTTTAAAATATTGATTCTTCCGTTCAGATCCGGCTTATCTACTACTACCCGGCGGTCAAAACGTCCGGGACGAAGGAGCGCGGGATCCAGGATCTCAGGCCGGTTGGTAGCTCCTAAAACAAGAAGTCCCTTTGTAGAATCAAAGCCGTCCATCTCAGAAAGAAGCTGGTTTAAGGTCTGCTCCCTCTCATCATTTCCGCCCATGCGGCTGTCGCGGCTGCGGCCGATAGCGTCAATCTCGTCGATAAAGATGATACACGGCGCATTTTCTGTCGCATTTTTAAACAGGTCACGGACACGGGACGCACCCACGCCCACAAACATTTCCACAAAATCGGAACCGGACAGGGAGTAAAAGGGCACATGTGCTTCTCCTGCCACCGCCTTTGCCAGAAGGGTTTTACCCGTTCCTGGAGGCCCCACCAGCAGTGCTCCCTTTGGAAGCTTTGCACCGATCTTTGTGTACTTTCCGGGATTGTGAAGGAAATCTACAATTTCTGTCAGGGACTCCTTCGCCTCGTCCTCTCCGGCCACATCCTTAAAGGTAATGCCGGTTTCCTTCTGGACATACATCTTGGCATTGCTCTTTCCAACGCCCATAATGCCGCCTCCGCCCATGCGCTTCATGGTGAAGTTCATAAGGAACAAAAGGATCAGGAACGGTACTGCATAGTTAAGCAGAGCGATAAGAAGTGCGTTGGTACTGCCATTTTCCCGATTGGTTATAACATTGTTCTCCAGCACACGATTTAAAAACTGGTAATCCCCTTCTATACGGACTACATAGTATTTCATCTGCTGGGAATATTCCGTTGCCTCTGCCTTTGGCATTACTTCAATAACAGCATCCTTTACCCGGATGGATTCCACTTTGCCGTCTTCCACCATCTGTACAAATTCATTGTATGACAGTTCCTTGCGCTGTCTGGATTCCACTGCGGAATTCATCCAGCTCACGATCATGATCGTCAGCAGAGCAGCCACCACCAGCATGGCAATGGTCTGCCAGTTACTGTTCATATTCTGGTTTTGCTTCTTGTTATTATCCATACTGTGCTATTTCTCCCTCTGAACAGGCTGCCTTCACACGCATAAAACGTGCCAAAACCCATTCTTTTCTATTATAGTGGCAGTCCATCCATAAATCAAGGAGCAGAAGTATAAAATTTCCCTTAAGATGGGTCATTTTCCTCATCCATATCCATTTCCCCGCTCTACCAGCTCCGGTCAAACCCCAGATATCTCGTTCCCTGAAAATGAAGCTTTCCCTTATCTCCCTCTGCCAAAAGCCCATACTCTCTTCCGCCCAGCCTGAGTTCCATCCGGTCTCCGCTTTCCACCTGAAAGGTAACATAGTAGCTGGAAGAGCTTGTATGGTTTTGATTTCTCATGGTATGTGTACGTTTGGAAACAACCGTTGCAGATACGTCCAGCCTGGGAGACCGGTTATTCTTCCCCACTCTCCGATTCCACGCACGATCATCACAAGGATCATCCCGAAAATAAGCACAAATACCATCAAAAACATGATCTCAAATCCGCCCATAAAAAAATATTCCATCATATGCCGTACCTCCCCATGTATTCCTACTCTTACTATATCATAAAATCCCCCTGTCTTTTTTACATTTTGCTTACGCTTCCATAAACATTTTTCCCCGTTTCTTCCCCATTTTTCCACCTTATCTTTCTGCCTTTCCGCATAAAAACCGCTCTTAAATCCACACTATCAAAAGAACATGGTGATGCGTGTCAGGAGGTGACAAGAAATGGAGCAAACAAGACATCCAGCCGGCAGACATTCGGAAACTCAGGTCCATAAAAACAATTATGACATTGATATTCAGGCCTGTTCTTCCATGGACTGTACGGGTCTGATCCCGGCTCTTCCTGAGGATGAGGCCCAGAGAGAGGCTTATGAAGAGATTTATCCCTACATCACAAAGGCCAGGTAATTTCCATAGGGATGACAGCCAAAAAGCCCGGACGAACAGACAGCCTAAGGCTGCCCTTCATCCGGGCTTTCTCTTTACTATTCAGTTATAAAGCGGCTCTCTCATGCATAAACCGCCCCAGAAACTCTTTCGTCTGATGCTCCTTCGGAGCTCCGAAAATCTGTGCCGGTTCGCCTTCCTCCACGATTACGCCTCCCGCCATAAATACGACCTGGCTGGAAACATCTCTTGCAAAGGCCATCTCATGGGTCACGATGATCATAGTCAGTCCCTCAGAGGCCAGCTTTCTCATAACCTCCAAAACCTCTCCTACCATCTGCGGATCCAGAGCTGAGGTGGGCTCATCAAACAGCAGAAGTTCCGGCTCCATAGCCAGCGCTCTGGCAATGGCGACTCTCTGCTTCTGTCCGCCGGACAGCTGCTTTGGCTTTGCATTGATATAGGGAGCCATTCCAACCTTTTCCAGATAGGAAAGAGCATTCTTTCTGGCGGTTTCCTTATCCTTTTTCAGTACCTTTACCTGTCCTACCACGCAGTTTTCCAGAACTGTCATGTTGTTAAACAGGTTAAAGCTCTGAAATACCATTCCCACTCTTGATCTGTATTTGGCTGCATTTACCTTTGGGTCTGCAATGTTATTTCCATGGTACAGAATCTCTCCCGTGGTTGGAGTTTCAAGAAGGTTCAGACACCGCAAGAGGGTGGATTTTCCGGAACCGGAGGCTCCGATAATACAGGTTACATCGCCTTTATTGACGGTAAAATCAATATCCTTTAAGACCAGATTCGTGCCGAAGGTCTTGCTTAAATGGCGGATTTCAAGTATCTTCTCGCTCATTATACCCCCTCCTTTTTATCTCTGTCGTCGGGATAACGGTACATACCGCTGGTATATGCCAGCGTATCCGTTGTTGCCAGATCAAAGTTGTCCGCGCCGTCCATCTTCTTTTCCCACAGGCGCAGCAGACGGGAGCATGCAAAGGTCATGATAAAGTACATAACCATGGTAATGGTGTACGTTTCAAAGTTCATATACAGCGCACCTGCTGCGGCCTTTGTCTTATAAAGCAGCTCTGCTACACCGATCACGGAAAGAACGCAGCTGTCCTTGATATTGATGATCAGGTTATTTCCAATCTGGGGCATCAGGTTTCTCAGCGCCTGAGGCAGGATCACATACAGCATAGTCTGCACATGGGTCATTCCGATGGACATGGCTCCCTCGGTCTGTCCCTTATCAATCGAAAGGATACCTCCGCGGACAGTCTCCGCCATATATGCTCCGGTGTTAATGGAAAGGATAAAATAAGCGGCATTTAAAATAGAGCTGTTGATATTTAACAGCGGCATCAGTCCATAGTAAATAAACATGGCCTGAGCCATCATGGGAGTACCTCTGAAAAACTCCACATATATATTTAAAATAAGCTTCACGATCCACAGGATTCCCCGTTTGATCGGATTATCTCCCTTTTCTGAGGGTATGGTCTGGACAATGCCCACTGCAAAGCCAATGACACAGCCTGCAATGGTTCCCACCAAGGCAATCTGTAAGCTGACGCCTGCGCCCTGAAGCATGGATACGCCGTAACGGCTGAACACAGCCATCACACGGCCAAAAAAATCGGTTGGCATAATATTCTCCTTATTTGTAAAGCTGCCGGGATCTGCCGGCAGAGATCATCAGTTTACAAGAGGCTGTACGGAAATGGCCTCATCCATCATTTTGGAGAAATCCTCTTTTGTCATCTTTGAAAGCACGCTGTCAATGGCTTCCTTCAGTTCAGTATTTCCCTTCTTTAGGGAAATTCCGATGTTGATATCCTCATCTGTTACCTGGAAATCATTCTCTCCACCACCAAACTCTATGAGCTTGAAGTCAGGGTATGCGATCAGAGCGCCCTTGCCGGTAGGCTGATCCGTCACTACCAGATCGCACTTGTCCGCGTTAAGAGACATCAGCATATCAGGAGCATTGGCAGTGGCTGCCAGAATATTGGCATCCTGGATCTGGGGCAGGCAGGTGTTGTACCAGATGGTGCTCTGCTGGGAGGTACAGGTAGCGCCTGCCAGATCGGCTACGCTCTTGGCATTTTCATATTTGCTTCCTTTTTTTACCAGGGTAACAATACTTGCATAATAATAGGGAACGGTAAAATCAACGGCCTGAAGACGCTCGGAAGTAATGGACTGTCCTGCGATCACACAGTCTGCCTGTCCGGTCGTAACGGCTGGAATCAGAGAATCCCAATCCAGACGCACAATCTCAAGGTCATATCCCAGCTCCTCACAGATTTTCTTTGCCATCATAACATCGTAACCGTAAGCATACTCATTGCTTCCGGAAATCGGAACTGCGCCGTTGGAATCATCGGGCTGTGTCCAGTTGTAAGGAGCATAGGCACACTCCATAGCCACTTTAAGGATTTTCTTTTCACCAGAAGCTGCTGCTCCTTCTGTCTTTGCCGTATCTGCTCCGCCGCCGCAGCCGGTCAGCGCCCCTGCTGCAAGAATGCCTGCTGCTGCAAGTGCCATCATTCTCTTTACATTCTTCTTCATATTTTCTCTCCTCATTGTTTTCTTTCTTCTAAAGCATGATCAAATCTGATGCATATACCAAAAAATGGAAAACAGACAAAAAAGTCACACCCATCCCTTCAGGTATGACTTCTTTGTCACGAACCATTTTTAATACTGCACACATACTTCTGCATGTTTCTGATGCGTAGTATATCATAACATTTCCGGTTTTCCAATACCTTATTTTCCATTTTCATCGGAAATATTTTCCGCTGCCTTAAGCTTTTTTTCCAGAACAGCCTCCATCTTTTCTTTATATTCCTCATCCATGGGGATCTGATCGCCCTCCTCATCCACCTCTACGGCAAAAAGAAAGGTTCTGGCATCATTGATCTCATAGCTGCAGGTTACCAGAGTGAAAATACTTCTGGCCGGATATTCTACCTCTTCCTTATAGGAACAGGGTTCCACCATTGTCCTTACAAATTCATCAAATGTCTCCTGGGTTTTAAAGCCCGTCATGCGTACAATGGGCTTGGCTTCTCCATAGTAGCAGGACACAGCTTTTAAGCGGATCTCACGCTCCGGCGTGTAGATGCTGAAATACTGATGCTCCTTAAAATACTCCGGATCCTTGTAGCGGTTGATATCCTTAAACATGCTTCCATTCTTCATATTGTGGCCGTAGAGGATCTGATTGCGTCCCTGCAGATCCGCTTCGCTTTCAAAATCCAGATAAATGGAGCCTGCCGCACTTTCCTTCCCATAAAAATCGTGATCCAGATAAAAATCATTATCCGTTCCCTGCACGATGGGATAATCCACATTTGTATCAGGGATCCTGATCCATCCTATGGTGTCCGGATTTTCCGCAGTCAGCGCCTCAAAATCAATAGGAGAGACATACGCTTCCTCTAACGGCTCTGTTTCCTCCGTTTCAGGCTCTGTAGGAGCTTCTGTTGTCTGTCTGGCCACTTCCTCTGCCAGTCGTTCATATTCTTCCTGGATCCGCTTATCCTCTAAATACTGATGTACGGTCAAAGCGCCGCTTATAAGAAATACAGCCAGCAGAATAAACATCAGCACCCGCCGCTTTCCGCCGCTTTTCCTTTCATTCTCGTTCATACTGAAATGTTCCTTTCCTGCTGTTTCCATTCACCAGTACGCCCCACGGCCTCCTGCATCAGCAAAAGAAGCTCCATAAAGCTTCTGAAATTTACCTGTGAACGCTTTTCCCTCCAGCTGACAGTTCCCTGCCAGGTAGCATTGCGCCGGAACAGAATACGAACCACAAACGTTGCAGGGCCGTAATTTCCAACTGCCACATGAAAGCTTCGGGGGATAATGATGCCATCCGGCCGGCTTCCCTCCGGAAGCGGATCCAGCATGGCCGCGATCTCCTCCTTCAGATCAAATTCGTTGATAAAGGTTCTGCGGTCTGCTACTGCCGGGTGTGATACATCGCCTCCCATCTGACAGCCCTCATAATTTCGTACCGTTACCTCACACATCCGCTTTCCAAGACCGGTTCCTCCGGGACGGATCTGGCTGCCTAAGGAAACTGCCAGAATATCCATAAGCTCCATCAGGCTTAAAAACGACTTCCGTTCCCCTGTTCCCAGATTGGTAATGCTCCCCTGCCAGGTAGCATTGTATCTGTATTTTACATGCAGCGTAAAATCAGCTTTTTTTCCCTTTCGCTCCGGCAAAAGCTGTGAAGCCTCCATTTCTCCGGTCTCGGCCTTCAGCTCCCGGCTTTTTCCTGAAAAATTTCTATAGTCAACGCTCTTTATTGGATAGTGGATCTCATCGAATAATTCCTCCAGGATCAGTATCATCTCCGAAAGGCCGATGAAAGGCATACCGCCTTCCCGGCTGTCATGATAGAGTCTCCCCTTCAGTATACGGTCTTCAAATCCGTCTGCTGCAATATGGATAAACCGGTATGCATTCGGCAATAAACCTTTTTTGGTCATTGGCATTTTTCATCCCCTTTTTCTGTCACTTTTTTCTAGTATATCAGTTTCCGGTTACAATCCGGTTACAAATCGGGCTATTTTCTCATTTTTCTTTTTCTTTCCGGCAGAAGATGTAGACATTTTCCCCTTATATGGTTATACTTAACATATATTAGTATGAAGGAGTTACAAAAGATGCCATCAGCATTTGACTTAAATCCTACAATTTATATACATACCTTGGGAGGCTTTTCAATCGAAGCCGGGGGGAAGGTAATCAACGACAGCAGCAATCAGTCAAAAAAGCCATGGGTTCTTTTAGAATATCTGGCAATCTTCCAGAAAAAGGATATCAGTCCGGCAGAACTGATCCAGGTAATATGGCCGGATGATCCGGGTGTTAATCCTGCAGGAGCGCTTAAAACCCTGATGTTCCGCTCAAGAAAGCTTTTAGAGCCTCTGGATATTCCGCCTCAGAAGCTTTTAGTCCAACGGCGCGGAACCTATGCCTGGACCAAAGAATATACTACTGTTTTAGATATTGATGAATTTGAAACGATCTGTACCCGTGTGTTAAATGAATCTCTCCCGGAGGAGGAAGCCCTTTCCCTCTGTTTTGCCGGCGTTGAACTTTACAGGGGAGATTTTCTTCCAAAAGCGGAGTACGAATCCTGGGTCATCCCGATCAGCACCTATTACCATACGCTGTATCAAAAGCTGATCCACTATACCATTCATCTTCTGACTGCAAAGAAAGCCTTTTCCCAGATCACCGCCCTGTGTCAGACCGCTATTGCCATTGAACCCTTTGACGAAGAATTCCGCTATCAGCTGGTTTATTCTCTGTATCGGGACGGCCACACCCATCAGGCGCTGGAAGAATACAACAACACTCTGGATCTCTTTTACAGTGAGTTTTCCATCTCCCCCTCTGATCATTTTAAGGATCTGTATAAGATCATCCGTGATGACGAACAGGGTGTCAACCTGAATCTGGATCATATCCAGCACGCTCTCAGCGAAGAAAGCTCCGGCGGCGCCTTTTACTGCGAATACCCTGTCTTCCGTGATCTGTTTCAGCTGGAGCGGCGGGCCATTGACCGCACCGGCGATTCCATCTATCTGTGTATGCTTACCGTAACCGGTCTGAATGGAAAATCACTTAAAACCCTGATCTTAAACAAAGCAATGGAGCATCTGGAAGCATCCATCCGAGGTTCCCTAAGATGCAGTGATGTATTTACCCGTTACAGCATCAGCCAATATCTGATCCTTCTTCCTACGATTACTTCAGAAATGGCTGAGATGGTGCTGAAACGGATCATCACCAATTTCCGGAAAGTTTACAACCGAAAGGACATGACTGTTGAATTCCGTTTACAGCCCTTAAAGCCCTTGAATCGGGATGAAGGGTTCTGATCCTGCCTTCCATACAATTTTTATCACCCGCCCGGAGAATGCTTCTGATCTCCGGGCGGGTCATTTTATGGAGTACAGAGTACCGGGATCCCCTTATACACCAGATCATACAGCGCCGGAGCCTTTTGGGGAGGAAGATTGATGCAGCCGTGGCTGCCTCCGGTCTGATAAAGCGTTCCGCCAAACTTGCTTCTCCAAGATGCGTCATGAAGGCCGATCCCGCCGTTAAAAGGCATCCAGTAATCTACATGGCTCTCATACTCATAGGTTCCGTCAGGCTTTTTCTTTCCTCTGAGTATCCGATCCTTTTCCTTATAGGTCAGGCTGTAGATTCCTGAAGGAGTGGTATAATCCTTTGACACATTTCCTGTGACACAGGGAGCATCCCATACGATCTGGCCCTCTTTGAACATATAAACGTGCTGGCCTCCCAGATCGACCTCAACATAGGTAGTTCCCCAATCCGTTCCCTCTCTGGACGCAGCCTTCTGGCTGTAAACAGGCTCTCTGTCGGCCTGAGCCTGTCCTTCGCTCCAGCAGCTTCCCGAAGAAACCAGTTCCATAAGGGCTGCCGTCTCTGCTGCCTGATCGATCTTCCAGCCATAGGGGCCTGTGATCTCTGCCTGACCTCCTGCTGCCTTTGTTACGGTTCTGGCTGTTCCAGCTGTGTCATATAGGGAAGCCAGATCCTTTACGAAAGCCGCTGCCTTTTCCTGATCAACAGTAATCTTTCCCTCTGATCCCCCCGTGATCCAGCTGGCCATGGTTTCTCCTGTCAAAAACTCCTCTGCCTCTCCGAATACATAACGGAGCTTTTTTTCTCTCCGGCTGTTCATGGCATCACAGAGATTCTTCAAATGTTCATCACTTTCCCACAGGCTGACGGTTCGGTAGCAGCCTTCTGCCTCCAGATCCAATTCATTTCTTCCTGCCTTTACAGCCTCATTTACTGCCAAAATCGTTTTTTCCCGATCCACATCATTTCCCTGTACTGCGGGAACAATGGAAAATGGCTTTCCTTCCTCATAGGGTGAAATCGAAGCATCCTTTGTAACTGTAACAGCGCTGCTGTTTAATACGGAAAGTGCTTCAATGGCCTGATCCAGCTTTTCCTGGCTGTAGGAGGGAACAAGCGCTGCCTGATGTGAATTGTCTACCGAGGGGCCGGATTGCCTCCCCCCTTCGTTCTGAGCCTTCAGGATAGCATCCAGATCATCTGTCAACGCAACCTGATAATCAATTGCTTCTCCCCGGATCACCTCCCTGCTCCCGTCCTTTTTTATGACAGAAAGCTCGTATTCGCCGGCATAAAATCCCTGGATCCGTTCTCTGGCCTCCTCCGGTGTGAGTCCTCCCACACCTACGCTGTTGATCCTGGTACCGTCCACAAACCGCGAAGCGTCTTCCTGAGCTCCCGGGGAAGAAACGGCAAAAAAAGCAGACAAAGAAACGGCTGCCAGAAAAAGAGCAGTTTTATTTTTACACATAAAAACATCCTTTCTGATATAAAATCTCATATTTTATTCTAGCATACTTTTCCTTCTGTGCATCTTACAATTGCCTACAATTTTTATTAAAAAATGTAAAAGAGACCCCCCTTCCCGAAAGATCTCCTTTGAACTTGATCAGTCAATGACCTTAATGCTGTCGATCACCGGCTGATTATCCTTTGCAACTGTACCATTATTATCCTCTACCTGAGTATCCTTACAGATTGCGTCCACAACCTCCATACCATCGGTTACATAGCCAAAGCAGGCGTATTCACCGTCCAGGAACGTACTGTCCTCATGTACAATAAAAAACTGGGAGCTTGCACTGTCCTTCATCTGGGAACGTGCCATGGAAATGGCGCCTCTTGTGTGAGATAAGTCATTCTCTACACCATTGGAGGAAAATTCGCCTTTGATTTCCCGTTCTGATCCTCCCATACCATTTCCCATGGGATCTCCTCCCTGAATCATAAATCCGCTGATGATCCGATGGAAGGTAAGTCCGTCATAAAATCCCTGTTCTGCCAGATCCATGAAATTTGCCACTGTGATCGGGGCGCTGTCTCCGTTCAGCTCTACGAAAATGGTGCCGTAATCCTTTACATTGATCTCTATATGGTGCTTTCCGGCTGCAGCCTGCAGATCCAGACTCTCCTTATGACCTGCTGTACTCTTTTCATCTGCCTGGGCTGTTCCGTCTTCCGCTGCTGTCTCTTTCTCAGACTCTGCTGCTGTTTCTGCCTTTGTGGTTTCTACCTCTGAAGAAGCCGCTGCTGTCTCCTTTGCTGTTTCCTTTGCATCTGATGTACTGCCGCATCCGGCCATAAATACTGCTGCTGTCACTGCGGCCAGACAGACTGTCATCCATTTTTTCATCCTGTATTCCTTCCTTTCCCGTCCGTTCATCTGCCCCTTTTTTCTGATAAGAGGCAGCCAGATCATTGTACCATTCCGGATATCCACAAGTAAAGGACTTTATAAAAATATCACAGTTTAGTCACAATTTGCCTAAAGCACTGTGCTTAATATTCTCCCCTGACAGCAAAGCCGTGATCCATGGGGCCGCTTCCCCTTCCCAGATCAAGCTGTGCTTCCAGGGCAGCAGAAAGATACCGCTTCGCCTGAGCGACTGCAGCCTCCAGTTCCATTCCCTTTGCCAGGTTGGAAGCAATGGCGCTGGACAGGGTACAGCCGGTACCATGGGTATTGGGATTGTTGATCCTTTTTCCGTAAAGCCAGATTCCATGGCCCATTCTGTATAAATAATCATTGGCATCATTGATCCGGTGCCCTCCCTTTAAGAGTACACTGCAGCCATATGTCTGTGAAATGATCCTGGCCGCTGTTTCCATGTCCTCTTCAGACCGGATTTCACAGCCGGAAAGCACCTCTGCCTCCGGTATATTGGGCGTCGCCAAAGCTGCCAGAGGCAGCAGCCGCTCTTTCAGCATCTCCACCGCATCTTCTCCTATGAGTCTGGCTCCGCTGGTGGCTACCATCACCGGATCTGCTACAATATGTTCCGCCTGATAAAAGCTCAGGCGCTCTGCGATCACCTTGATCAGCTGTGCAGAAGATACCATGCCGATTTTTACCGCATCCGGCCGTATATCCGTAAATACTGCATCCAGCTGCTTCTCCAGAAATTCCGGCGCCACCTCCATGATAGCGCTTACACCGGTTGTATTCTGTGCTGTGAGAGCCGTGATGGCGCTCATTCCATATACTCCATTTGCCAGCATAGTCTTTAAATCCGCCTGGATTCCTGCTCCTCCGCTGCTGTCGCTGCCTGCTATCGTCAATACCGTTTTCATTTGAATCTCCTTTCTGTTTACAAAAAGGGAACGATCAAGACTCACAGCGATAAAACATACTTCGGCTGCCATAAAAACGAATCTCGCAAGCAGGATTCTCCGCCTGCGGCGGGTCGCATCAGCGACATAATCCCACCCCGGCAGGTGCACTCTCTCTTTAAAAGCTTCCCTACGTTGGCATTATCCAAATCAGGTTCACGGGTCTAAGCGCTGTCAGCTTACTCTCAGCCCGCTTGCGCGAGCTCCCCTTTTTATATTACTTTTTATTATAATCCTTCTGTCCTAAAAAGCAAGAGGGATAACCGGCCTTAAACCAGTTATCCCTCTCTCATATCACATCATTTCAGCAGTCAGCGGAGAGTTTTCCAAATCCTCCTAAACTATTTTATCCGCAACAGCTTCCCAGAATCTCTGTTAAACCATTTTTACTGCCGGTATGACAGCGGATCACATTTGTTTAAACTTCTTCTATTTCCGAAAGATTTTGCATACTTTGCAAACTGATTGCTATCGTAGACATATTATGGAACATTGCAGTAGTCGTAGGCTGTATCATTCCTCCCACTCCTAAAAGAATGAGTAATGTGTTAATACCCACTATTTCTTTATAGTTCCTGTTTATTCTTCTCATCAATGCCTGACTGAGATACTTCAATCGCACAATCTGATATAAATTATCAGCCGGAATCGTAATGTCTGCAATTTCTCTGGCAAGTTCTGACCCATCGCTGACTGCAATCCCTGCGTCCGCCGCTGAAAGTGCCGGAGAATCGTTGATCCCGTCGCCTACCATGAGTACCTTCTTTCCTTTGGATTTTTCCTTCTCAATAAACATGGCTTTGTCTTCCGGCAATACCTCTGAGTAGTACTCATCAACACCTGCCTTTCGGGCAATGAACGCTGCTGTACGCTCATTGTCTCCCGTCATCATAACAACCTTCTGAAATCCTGCCTCTTTCAATGCTCTCACTACGCTCGCGCTTTCCTCCCGCAACGGATCTTCAATACAGATCACTGCTGCAAGAACTCCGTCTATCGCCAGATATAAATGAGAGTATTCTTCCGGGAGGCTTTCAAACTGTTTCTGATATTCCTTCGGAACAGTACATTTTTCATCATCGAAAATAAAATGTGCACTGCCTATAAAGACACGTTTTCCCTCTATACTGGAAGAAATACCATGAGCTACAATATACTCCACTTTCGAGTGCATTTCCTCATGTTCAAGTCCTGCTTTTTTTGCCGCAGATACTACTGCCTTCGCCATAGAGTGCGGAAAATGCTCTTCCAGACAGGCCGCTATACGAAGCAGTTCATTTTCACCTGCTTCACAAAATGGAACAATCATTTTCACGGTAGGCATAGCTTTTGTAAGCGTGCCTGTTTTGTCCAGTACGATCGTTTCCGCTTCTGCAACCGCTTCTAAAAATTTTCCGCCCTTTACCGTAATATCATAAGAGCCTGCCTGACGAATTGCAGACAATACCGCAATCGGCATTGTGAGTTTTAACGCACAGGAAAAATCTACCATAAGCACAGCTAAAGCCTTCGTGATATTTCGCGTAAAGAGCCATGTAAGAGCTGTTCCTGCGAAGGTCACCGGAACTAATCGATCTGCAAGTCGTTCTGCTTTTCCTTCCAACGAAGATTTCAGCTTTTCAGACTCCTCGATCATCTCAACAATCTTCTCATACCGAGAAGAACCCCCGGCTTTTTTTACAGTAAAAGTAAGTTCCCCTTCTTCCAGAACGCTTCCGGCATATACATATCCTCCTGCCTTTTTCAAAACCGGGAGCGGTTCACCGGTCAGAGAAGACTGATTTACCATTCCTTCGCCTTCGCATACCACCCCGTCAAAAGGAATAACATTCCCCATGTGAACTACGATATTATCCCCTTCTTTGATTTTTCTGGAATCAACAAGTACTTCCTGTTCTTCACTTTTCAGCCAAACCTTCGACACATTCAAAGACATACTGCGTGCCAGATCTCCTACCGATTTCTTATGTGTCCACTCCTCCAAGGTCTCTCCAACTCCCAACAGGAACATAACGGAAGCAGCCGTATTAAAATCACCTCGCAAAACAGAAATGCCAATAGCTGATGCATCCAACACTGCGACTTCCAGCTTCCGCCTTGCAAGACTCTTCCAGCCTTCTTTTAAATAATGTACAGCCTTCCATAAAACTACTGCTTTTCTGACCGGATATGGCAGAAAAATTTTACCGGCATAATGAAAAAGAACTTTACCAATCAGTTTCTCCTGATAAATATCATTCAACTGTCTTCCAGAATTTGTTAACACTTCATCCGGAACTTTTACAGACGTATATCGGAATTTTCTTAAAGCCTGAATCAACAGCTCTCGTTTTCCTGAAAAGCAAACGCAGGCATCGGCCGTCCTTCTATAAACCTTTGCCTGCGTGACATATTCCAGCGTATCCAAATAATACAGTAATGTATCGGCCTCTTTATAAGACATTTGTTTCTGTTCCATATGAATACGGATTCTTCCCGGAATCTCATGCTTTATAGTGAATTTCAATTACGCTTCCTCTGTTTCAGGATCAGCATGATCCTCTACTGTATCTTCCTGTACAGAGGCAGCTTCTTCCGCGGCGCGCCTCTCATTGATCTGCTTTGCTTCTGCCAGGATATCTTCTGCATTTTCCTGAACGGTCTCAGCGGTCTTCATCACACAATCTCTTGCTCGAAGAACTGCTGCTGTTCCTTCCACATATACTTTTTTCACATCCTTACTGGAAAGGATTTTCACACCTGCCGTTCCAAATAATACTCCGCCTGCAAACAATGCAAGGTTCTTTAATTTTAAACTATCCATAAATATCCTCCATTTCTGTCTTGTGCGATTTTATTTGTGTTTTTTTCCGGTATAGAATAACATGACGAGACAAACAATCATTGCCCATGCCCATAACCTATGCTGTTTCATTCTGTCACCTCTTCTCTGGTTTGTTATTATATTCTCTCATATATATACAGTCAAAGTATTTTTCTTTTAATGAAATATTTTCTCAACAAATGGCGTGCCGCAATCATATCACCGTATTTGTATTACCTTATACCCCGCCTGCTCAACCGCTTTCTGGAGCTGCATATCTTCTACCTCTTTTTCCATAGATACAACTGCCGTTTTTTTCTTCAGATTCACTTTTGCAGATACCCCTTCCAAACGGTTCAATGCGTTTTCAACCCGATTTTTGCACTGTTCACAGGTCATGCCTTCGATCTGTACCCTCTTCTGACCTATGATATTTTTCAATTTTTTCTTTTTGTCCTGATTTGCGAAGAACCGCCACAGCATCCTCCCTGCCCCTTAAAGTGCTTTGTGCCGGAACGGATTCCTGTAAATACCAGAATCAAAAGTACAGCAATTATAATCTCATTTACCATTTTCCCACGTTCCTTTCTCCATATATACTTTCAGTTTATCAAAACTTTCATCCGACAAGATATACTCCAGCATACTGGCCTCTTTTTCTGCCTGCTGTTGATCAACTCCCGCCTCTACCAGGATTTTTAGAAAAAAAGAGTGTCTGGCAAGTATTTTGTCCGCCAATGCATTTTCTTCAATCCTCTCCTTTCCATACTGGATCTCATACATTTTGTTTCTTCGAATCGCCCCTATATCTTCCAGCGACCTGACCATTCTATAGACTGTCGCTATTCCGATCGCAGGGTCTTTTTTTATCGCTTTATAATAAATTTCTTTACAGCAGACACATTCTTCTTCCAAAATAATATCCAGAAGAATTTTCCTTTGTGCCGTAATACGGCCTCCACACGCTCTTAACTTACGGAAAATTGTTTCTTTTTCCATTTGTGTCCTGGAAAAATCCGGATTTTCATTTTTCTGGCAGCTTTTCACAGACCTCACTCCATTTCCTGTGTTTTATATAAAAGGCCCACACCTTTTCCAAAGTGCGGGCTTTCCCTGAAATTTCCTATTTTTCTGCACTATGGCATCCGCAGCTGCACACTGTATGTCCTTCTTTTCCCGAACATTTTCCTGCAGATGGGCAGCCTATACATTTAACGCCTCTCTTCTTTGCTTTCCATATATAAACAGCCGCAGCGCCTATAATCAACAGCAGGATACCTGTTACCAACAAATCTGCCATACGTCGCTATCCTTTCTTTTTTATGCGTGGAGACGATACTCGGCGCTGAAAGCTTTCTCATTTCTCTGGATCAGCACAAGCAATGCCCCGGCAAATGCAGCCACTGCGATCAGTCCCGGAACAAAACCGTTTCCAAGGGTTCCTGTTGTTATCAGCGTACCTACCTGATATACGAAAAATGCAACTGTATAACCGGTAGCTAACTGCAATGCAATTCCTCCCCACAGCCATCTTTTATCCTGCATTTCAGAATTCATCGCACCAAGGGCTGCAAAACAAGGCGGCGTGAAAAGATTAAACATCAGATAAGCAAGTGCCGCGACTTTCGTAAGTCCCATAACCATTGCCACTTCATTTGCTCCGCCAACTAACGCCAGCTCATCCGTATCAATAAAATTCGTAAGTCCATAAACAACTGCCAGGGTGCCGACCACGTTCTCTTTTGCAATAAAACCTGTGATTGCTGCCGCTGCAAGCTGCCATACGCCAAATCCAAGCGGGATCAGAAGTACTGCAAAAGGAGAAGCAATCGAGGCAAGGATAGACGTATGTTCCATTCCCTCTTCCACTACCTGGAACTGCCAGTTAAAACTCTGCATAATCTGCACTGCAGTGTTACATACCAAAATGATCGTTCCTGCTTTCACAATGTATGCCTTACCGCGGGAAAGCATAGAAAGGGTTGCCCGTTTTAAACTCGGAATTTTGTATTCCGGAAGTTCAATGATAAAGAACGATTTACGGAATTTATATCCGGTAATCTTTTTTACCAATAATGCGCCCAGGAAAATCAACACAGCTCCAGCCAGATACATGGTCGGCCCTACCCATGAAGCGTCTGCGAAGAACGCCCCTGCAAATAACGCGATCACCGGGAGCTTTGCTCCGCACGGCATAAACGGCGTCAGCATGGCGGTTGCTCTTCTTTCTCTTTCGTTCCGGATGGTACGGCATGCCATGATACCCGGAATAGCGCATCCTGTTCCGATCACCATAGGGATTACAGACTTTCCTGATAAACCAACTCTCTTAAAAATCGGATCTAAAACCACAGTAGCGCGAGCCATATATCCACAGTCTTCCAAAAGAGCAATCAGGAAATACATCACCATTACCAGAGGCAGGAAACCGACTACTGCGCCTACGCCTCCAATGATGCCATCCACCAAAAGCGCCTGAAGGAATGGATTTGCTCCTTCCACCAAACCTGCAACCCAGCCCTGAAAAGCTTCAATACAGCCAACTAACCAGTCCGCAATCCATGTTCCAACCGTAGACTGGGATATGTAAAACACGCCAAACATAACCACTGCAAAGATTGGGATTCCAACAAATTTATTGGTAAGCACCGCATCGATGCTGTCCTGCTTATTTTTATCCTTTGTTAAAACTTTTCTTTTTTCTACTGCTTTTACAATCCCATTTACAAATTCAAAGCGCTTCCTGTCGGCTGCCTCAACCTGCGCTTTGTCTTGCAGATCAATATCCGCCTGCACATATGGCGCTTTCTGCACACGTCCTTTTAATGCTGCTGCATGATTTACAACCTCTTTTAATCCTTCATGTCCTGAGGTTATAGATACAGTCTGAATAACTGGACAGCCTAATTTATCCGCTAATTTCTTTACATCAATTTCTGTTTTTTTCTTCTCCGTAATATCGCTTTTATTAAGAGCAACTACCACCGGGATTCCCAGTTCCAGAAGCTGCGTTGTAAAAAACAAACTTCTGCTCAAATTAGTTGCATCCACAATATTAATAATCGCATCCGGATTTTCGTTTTTTACATAACTGCTGGTAATACTCTCCTCCGATGTAAACGGAGACATAGAATAGGCTCCCGGTAAATCTACCGCAATCAGTTCCTCCGAACCGCCGTAATATCCTTTCTTGATCGGACTCTCTTTTTTCTCTACTGTAACTCCAGCCCAGTTTCCCACACGTTCATTTCTTCCTGTGAGCGCATTGTACATGGTTGTTTTTCCGCTATTGGGATTTCCTGTCAACGCAATTCTCATTGATGTTTCCTCCTTCATACTCAGATTAGCGTGAGCTAACCCATCATTTTAAAAAAACAGTGATCAAAATCACCATTTTTATATTGAAATAGCCTGCGCTAAATCAGTATCAATATTATATCTGCCATCTTTGATAGATACCACGCAGCCGCCTTTTCGATGCGTGATCACAGTAATCGGCTCTCCGCTGTAACATCCCAGAGAAAACAAAAACTCATTTAATTCTTCATCATCTGTCAATATATCTTTGACAATATATTCTTTTCCTTCTTTAGCCTCTGATAAATTCATAAACCTTTGGCACACTCCATTCCTTTTATATCTATATATTTATTTTATGTATCAGATAAGTTATTCTTCATTCACACAAGTTAGCTTATCCTAATTTTTATATTTTGTCAAGTCCATTATTGAGTTTTTTTATCGTCAAGCATTTAATTTTTTGCATATAAAAAGGACTAAGTCCTTTAAAGCCATAGCTTTTAGGATTTAGCCCTTTTTGAGATATAAGGAAAGGGAAGCCAAAACAATGCTTCATATATTCCTGCACATCTTTCCTTGTAACAACCAGCGTTGTGAAGTAGAATTACTTGTGGTTCTCTATTTTCCTGCATTGGCAATCGCTGCCTGTGCTGCCATTGCCAGTTGTAGGACTCTCGATCAGGCTAACTGTTGGATCATTTTTTCGACCCTCGACCTGTAATTTCAAGTCATCATCGACTATATTCAATTTCCATACAAAACAGTCTGGATATACGATTATTTCCTTTACAAAAGCATCTATCACTTCTTCAGGTATGCTATGTGTTGAGAAATTAAAATTCTGTTCCAACCCATACTTTAATACCTGTAAGCGTTGATCATATTCTTCATCCGAAACTTCTTCGTCTATCTGATATGACTGTAGCATTTTCTGCCACTTTTCTTTTTCCTCAAACAAGCTCTTTTTCTTCTCGTCGAATTTTGCTTTGTCGATTTCCCCTGCCATTCTCATATCAACCAGATTATCGAATTTCTTATCTATAATCGCAATCTTTCGCTGCGTTTCTTCTATCTCACTTTGAAAATCAATATCCCTATCATCTTTAAAGTGTTCTTCCAGCATTTCATTTGCGATTTCTATAATTCCATTTCTGTCTTGCCAAAACTTCTGAAAGATTATATCTGCCATTGCCCCCAATTTCCATCCCGGAACCATCGGTGTATCACAGATACCTTCTAAATCAAGTCCTTTCTTTTTTCGAGTGGCAATACTTCCAGTTCTCACCTGTGAATAGCATTGATAACAATACTGTGGAATGCCATTTACTCTGCGCCAAACCCGCCTATTCATAGATGCTCCACAATAGCATTTCAACTTTCTGCACCAAACATCATTGGCTTTATGCTTTCCCCTGCGTCCTCTATTATTAACAGAAAATGATTTAGAATCAAGCATTTTTCTTACTTTTTCAAATTCTTCTTTAGTAACAATAGGCTCATGTGAACCTTCTACTGCAATTTGCTCTACTTCTCCCCAATTCTTAACCTTCTTTTGCTCCAGATAATCCGGAACGTATTCTTTCCTATATAATATAATTCCACAATAAAATGGATTATTCAATATCCTACTTATATAAGATGAATACCAATGTGTCAATCCAGTTGAAGTCTTTCTCCCTGCCGCTTCGAGTGCGAATTGAATTTTTCGCATTCCCATACCATCTAAATACATATCATAAATCATGCGAACAGTTTTGGCTTGCTCTTCGTTAATGATAAAATCTTTTCCTACTTTATCATACCCCAAAATATTTCCATTTCCATATATAACACCATTTTGGAAGGAAATCTTCTGCCCCGCCTTTACTCGAACTGATGTTTTTTTACTCTCGTTCTGAGCAAGTGTTGCCATAATAGTCAATCGAAGCTCGCCATCCTCATCATTCATTGTCCAAATATTGTCTTCAGTAAAATATACTTCTACACCATATTTTTTCAACGTTCTTGTCTGTTGTAACGTATCAACAGTATTTCTGGCAAAACGAGAAACCTCTCTGGTAACAATGAGATCAAATGCTCCATTTTTAGCATCTTCCATCATTTCGAGGAAACTCTGTCTTTTATTAACGGATGTTCCAGTAATACCTTCATCAATGTATCTCTTGTATAATTTCCATTCAGGATGATATTGGAATAAATTATCGTAATACTGCACTTGGTTTTCCAAAGCTGATATTTGTGCTTCATGCTCAGTAGACACTCGTGCATATATTGCAACTAATCTCTCCTTCATCGTATTCTCCTCTTTTATTTTTCCTACATTGTTTCTACGTTTTTATATTAACATAGATAGTCCCTATTTTCAAGCGAAACTTTCTTCTCTGTGTCACTTCTGATATTTCTAAAAACAAACTCAGATATTTTTCCCTGATTATATAGGCTTTTAACAAGTGCTAACGCAATAATTCGCTCCATATCATTCTTTTGCTTTATATTTCTTTTTTCTTTGTTCACCATAAACTCCTTTCACTTATTATGCACCTTATCTGCCAATGACAACCCACACCCCATTGCAGGCTCTCATCGGCAGATAAAAATGCAATACAGGTGGCAGGTCATTACTCTGCCCACATCGGTCTTGCACCGTCATTCAAATTGACCGGACTGCAAATCTCTTTACAATCCGGAAGTATCATTATTACAGATATGCTTCATCGCCCTGTGTTACTGCCACACATTTTGTCAGATTTTTCTCGCTCCATACCTTTGCTTCAATGTCATGTTTCAACACTTCTTCGCGTTCACCCTTAAAAGAGCAGGTACATCTTTGCGAACCTACCTAGTGGCTCGGCATATCCTCACGTCCTGTATGCAAAAATATTCAGTTGTCAAGGTACAACGCTGCATCATTTCCAATCAATGAATAGAAAGGGAACTTTCTGATCGGATGCTATGCAACTTCAAAAGCCAATATTTTTGTAATCAGCTTGGTTTCCAGTCTGCGACGCAGCGTTTCATCAATGCAGTAATGCACCTGTCCACTTTCGTCATACAACTTTCTGGTAGACAATTTGATTATGTATCCCTCATAGTGCTTTAACACTGCATTGATAGCGCTTACATCACCCTCTGATGCTGCCTTTATAATATGGAAAGGCAACAAATTTTCCTCATTTCTGCTTTTATACATCTTTTTCATCTGCTATTCCTTCCATAATCTTCTTCAAAATTTCAAGTGAGCGTGTCCTGTGTTCATGAATGGTACTGCGAACCAGATTCATTTCTCTTGCAATATCCGCATCGCTCATTTCCATAAAATACGAAAGTAAAATGACATTCCTTTTTCTTTCTGTAAGTTCCTTCAAAGCTTCAGCAATCAGGGTATTTTTTACTTCAATGTCATAGCCATGCACTTCAAAATGATGATATTCTGTTCCATACTCATCCATAGTAAATAATTTGCTCAACTCCTTTTCCGACAGTTCAGAGAATGCAACTTCGTGTTTCCTGCGATAGTCCATGTGTTTGTAATAATTTACAGCTTCGCCTTTTAATGCCATCTGGCATAACCGATCAAATTGGTGCCGGATAGTCATTTCATCTTTAGAAGAAGGTTGCCCCATACGAGTTCACCTCCTCCCGTTCCGAATGCCAAGGCTTTTGCCTTTTTTCCCTTCCGGAGTATCTCCCAAATGAAACCGGGGAGATGTTCGGGTGGATTGAAAAAATTTTAGAAAAATTTTTCTGTATATAAAAAACGCCCTTATGGGCACATACCCACAGGACGCTATTTATATCTGATATTAAATTTTCTCCACATTTTACGAGTGTATATAATGCACTTTCAATTGTAGAATTTGCCACATTACTTAAAATGTGACCTATTTACCTATCCTTCCACGCAATAGGCAGGATAATATTTTCCAAATACAAAAATATCCTTTCAACGGTTCAGAATCCATAACTCTCCCAAACACATTCAAAGGATAAAAACATGAGAAAAAACCTTTGAATACTGCGTTTTTTTATATGCAATATCCAAAGTTACTTATTTTATTCAAGTGCATTATATCCCTCTGATATAGTGCGTTATTAGTTCATTTTCTTTTTAAATGGTGAACTATACACTATATACGGAGGTGCATGACATGGCTAAATCTAAGAAAATTGATAAAGACATGGGTTTTCGCCTGAAGAAAGCCAGATTAGACCAAAAGCTGACTTATGATGAATTATCCGAAAAATCCGGTGTTTCATCAAGATATATCAAAGAGATCGAAAATCATGGTAATGTTCCAAGCCTTGAAAAACTCGGTCAGCTCATTCGAGCTTTACACATCTCTGCTGATCCGTTCTTTTATCCGGCAGCTCCAACTGATAATCTGGATTACCAAAGACTGTTGGTTTATCTTTCAGAATGTACAAACGATCAGATAACCACCATTCTTGCACTGGTAGAAGCCTATCTTCGTACATATAAGACCCATGAAACAGAATAGCAGAAAGATTTCGATTTTTTCTGGATTATTTCTGAATTATTCTGAAGAAAAACAGGGTGGTCAGCTTCCTGGTAAGCCATCCACCCTGTTTGAACTATTCTTTGATATGCATAAGCACTTCTTTCACTTTGTTTCTTTCCTTTAAAATCCCCAGTCCGTCAAATATCTGCATTACATCTACCATCCCCTGATAGTAGGCTCTTTGTTCTTCTTGAAAATGAGCGTGATCCACTATATCCATATAATTTTCGAAAAATTCTCTGTGCTCTGCAGAAAGCTCAGCCAACACCGTTTCATATTCCCGATTCGCCTTTTTCAATGCTTTATCTGCATTTTCCGATTCGTTTGTGTGAACAGAATACTCTCGTTCTTCTGCTTCGCTTCTAAGTTCCTCCAATACCTCTGCTACTGTTTCAAATACTTCGTTCATTTTGTATCCACCTTTCCATATAAGTATTGCATTTTGCAGTCAGTATTATCAATCCCAAGATTACATCAAATAAATTTATTTTCTTATACTTCATCTTTAGAAGTATATTATCAACATTATTCCGTAAAATCAATCATGTAGCACTTCATCTTTAGAAAGTTGGTATTTGAATGAAGATTTACTGGAATAAAGAAAAAAATTCCAAAAACCTTATTGGACAACGTGTAAAAGAATTACGAACCGAAAAGCACATATCACAAAAAGCATTAGCTGAACAACTCCAGCTTGCCGGATATGAATTTAGTGATTTGACTGTATTACGCATTGAACAAGGGACACGCTTTGTACCGGATTATGAAGTAGTGGCTCTGGCAGAATTTTTTCATGTATCTTGTGAATATCTCTTGGGTGTTAAAAAAGAAAAATAAGCAGTGATCTGGACTATAACTTACAGACCACTGCTTAAATTTTTATTGAAGCGATACCCTACTCCCCATACAGTCTGTATGTAAATCGGTTTACTTGGATTATCTTCTATTTTTCCACGCAGGTTGCGGATATGGCTCATGACAATATTATAATCACCAAAATATGGCTCTTTCCAAACAATATTATATATTTTCTCCTTGCTAAATACCATTCCAGCATTTTGCGCTAACAGTAAAAGAATTTCAAATTCCGTAAAAGTAAATTCTATTTCTTTGTTTCCTTTTACCGCCAACCGTCTTTCAGCATTTATTGTTAATCCCTGAAATTCTAAGCATTTTTTTATGTTCTTATTTTCACATATTTTCATTTGCTTATTTTCTAATATGCTTAATATCTCGCTAATAACATCATCTTCACTATTTTCAAATGACAACAGCAACATTTTCCCCATAACTTTCCACCTCCTCAAATCTTACTTATGTAATAGTTCAATTATTACACAAGTAAGATTTACAGTCAACTATTTTTCCAAAATTGACATTTCAACAAATACAGAATATACTATTTTTATTACAGGCGTAAGATTTAAGGAGTGATTTACATGAAGAATTTACCACAAATTTCGGAAGCAGAATTTGAAGTTATGAAAATTGTATGGAAATATGCCCCCATTAACACCAATGAAATAACAGAAAAATTACTACAAACAACAAACTGGAGTCCCAAAACTATCCAAACGCTCATTAAGCGTCTTGTGACCAAGGGTGTTCTCACTTATGAAAAACAAAGTCGTGTTTTTGTTTACACACCGTTAGTAAAAGAGTGTGAATATATTAGTCAAGAAAGTAATTCTTTCTTGAATCGCTACTATAATGGTGACATTACCTCTATGCTATCTGCATACATAGAAAACGATAAACTGTCTGAAACAGAAATTGAAACACTTCGCTCCCTTCTTTCCAAGAGTTCCAAAAAAGGAGGCGATTAACATGGCTAATTTCATGATACGCTTTTTATTATGCAATGTATTTATCAGCGGTATCGTTGGAATTCTTTTGATAGCCAAATGGGTATTCAGAAACAACTTGTCCAGCCGGATGCAGTATAATCTATGGTTGCTGTTACTCGGACTTTTAGCAGTGCCTTTTATCCCCTTCCGTCTAATTAGTTTTCCGCAAATTTTCTCATGGCTCAGTAGCGTAAGAAACTCTTCCGCTTCTCATGCCGATGTTGGTGCAAATAATGTTATGGATACCGTTTTATCTGGTACTACAAATTGGATGAATGACTTTGCCCTTTCTGTAAATAAAGACACGCCATCCGTTACCGGATATATTTTATTAGGTATATGGATTGTGGGAATGCTTGCGATGATGATATTGGTAATCAAATCTTCTCTTCGTTTACGCATAATAAAGAGATCTGCGCTCCCCCTTCAGAACCCAGAGGTTCGCAGACTGTATAACAAATGCTTGAATGAGATGAAAATAACAAGGAATATTCCTGTGTACAGTACCGCTTTTTTGAAATCACCTATTATCGTAGGATTTTTGAAGCCATGTATTTATCTGCCAATTCATTTAATCTCAGATTATCATGAATCTGATATGAGATATATGCTATTGCATGAACTGCAACACTACAGACATAAGGATGCCATTGCCAATTATCTTATGAACTTTGCCGGAGTGCTTTATTGGTTTAACCCCTTTGTCTGGTTTGCGCTAAGAGAAATGCGTAATGACAGAGAAGTTGCCTGTGACACTTCTGTTCTGAAAATGCTGGAAGAAGACGATTATGAGAATTATGGAAATACGCTGATTAACTTTATAGAAAAGGTCTCCATTTCTCCTTTTCCGTTTGCTGCCAGCCTTAGCGGAAACATGAAACAAATAAAGCGTCGCATTATCAACATCGCTTCTTATGAGAAACCAACGTTTTACAAGAAGTTAAAAGGCATGACTGCTTTTATACTGACCACAGTTCTAATAATGGGACTTACACCTTTTATTTCTACATATGCAGCGGACGAAAGTCACTACCAATGGAAATCTTCCTCAGAAAATATTTCATATGTAGATTTTTCTAAATACTTTGGAAAATACGAAGGAAGCTTTGTTTTATACGATCTGGGAAATGATGCCTGGAGCATACATGATATAGAACATGCTACGCTACGAGTTGCGCCGGATTCCACTTACAAGATATATGATGCTTTATTTGGATTGGAAGAAGGTGTCATTACACCAGAAGATTCCTTTATTGCATGGAATGGAGAAAGCTATCCGTTTGAAGCATGGAACGCTGATCAGACCTTGCAGTCTGCTATGGCTTCATCTGTGAACTGGTACTTCCAATCAGTGGACGAACAACTTGGTACTACTTCCGTTTACGATTATATCAAGAAAATCGGATATGGAAATAAGAACATGAGCGGCGATTTCTCCACCTATTGGATGGAATCTTCCTTGGAAATTTCCCCGGTAGAACAGGTCGAACTTTTAACTAAGCTGCAAAATAACAGTTTAAGCTTTGCCCCTGAAAACATCAATGCAGTAAAAGATTCCATATGCATTTCTTCTTCCGATGCCGGATCATTCTACGGAAAAACTGGAACCGGACGAGTAAACGGACAAGATGTGAATGGTTGGTTTATAGGCTATATCGAAACTGCAGATAATACATACTTTTTTGCTACCAACATTGGTGCTGACAGCAATGCTACCGGAAGCAACGCTACTGAAATAACCATGTCTATTTTGTCTGACATGAATATATGGAAATAAAAAAATCGGGTAAAGGTCATAGTCGTATAATCCTTTGCCCGTTTTTTTTATTTTCACTTTATGCATAAAAGCGTTTCAACTATCCAGTTCTATACGTCAAGAATTAGATTTATTATTGATGTATTCTACAATTTCTCCAATAAAAAAAGATATCAATGTCCCAATTGAAACAAACAAACTATCTCTATCACCTAATGATTCAATGAAGATTGAAAATGTAAACGTAAAGTTACTATACATATAATCATAAAAAACGTATTTCAGAGAACCTATCAAGAGCATCAACCCGAAAGAAATTAATGCATATATTAGACACAGCAAAAAGCTAATGTCAATGCTGCGTTTGACAATGATTTTTCCCATAAAAAAACCTAAAATAAAAACCCCAATATCAATATATGTATATATAATTAAAAAGCCCAAATAGGCTAAGGCAGCATTATATTTGGGAAATAAATAAAAACAAAGAAAATAAGCTAAAGCCACACATACAAAATATACTAAAAATGGAGAATACGTTCTAACAAAC
>NZ_JBBKBT010000021.1:0-30951 GCF_037890305.1 Enterocloster sp. HCN-30185
TAATACTGTGCTTTCGCACAAAAACACCTCACTTCACATGTAGATAATCTAATTAAAATCAAATACGAAATGCTAAACCAAAATGCTACAATTACTGCAAGAAGCGACCCCATAATACATAGCATAATTTTCAAAAATTTCTTCATTGTTATAACACTCCTTTTAATGTCCACGTATATCCAGTTCTTCCAATAGAGAATTTCCGCTTCCCCATGAATATAGAATGTAATAACCGCTATCCTTTATTTCTTCCGAAAATTGTAGTGTCTCGTGATCAATCACCTCAATGGACTGCCCTTCCTGAGTTTCCACCAAACATTCCCATTCATTACTTCTGTAACCTGAATAGTAAGCATCCAATTCTTCCAAAGACAAATCACTTCGAATTAAAATTGCTCCGAAATACTGCATTCCATTTCCGTTACCCGTCAGCTTCCCAGCCTGTGACAACGACTCTATCAATTCTGTTTCCTCTGGCAACGGGATTTCACATAATGCCTTTTCCACCTTATAGGCTGTATGGTTATTTATAAGTGGAATTGAAATCACACTGCCTATCAATACAACTGCTGCCAATATTCCAACTAATTTTAATTTTTTCATTCCATCCTCCTTTCTCTTACGCCCGTAAGATTACCATAGAATACCACTATTATCAAATCATTCTTCTGTTGCTATTCACGAATTCGGTATTGGTAGTCTGGTATATGCATAATTCCGTCATTTAAGATTTCATTCCCCAAATATTGAAAGCTACCATCATCAGCAAACTTTACTGTAAGTTCATGGGTTATGACCGCATCATCACAAATGACCATATCACACACCGCATCCACCGTTAATGTCACTGTTCCATCCTCATTTTCTTTGATATCAATAACCTCCGGCAACGAAGTTCCAAAAAAAGTTGGTGCATAGTTAAGGCAGCCTAGTCGTACCCATACATAAGTCTGATTTTTTTCATCAAATACCGCATATTCCTGAATTTGCTCTGCTGTTACCGGAAGATATTCCATGATCAAACTCTCAAATTCTTCTTTTGGTATTCCATTTGGATAATCCTCGGCATCAAACGCTTTCTGATGTTTCATGGCATACAGATATTCATATATTCCATTATAGTCCAGTTTTTCCATATGGTCGGTATCCCAATTCGAGCATAAAAGATTATTTCCCTGATACCCCAGACCTTGTACGCATCGTTCTGACATTTCCCGTTGTTCCTTAGATAATGGCTTTATTCTTACCAGACAGCTTCCGTCAACAATCTCTGTAACCTCCGGCGGTTCCGGAACACATAATTCATAACAAAACCATCCTTTATCCGTATATTTCCACTCCTTTATTCTGGTGTAGGATATATAGGACATTCCCGACTTACCATTCTTATTCCATACGCTTCCTGCACTTACAACATACATATCCGTTCCATCATAAATGTATTTTATTCTACCAATTCCACCATCACTATGTATCTCATAAACTACTACAGAACCACGTTCCCCAGCCGTGCAATTCTCAAGATAAGAATCCACACTTTCATAATTTCCCATATTGGAGTATGTTACCAAAGTGGAAACCGGACATCCCGTTTCCATTAACCTTTTCTGCATTTCCAGAACCGTTTCATCATTCAGAACCACATTTGATGCTGTCCCTTTATCTGCATCCTTATAAATGTCAAAAATAAGTTCCATCATTTTTTTGCAGTCATTCGCAGCTTCTTTTTCCTCCTGTTCATCCACTGGAAGTCCATAGCCCTTTTCCCACTGCTCTGCAGCTTCTTCCTCAGCGCTTTTTGTTTCCTCCGTGGGAGATACTTCTTCCGTATCTTCCGCAAGAGTTTCACCCACAACACTCTTTTCTTTTCCGCAGGCACATACGAAACACCCAATCAGAAATACCATAATCAGTAGAATACTTTTTTTCCTTAATACCATAAAATCATCCTTTCGTTCTTGCTATCGGTGGCAGTTCCAATTCTATTTGCTCTATGGAATTAGAAAGATATCTGAACGTTCCATCTTCAAATGGTTGGACCACAACCGTGTTTCTAAAAGCGAGATCGGAATTATAATCCGGCCATACTCCATCAACGATAAGCGTAATTGTTCCATCCGCATTTTCTGTATAATCAACCACCTCTCCAAAGGGCGGATATGGGCTGGCATAAATCATTTCATATTCATAACTGTTGCTGCCCTCATCATATCCACGATGCTCTCTCAACTGTTCCACCGATACAGGAAAATAGGTGGTCATAATCTTTTCAAATTCCTCTGCCGAAATTTTCCAATCTTCCGTTTTCAAATTTTCACCTGTATAAATCCGATAAATATCTTCATACATACAAGGCATCAGTATGTCCTCCACATTATTACTGTCCCAGTTTGTGACAAGCACGTTGTAATTCACATAGCTTAGTCCCGATATGTATTTTTCCGTCAATTTCCGGCAGTCTTCCGGAAGCGGTTCTATTCTCCAATACTGTCTCAAACTTGCATGTGCAATCACATATTCATATGCATAGATAAAATACCCTTTTTCAGTAAGTTTGATTTCAGCTACATTACTTACCGAAGTTCCCTGTATTTCAGGTACTCCACCTTCCTTCCAACGAACTCCTATATAATAAGTCTGCAGCTTACCTTTCCGATAAATAAAAGTAACTGCTCCAATCAACCCATCTCTATGCACTTCGAATACCGTAACCATCGAGTCCCGTCCATCCAAGTAATCTGAATAGAATGCTTCGATTGCTTCATGATTTTGCATAGCAGTATCTTCTTCAACACTTACCAGACCTCTTTTTCCCAAGGCTTCCACTACGTTCTTTCTCTGTTCGCCAGAAAACTCACTGATACCGGAAGAATAGTTTGCTGCATCTGCAATTACGAAATCCTTATATATTTCGCTGACTGATTCGGCTGCTGACAACACCTTACTTTGTAATTGCTCCTTTTCCTCATCTGAAATAAGGCAATCTTTGGATTGTGGAATGAACCAATATGCTGACTCTGTAGAAGTTTCCGCATCTGCTTCTGTTGTTGCTTCACTGTTTTCGATTTCTACAGGTGGCTCCCATACTTCTTCCGCCACTTTTCGTTCCTCTGTATGCAGTTTTCCCCAACAGATCACCCCGGCTATAACAGCAAACAACAATATCAAAATTGGGAGTCCACACTTTTTAAGCAACCATTTCACATCTTCCATCATTCGCCTCCATATATTTCTTCCCATTCTTCGGCTGTCAAACGAGGGGTATGCCATGTTTCCCTGTAATTATCCTCAGACGGTATAATTCGGTTAGACACATACTGTACGCCTCCATTCTCCAAAGGACGAACTACAACCTCGTGGGCAAATACTTTGGAATCACCCGCATAAGGAAACACCACGTTGGCTGTCAGCGTAAGTGTTCCATCGCTGTTTTTTGTAAATCCAACTACCTCTGAATATGGGTATTCCGGATACTCTACTTCCTCAAATCCTCTCGGTTTATATTCATAGGTTTCATCCTCTGCATAATAGATAGTTTTGGACTGTAATGTTTCACTATCGATATTGAAATATGCCATGATAACGCTTTCAAAGTCATCCTTGGGAATTCGATAAACAGCACCAACTCCTAAATTGTCATCTGCAACATAAGGGGTGTATGTCCCATTTACTTTTGGATAAAGAAGATCATACATATCATAGAAATTCAAATCCCCAAAATCATCCTCGCTCCAATCTACAATGAACATATTATTCTGTTCAAAGCCGATTGGAAGAAGATACTTCCGACTCAACTCTCTGTATGTTTCATCCAAAGGCTGTACCCGTAATGCGGTATGCTCCTCCGCTCCGCTCAATGTCAGTACATATAATTCTTCCGAAAACCAAACTCCTGAAAACATAAGATAACCATCTTCTGTATAATTCCAATACTCCGCCTGATAACTTCCTGTCACCTCTCGTTTCATGTTTCCGTTTTCGTACTTATAATAGCTTCTGACCACATCCACATTTCCGTCTTTTGTTTCCAAATCGTATTTTACAAATCCGCCCAAGTAACTGACCTCAATAATTGTTATTTCAGCCTCTTCCTGCGTATCCACCATTTCACAGAACCACTCTACCTGCTCTGCCTCAGTCATATCAATCTGATTTCTGCTGTCAACAGCCGGATACCCATTTTCTCCAAACCGATTTACAATGCTGCGAATCATTTCCAGATCAGCTATTTTATTTTCCTCTGCTGCCTTTTCATAAAGTTCCAAACAACATTCAATCATCTTTTCGGTTTCTTCTTCATCCTTTTGTCCCGGTAACTGCACCTCACTTATCGTTTCAACAACCGCTGTTTCCTCTTGGGGTGTATCACTACACCCCGAAACACTTACTATCAACATGAAACTAATTGCGGCTAAACCACTCTTCCAAAACCAAGCTGTCTTTTTTAACAACATATCCGCTGCCTCCTCTTCCTTTTACATCTTCCACCATACTGATAATCAATATAGGACGTTCCACCGTTTCTTCTGCTGTAAAAACCGCAAACCAACCTAATTCAGTACCGGAAGTATCATCTTTTGATGCCTTGATTTCTGCTGTACCCGTTTTCCCTGCCAGAACTATGTCATCCCGATGGGCTGCGTACCCTGTTCCATGAGAATCGTTTACAACCTTTTTCGTTCCCTCCAATACCCGACTTGCGGTTTCACTGGAAAACGCTCCTGATATCCAATACTCTGCAGATACCTCGTTCTGATAGACCAGATAAGGTTTTATGATGTTCCCCTCATTACAGAAAGCAGAATAGATACATGCCAAATGTAATGGATTCACTAAAACCTGTCCCTGACCGTAACCGCTGTCTGCCAACTGTATTTCTGTTTCAATACTTTCTGAATTGGAATACTGCGACTTTGCCATTTTAATCTCAAATGGCAGCTCCGCATTAAAGCCAAGCTGTGTCAGGGAACTTTCCATTTCCTCATAACCAATTTTTAATGCTGCCTTTGCAAAATAAATATTATCGGAATAAATCAAAGCGTTCTCTAAAATAACTGGTTCATATGCATGAAGGGTAGTTACATAATAAGACCCCCACGATGCATCTTTTTGCCAGCTTAATCCTACATTACCATAATCTTCATTTGGATCAATTGCTCCTGATTCCAAACCGACCGCAGCCGTAACTGGCTTGAATGTCGAACCGGGACACCAGACTTGCCGGAACCGATTATACATAGGCTTATCCTCGTCATCATTCAATGCTGTCCACTGCTCACTGGACAATCCCATGATAAAATCATTATTGTCATAAGATGGTGTACTGACCAAAGCCAGTACTTCTCCGGTATATGGATTCATGGCTACAGAGCAGCTCTTGTCTTCCTGAAACTGCTCATATAAGGCAATCTGCAAACTGGCATCTATCGTCAGCTTAATGTCCTGACCGTGCTGCACTAAAATACAAGCAAGTTCTTCTTTCTCTTTGCCTTCCGAATTCACAATGTATATCCTGCAGCCGTTTTGCCCTTTCAGTTCCTTTTCAAACAGACCTTCCATTCCGCTTCTGCCAATCACACTGTTAGCTGTATATCCCTCTCCTGCATGTTCTTCTAAATCCTCTGCAGTAACGCTTTGTACATACCCTACCAAATGTGCAGCCGCTTCACCTAAAGGATACTCACGAACTTCAACGTCAGATATCATTACTCCGGGAATTGCCAGCAAACTTTCGTGCCTTTCTTTCTCCTTCAATACATCTTCGTCCGGTTCTACTTTTAGCAGTTCGATTTCTTCCACTCTCGGAATCGTTTTTATTGGAACAAAAGAATCATCTTTTACCCACTGTGCTGACAATTTCTTCTCTATCACTTCCGGCGTGGTTTCCAGTAATTCTGCAATCTTGGCGATTGCTTCCTCCCTGTTCTCCAATTTTCCCGGAACGATTCCAACCGAAGATGCAGTTCCTTTTCCAGCAAGCACTCGTCCATTCCTATCTAGAATTTCTCCCCGGTTTGCCTGTGTCGTTAAAACTCTTACCTTATCAGTAGAAGCTAAATTCGGAAAGATCAGTGAATTATCCCAAACCAACTTATACCCGTCTTCGCCCTCCAGAAAAAATGCTTCATTCTCAAAGCTGATTTCTCCTGCAACCGTATCAAAAGATGTCTGATAAGTTACGGTCAGTTGCTCTTCGTCATATGCGATAATCTCGACCGCCATATTCTGGATTTCAATACCTTCGTAAATAGCTGAATTGCGTTTTATGAAATCCTCCTGACTGACATTGCCAGATGCCTCAATATGGAGCATCTTATACATTTGCTCATACTCCTGTGCCGGGATGTGATTCATGTATTCAACCAGAAGTTCTTCTGGTGTTTTCCACACATCCTCCTTTTTGAACATTTCTGCCACACATACCGCAACAGTAATCGCAGCCATTCCTATAACAGCAATCGCAATCCATAGGAGCCTGCTTTTCTTTCTTTTATGTCTGCTTTTTCCTTTCTTCATATTGACCTCCATTCATTTTGCTTTGCTGATATGGCAAATAACGAGTCAAGCGGCATTCATGCTTGCATGAAATGCCATTTAACGAGTATGACCATTGAGACGATAGTCGAAATGGTCATATTCTATTTTCAATGTTCATTACTCGCTTTCAAAATATTACATTCGTAAGATTTTGGAACAAAAAAATTTTCCTTTTGTTCTGTTCTACTCTTCATCCTTCCTTTTTATTTATTACATGTGTAAGATTTCACATCAAAAAAATATTTTTGAAACCCACTGCACTTGTGTAAATATTACATCAGTAAGATTTATAAGTCAAGTTATCTTTATATAAAAAGGCTCCTGCCAGAAGGTATCACACATTTTCGCAAAAGTGATACCTTTTAGCAAAAGCCTATTATTCAGCAGAGTCTTGCACCACCCCACTGTTTCAATATTCAAATATTTCTTTCAAAAGATCGGAAAACACACATCTCAAACTCTTTGAAATACAATGCTTCCCCGCATTTTCTATATCGTCATATTGATATTATTACTTTACTATCCACATTTACTATCCGCCACACCCTTTGGGAGTGGTAAAAAACAACCTTAGCAAGCACTGCCTGTGTCATGACACAGGCGAAATTCCCCACACTTTCCTATCGTATATGCGTGTGAATTTCCATAGGGAAGTATCCCTAACCCTCTTTTATTTTTTCTTTGATTTTCCTGTGGAATACCTTGACCTTTCCTGCCACTTTTGCTACAATCTGCTGTGGGTAATTACACCCAAAACTGAATAAAACCTGAAACGAACTGTTGTAAAAATCGAACATTTTACAGCAGTTTTTTTGTACCCAAAAGTAAGAAAGGAAGTGGCAGAAATGGCAAAGCGAAACCGCACCAATCCGGTGCAATTTTATCTCAGCGATGATGAGCAGTACATCCTCAACACCAAGTTCAAAGCATCCGGCATGAAGAGTATGTCTGCTTTCCTGCGCAAGCTGATCTTATATGGATATGTGTATGATGTCGATTACAGTTATCTGCGAAATTACAATACAGAACTGGGACGTATCAGCTCCAGTTTAAACCAGATCGCAAAGAGGGTAAACAGCACCGGAAACATTTATCAGGAGGACATAGACGAAGTAAAGGAGTTGATGAATGAGGTATGGCATACACAAAAATCCATGCTATCAAAGCAACCGTTGATAAAGCCATAGAATATATCTGTAACCCAGACAAAACCGATGAACAAATCTATGTTTCGTCTTATGCGTGTGCGCCCGAAACTGCGGCGATTGACTTTAAATATACGCTTGACCATTGCAGGGAAAACAGTCCCAACAAAGCCTATCATCTCATACAGGCTTTTGCTCCGGGCGAGGTCGGTTATGAGGAAGCACACCGCATCGGAAAAGAGCTTGCAGACAAGGTTTTAGAGGGGAAATATTCGTATGTTGTCACCACGCATATTGATAAGGGGCATATACACAACCATATCATCTTCTGTGCGGCTGATAACATCGAATACAATAAATACCATGACTGCACACAGACTTACCACCGCATCCGCCACCTGAGTGATAAACTGTGCAAAGAACACAATCTTTCTGTCATCATTCCCGGTGGTGAACGTGGCAAAAAATACAAGGAATGGCAGTCTGATCAGAATGGTTCAACCTGGAAAACACAGCTCAGGCGGGACATCAATTTCTGTATCAAATCAGCTTCCACTTACGAAGAATTTCTGCTTCTGATGCGGGCAAAAGGTTACGAAATCAAAGGGGAAACTTTTGGAGAAGATGCTGCGAAATATATCTCTTTCCGACCTCTGGACAAGGAGCGTTTTGTGCGTGGCAGTGCTAGGTCTTTAGGGAAAGAATACACAAAGGAACGTATCCGGGAACGCATTGAAAAGAAGCGGGAACGAAAGGCAGTTATCCCGAAAAAGGATTACTCCACCCGCAGGCTCATTGACACCTCGGACGAGAAATTCCAGAACAGTCCCGGACTGCAACAGTGGGCGGCAATCGAGAATCTGAAAATCGCCGCACAAAGCTATAATGAAGCTGGTTCTCTCTCCGATTTGGAGCATAAGATTACTGTAAAAACCGAAGCGGGCAAGTCCGCCAAACAGAGCGTTGTGGAACTGGAACATCGCATGAAAGACCTTGCTGAAATCATCAAATATGCCGAGCAGTACAAAGACAACCGCTCCTATCATATCGCCTACAAGAAAGCCAAGAACCCGGACGCTTATTTTCGCAGATACGAGAGCCAGATCATCCTATATGGCGGTGCAAGACGGGTGCTTGAACAGGCAGGCATCAAGCTAAAAGGATTGAATGTGGATAAGCTGCGAGCCGAATATCAGGCATTGGAAACGCAGAAAAAAGAACTGACCGCTACTTACAAGAGCTGTGAAAAAGAGGTGCGGGATTTGAAGCGGAAACAGGAAAATCTTGACCGGTATCTCGGACGGGCACAAACCGATCCGGTGCAGGAACAATTTAAGAAAAAGAATAATCCTATCTTGTAGCTTGTTAATAATGACACCATGTATTATACTTAATTTATTACCACAAACACTTAGGAGATACTATGGCGAAAACAGACTATAAATCAACTGATGCCTTAATGCGGCATCTTAGAAATAACGGAATTTCCATCTCAGGGACTTCTCAAAAGCAGCAACTGATCAATACAGGATATTTTCATGGTTATAAGGGATACCGCTTTTTTGTATCATCCTCAAACCGCCTTCCATTTACCTCATACAATGAGATCAACGCAACCATACAATATGACACAAAACTAAAGTCTCTTTTATATGGAAAAATGATGTTTATTGAAACTGCCCTTAAAAATATTGCATTAAACACAATTATGACAGAAATAGATTCAAGCAGTGTCTATGATATGTATGATAAAGCAATCAGCAGTTACAAAAATGCTCCGGCTGGAACTCGCGAAGATATAAAAAAGAAATACCAAAATAACAAACTGAATCTCCAAGGTTCCATACAAAATGCCATAGCCGCTGCATACCGCAAAGAAAACCCTAAAATCACCCATTTTTATAATAATGTCAACTATAATGAGGTTCCAATTTGGGCAATTTTCGAAATTCTTACTATGGGCGATTTTGGTTATCTACTTTCCTGTCTGACTATTGATATGCGTGAAAAAGTATCCCGTTCAATCGGCATAAATCTATCCAGTGATACCTATCGGGAATTGCTTTATAAATATGTATATGCCTTAAAGGATCTGAGAAATGCTATTGCCCATAATGATGTAGTATACGATACCCGTTTCAAAAAAATGGATCCATCCAGACCAATGAAACAGTGTCTGATTTTAGAAATGGGAATGCCTTACATAAATTTCAAAACTATTGGTGACTATATTATTCTCATTTGTTATTACTTGAAATTACTGAAAGTTTCTAAAACTGAGATTAAATCATTTATTCGAGAATTTGAAAAGATCACACGAGAATACGAAGCATCCGTAAACCCGAATGTTTCAGCTATTACCATTCATCCCGATTTGTTTTCTCGGCTGGGCATCTTGAAAAATGCCATATAATGCTTGCATATTTCACTTGTATATAGTATATTATAGATAGCAATTGGGGTATGTGTTTGCGGACACATACTTGGAGGAGTCGGAGTAATCCGGCTCCTCTTTAATTTTCAACAAAAAAGATGGTAGCCAAAAGGATATTTCCTAATGACTACCATCTTTTTATTCTGCCGCTTCTAACACTAATTCTGCAAATTCTTTATCATTCATGCCTTCTAATTTTTCTAATACCTGCCCGGCAATATCTTCCATATCGCTGTCCTTTATGTGCGGCATTACCCGTCTGATTTCTTCCATCATCTTCATTCTGTTCTGTGTCTCAAAAACACACATGAAATTGATTTCTTCTACTGTGAATTTATTCATCATCCTACATCTCCCTATGTGAATTTTTTGATTTTTCCAGTTCCTTCGTATCCTTATTGTTTCCCTGTGCCGCTTCCTTCTGCTTGGCTGCCAATCTCTCCTTTAAGGAAGAACGTGCTTCCGGCTTTTCCTGCTGTTCTTTCTTTTCTTCTTCACGATTGAATTTTTCCACTCCATTGTTGAGCCTCTCATCAATCATGTTATAATTCTGCTCCTCCAGTTCCTCAATCTTAGCAAGCGGCTTGTACTCTGCCAATTTCACAAGCAGTTCCTTTGCCTGTCTCTCACTGTCCTCGTCTATCCCCTCGTCAATAGATGCCTGTAAGAAAATACTTAGAGGTTTCACATTTCCAGTTCTTATATCATCAGCAATCATTTGTATCTGTGATTCTCTGTCTGATACCGAATCTCTATATCCATATGTATCAATCTCATAAGATAGCTGATCAAGTTCTGCCGCAAGTGCCTGTATTTTCTGCTCTTTTGTTTCCCGGTCATTGACCTCTTTCTCCGGAAAGGCTGCAATCAATTTCTTTAGTGCATCCTGCACTTTCGGAGTGTCCCGAAGCTCCGGTGTGTAATTCAGGAAATCAACATCAATACATTTTCCACTCAAAATGTCCGCCTGCTCATCTTCCCATTCTTCTGTTCCCTCGATGTGCATATTCACACCAAGCGAATGGATACCGTTCATCCGGGACGGATCAATGGCTTGATAAATCTGAATGGCTTCCTCAATCGTTTCTATCCCCTCATGATATTCTCCAATATTGTGAAATTCGCCACATTCTGCCACTGTAAATGTCACATGGACGGTCTCCGGCTCAATAACAGGTTCATTTGCCAGTTCCGTCTGCTCTGTCGGTTCCTGTTCCCGCCCTTGTGTTACAAGCTGTGTATTGACCTGTTCCTGCTGTGCCTTCTCCTGCAGATAGGTTTCCACTTCTGGCAGATAAGTCTCCAATGTTCCGGTTCTGCTCTCTGTAATCGGGTTAATATCTACCTGTATGCCTGCAATATAAATGCTGTCCTCATGGAGCATATTAAAAAGGTCATCTTCTCTGGTGGAGCCTGTGTATTCCACAACCACATCCAAATCCGAATTTTCCTGCTCAATACCTCTGCATCGGCTCCCGACTACCACTACATCCACGATTTTCGCATCCAGACCGTATTCATCAATCTGCGACTGCACATAAGCATACACTGTTTTTTCTATATCGTCCGCACTCTGTCCGTCCAGACTATGAAACAATTCTTCTGTCTTTGCCCGGAAATCTGCAACCACATCCGGATTGTTCTCTCTGAATTCTGCCTGCTTTGCTTCCAAATCTGTCTGTTCCACTTCCTCGGCTTTCTCCGAAAGTTCCTCAAAATCAACAATCTCTGCTTCGGAACCTGCATACACCTCGCCCTGCAAAAATTCATCACGATAATACTGCTCTGTGACCGCTGAAAACCTCGGTTCTTTCAAATCCGCAATCACCATATCCATTGCACGCTGAATCGTAATATCCGGGTTATCGTAGACACCGCCATCCAGTAAATGATACTGCTCATTCAGAATGGAGTAATCGTATCCCTCATCACATTCATGCATCAGGATATAACGGTCTGCGATATGAACCGCAAGCTCCGTCTCTATCTCATTTTCCTTGCCCTCCAGTGTCAGCATGAACTTCGGCAGTTCTGTAAATCCAAAAGAATCTACAAAGTGTGCGCTGTTTTCCCCGTTCTCATGTAATACCACAATATCGCTGACCGACAGTGAATGTGCCTTGTAGTCTGCCGGATGGTCAATATTAAGCTTTTTATAGATTGCTTCCAGTGTTTCCGATTGCGTCCGTCCCTGCAATTCTGACAATTCGCCCAAATACACCAGTTTATAATTTTCCGGCAATACCGCATCAAAATTGTCTTTGGTTATTCCCATACGCTTCAGGCTTTCCGTTCCCTCAAAGCGGAACTTGTCCAGTTCGGGATTATCCTTTAACTGGTAAATACCGTATTTATCGGTATTTCCATATAAAAGTAGTGCTTCCCTGTTGGAATTACTCTCTGTAAGTTCTTCCTGCATCATGAGAAGTTTCCGTTCATTCTGCCAGTCCCCTTTTTCTATTCCGCACATTCCATCATGCTCTAAAATCTGTTTTCTATCAGCTACAGTACTCTCGGAACCATCCGTATGCAAAAGATACACAGGCAAGTCATGGTCAAATAGTTCCAATGCCCTTTCCTGTGTTAGTGGAAGCATTTCAATCCATGTATAGCCATACTCCTGCATTTCAGATATTCCGACCATGCTATCCGGAAGTGCGTCGATTTCTGCTTGTGCATCTATCATTGCTAATGCAACATCCTGATTTCCATCCACTTCCTGTGCATAGATATGTTCTGCAAGCTCCCTTGTTTTCTCCATATCCCCCAGCTTATACGCATAATTCACAATCAGATTTCTTTCATCATCGGAAAAGGCAGGCTGTCCATGCTCCAACCGGTTAATGATATGCTCTGCCTGTTGCATGACAGACAATTCCTCCGCATCCGTCAGACCTGCATCAAAATCGTATTCATAATCCCAAAAGTCCGTCATATTTCCATTTAATTCCTTACTACTGGACGCAAGTAATGTGATTTCCGCTCCCTGTTTTTCCATATATGAAAGGTAATTGCCATCCCATTCTTTTTCATCAAGAGAAGCCATATCTTTAAGCATTTTTCCGACATCATCCCTTAACATATTTGTGATTTTCAAAACCTCCCATTCGCTTTCAAAAATGGAAGCGAACTTAACAACCACATCATCGGCATTGATCGGCTCCATTGCCTTATCATAGACCGCCTTTCTCTCCTTCATATCAATCAGCTCATCTGTATCCGTGTTATAACGCACATCCAGATGATACTCTCCGTACTCTCTGGAATCCTGATTGCCGATTTCCGTTGTCCATGCACCCCTGCTTTCCAAATATGCCTGTATGCTCAACTTGTCATCGTCTGTCATTTCTGACAATGCCTGCATCAGTTCTGGTCTGTCCATGCCATATACATCAAGCAGACTGAACTCTGAAAGGTCAGTATTCTGTATGAGGAGAATACTTTCCTTTGTCTGTTCCTGTGATACTTCCCTGTTCCTTTGTAATTCCTGTAATTGTTCCTCTATCCCGGTAATCAACTCCGAAGCTGTCCTGCGTATCGTATCCATGGAAGATCTAAGTTCTTTGGTATCTCTTCCGCTGCTCCAACCTGCAATATACCCAAAAGAATAATCAGAGGTATCTATACCAAAATGCTGACATACTGTATAAGCTATGCTCTCAGCTTCCACTTCTTTGGTATTGCGGTCTTTTTTCATCTGCTCATCCTGCTCCACTTCCTTGCTATGCAGCTTGGAGTGAACCACCTCATGGATCATTGTCTTTAAGGTCTGGCTCTCGCTCATGTTTTCCTGTACCGCAATCCGCTTTGCTTCCCTATCATAATAGCCTTTGGAATCTCCGGCTATCTCCTCCAGTTCAATCGGTACTGGTGAAATGGCTTCTACTGCACGAATCATATCCTGATACCCTTCCACATCTGAAAGAAGCTCCTTTGCCGCAAGTTCCGGTATCGGCTTTCCGTCTGTCTGTGCCACATCAAAAACGGATACTGCCCGGAATGCCGGAATTGTTATCTCGACTTCCTCTTTCTGCGGATTTCCGTCCTTATCAAGCAACAACTCTTGTGTAACCGGATCAATCTTATCCCGTTCCTCTTTGATTTTATAGGGTGCAGGTGCAAGGATACGGATTGCCTTTTCCCCTTTATTTACATGACGCTCAAAATTCTTCTGCCAAGCCTTGTATCCGGCCACTAACGTAGCGTCAGGCTTTTGCATCGCAATTAAGAGCGTGTTGTTAAAACTGTAATTATGAAATTTTGACATCGTTCTAAGATAATTGCAGTAACTGTCACTGTTGAATAAATCCTGCAATCCCTGCTCCAGTTTATCCGTAAGCTCCTGCACACGCTGTTTTTCTGTATTATTTTCTGCCATAAATGACCTCCATTTTGTACGATAAAAGGCAGCCACCACTGACTGCCTTTACATCAACTGCTATAACATTTTTAATAATCCTGCTTTTATTCCCAACCCGAATAGTGCTGACAGGTTGGGAATAAAGTTGGGAATAAAACTTTTTTTATAAAATCTGATCTTTCCCCTTTGCCTTATCCACTGCATCCCTTCCTGCAGGTGTCCCGGACACCCTTGCCTTCATTGCTGCGAGTTTTTCTTGCAATGAAGTCCGTTCTGCAGGTCGGTCTGCAAGTCTGCGTTCTCCTTCTGGTGCTGCTTTTTCCAAATTGCTCTGCTTGATTGGCATATCCGCAACCACTTCCTCCCGGTTATCCACTTTTTTCACATCTTCCTGTGGTTTTTCCGGTTCCGTGGCTTCGTCATCCATGCCAATCGCATCATCGCCCTTTTCATCCATGTTGAGTAAAGAATTAAGCTCTGCCAGACGCTCCAGTTTCTCGGCAAGTTCTGCTTCCTGTGGAAATGGCTTGTCTACCTCTGCTTTTGCTGTTTCAAGCTGATGTTTCACATTGGATAGTTTCATCTGTGCTTCCTCAAGCTGTGAAGGCATGGCTTCCAGTACATTGTTGATTCTTGTGATATTTCCAAGCGGATCAGAGCCGACTTCCATCGGGTGGCTCATGGCTCCTTTGACATTCATCACAAATTTATTGTTAAAAGAATCAAAGGTTACATTCAGCTTAAATCCAAGATATTCACCTACATCCGCACTGGCATTGATGCCTTTAATCTCCTTACACATGGCTATGATTGCAGTTCCAGCTTCCTTTTTGTCGGTGTATGATTTTCCACCCACCTGCATAAAGAACTGCTCCTTATCCTCCGGCTTATTTTTCGCATATTTATTCATATCAGCGGTAAAGCCTTCGATACGCTCCTTGAAAATGGCGATCTGATGCGGATAATGTTGTGTGATGTTATCCTCCAGCCTGTACTTCTGACTGGTATGGTTTGCCTTCATCAGTTTCAGCTTTGATACCTGAATATCGAGATCCATTTTTTCTTTTATGTAGGGATTGCCTGTGGCAAGTGCCTTGACCTCCGCATAGGAAAGTGCCGCTTCATCCACATCCTCACAGCTTCGTACCGGAGATTTACTGGTCATAATCTGTCCGATGAATTTCTGCTTATTCTCAATGAGCTGCCACGAGTAACTGTCAAATGTACCTTCCGTAACATAACGAAATATCTTGACCTTATCATTCTGGTTGCCCTGTCGTAAGATTCTTCCCTCCTGCTGTTCAATGTCAGAAGGTCTCCAAGGCACATCCAAATGATGCAATGCAATCAGTCTGTCCTGCACATTCGTACCGGCTCCCATTTTGGCGGTGGAACCTAATAAAAAACGAACCTGTCCGCTTCTTACTTTTGCAAACAGCTCCGCTTTTCTGAGTTCTGTATTGGCATCATGGATAAATGCTATCTCATTCTCCGGCACTCCTTTTTCCATGAGCTTATTTTTTATATCCTCATACACATTGAAAGTGCCATCGCCCTTCGGTGTCGATAAATCACAGAAAATCAACTGTGCTGACTTCTGCTCTTTGGTATTTTCCCATATCTTATAGGCTTTCTCCACACAGGTTGACGCTTTGGAATTTTCCTCATCTGGAAGCATATCATTGAGCAGCCTCTGGTCAAGTGCCAGCTTTCTTCCGTCATTGGTAATCTTTAACATGTTGTCCTCGTAAGGCTGTACCTGCCTGTCCCGGACTGCTTCGGCACGTTCCGCAAGTGACGCTACCATGTCTTTCTGGAACTCACTCGGCTTTAGAACCACATTTTCATATTCTGCTTCCGGCACAGGAAGTTTTAACATATCCGGTGTCTGAATGTCCGCACTCTCCTTGAAAAGTGCAATCAGCTCCGGCAGATTGAAAAACTTCGCAAATCTTGTCTTTGCCCGGTATCCGGTTCCTTCCGGTGCAAGCTCTATGGCTGTCTGTGTTTCTCCAAAAGAAGCCGCCCATGCGTCAAAATGTCCCAGTCCCAGCTTTTGGAGCGTTCCATACTGAAGATAACGCATATTCGTGTAAAGCTCCGTCATGCTGTTGGAAATTGGCGTTCCGGTCGCAAAAGTTACACCCTTGCCGCCCGTGATTTCATCAAGATACTGGCACTTGGCAAACATATCAGATGACTTCTGTGCTTCTGTCTGTGCGATACCTGCCACATTCCTCATTTTCGTATAAAGGAACAGGTTCTTGTAATTGTGGCTCTCATCCACAAACAGCCTGTCTACACCCAACTGCTCAAAAGTCACGACATTATCCTTACGGCTCTGGTCATTTAACTTGTCAAGCCGCACCTGCAATGCTTTCCTCGATTTTTCCATCTGCTTAATGGTATAACGCTCCCCGTTGTCTCTTTTTGCCTGATCAATAGCAAGCTCAATCTCATCAATCTGTTTTTCGATTGTGGCTGCCTGTCTTTCCTGTGATAACGGGATTTTTTCAAACTGACTATGCCCGATAATAACGGCATCATAATCACCTGTTGCAATACGGGAACAAAATTTCTTACGGTTGGCGGGTTCAAAATCCTTTTTCGTTGCCGCAAGGATATTTGCTCCTGGATATAACCGTAAGAAATCACTTGCCCATTGTTCAGTCAGGTGGTTCGGCACCACGAATAATGACTTTTGGCATAGTCCCAGACGCTTGCTTTCCATTGCCGCCGCTGTCATTTCAAAGGTCTTTCCGGCACCAACGCAGTGTGCAAGCAGGGTATTATCCCCATACAGCACATGGGCAACCGCATTTTTCTGATGCGGCTTTAATTCAATATCCGGTGTCATACCCGGAAATTTCAGATGTGAACCGTCATATTCTCTTGGTCTGGTGGAATTGAAAAGCTCATTATATTTTGCCACAAGTGTCTGCCTGCGCTCCGGATCACGGAATACCCAGTCCTTAAATGCTTCCCTTATCGCTTCCTGCTTCTGGCTTGCAATCATGGTTTCCTTTTTATTAAGAACTCTTTTTTCCTTTCCATCTTCCTCAATGGTATCATAAACTCTTGTGTCTTTCAGATTTAAGGAATCTTCCAGTATCTTATAGGCATTTACCCGGCTTGTACCATAGGTCATGTTGACAAGCGTATTTCCAAAATCAGCGTTTTTCCCTTTAATGTTCCACTCTCCGGTCACACCCGAAAACTGCACCCCAATCGTATCTCTGCGGAATAAATGCTCCGGTGTCTGGAACGTATCACGCATGAAATCATTGATATATTTTGGATCAATCCATGTGGCACCAATACGCACCTCAATCTCCGATGCGTCCAGCTCCCTCGGCTGTACCTGCGTAAGAGCCTGCACATTTGGAGCATATTCCGGATGATTTTCTGCATAGGTTGCTGCAATGGCAAGTTTCTCACGCACATTTCCGCTGAGATACTGGTCTGCTGTCTCCCAGACATCGGTAAGCGGGTTCTGAAAAATAACACCACGAAGCTCCTCAATCAGCGTATCCTTGTCCTTTTCAGTCAGCTCTGCCATATAATCAAGGTCGATTTTAGCTTTCTCTGCTAAAGATACTGCCAATGCTTCACTTGCAGTATCCACACTTGTGACCACCTCTGCCCTTTTAATGGTACGCTTCGTGAACATATCCGCTTTGCCCTTGAAATTGCCCTCATCATCAAGTTTTTCCAAAGAACACAACAGGCAATAACTGCTGTCCTGATTAAAGGCTCTCTTATTCGTCTGCGAATTGATCAGACCATATTTTTTCGAGAAAGAATCGTATAATGTGTTTAATTCCGCCTGTTTTCCCTTGATTGCCGCATCGGAATATTCCTCAAGCTGCATATCAATCAGCTCCTGCGTACAGTTACGGATTGCCACCATTCCCTTGATACGCTCTTTTGCGGTGTCTGATACTTCCACAGGCTTCATAACCGAGTTTTCACGGTAATATACCTCATTTTCAACTACGGTATAGCTGAAATTCTTGACGGACGGATCAGCCGGAATACTCTGCCTGCTCATGTCATCCGCAAGCTCCTCATCCAGATCAATCGTATCAATCTGTCCTGTAATATTTTCAAGTGCTTTTGCTAACTGCTCCGCAAAAGGTCTGCTGTCATCTGCCCTGCAGGTGCTTTCCACGCCATAAGGACCGGATACCATTTCCATCTTTCCTACGATCTGCTCCGGATGCTGTGCAAAGTAAGCGTTCATTGCAATGCCATCTGCATCCTCTCCCAGATGTACCCAGTCCGGCTCACGCTCTACCATGCGGTCACGCTTCTGGAAAAATAAAATATCCGAAGTGACCTCGGTTCCTGCATTTGCCTTAAATGCGGTGTTCGGAAGTCGGACTGCACCTAGCAGATCAGCTCTTTGTGCAAGGTATCTTCTGACCTCCGGACTTGCCTTGTCCATGGTTCCCTTGCTTGTGATAAAAGCAACCACACCACCGGGACGCACTTTATCCAACGTCTTTGCAAAGAAATAATCGTGTATCAGGAAATTGTTTTTATCATACTGCTTATCTGCCACCTTATACTGACCAAAAGGCACATTTCCGATTGCAACATCAAAGAAATCATTCGGATAATCGGTCTTTTCAAAGCCTTTGATCTGCACATCTGCCTGCGGATAAAGCTGCTTTGCAATGCGTCCGGTAATGCTGTCAAGCTCCACTCCGTAAAGCCTGCTCTCTTTCATGGAATCCGGCATCATACCGAAAAAGTTGCCGATACCCATGGAAGGCTCCAGTACATTTCCTTTGGAAAATCCCATTTTCTCCAATGTTTCATACATCTGGCGGATAATAACCGGACTTGTATAATGGGCATTCAAGGTACTCTCCCTTGCCATGCGGTACTCCTCCGGCGATAACAGTTCCTTTAACTGGTGATATTCTGCTGACCAGTTTGATTTGCTCTCGTCAAACGCATCGGCAAGACCACCCCAGCCGACATACTGGGATAAAATCTGCTGTTCTTCCGGTGTAGCATAACGGTTTTCGCCCTCAATCTGCTCCAACAACTTAATTGCCGCAACATTTCTCTGGAATTTTTCTTTTGGAGAACCTTCGCCCAATCGGTCATCGCTGATATGGAAATTGACAGCGTTACTTTTATCCGGTGCAGCCACATTTATTTCCTGTACAGTCTTATTCTCCTCTGCCGAAGGTGTAAGCGGCTCCCATTCTCCGGTAAGCACCTGTGACAGCATTTCCTCTGTCTTTCGGTCTGCTTCTCCATTCTCCAGACGCTCACGGGCAAACTGCGTATCTATACTGTCCAGTTCATCTTCAGTCTGTTCTGTAACAACATTCTGTTCCTTTTCATCAGGAAACTCCGCTTCTGCTTTCCTGCCACTTTCTGCAAGCTCATTGCCCCAGTCCATTGCTTCCTGCAAAGTCGAAAATGTCTCCAATGCCGGACGGGTGGTGTCTGCCGTATCATAAATAGCATATCCGTCCACTTCCTTATCAATCCAAAGGAATACTCCCTCTGATAAGGTGGCACTCCACTGTGTCGGATTCCCATATTCATCATCAGCATCATGTACCACATGCCAGAATAATTTCTGCGATTCCTCTTGTGAAAATTCTTGTTGTGGCTCAGTTTCATCCGGCTCAGCGATACCATCCGTCCCATCAAAGCGTGAAAACACTTCTGCTTCGTGCCTGTCAATATCTTCCTCTGCCAAAGCATTGATATAATCATCTTCTACCTCGCCACGCTCCGGCTTATGGTCGTATTCAAAGGATTTCCCATTGACCTGTGCATAATAAAAACTGCTGTCCTCAATGTCATTTCCAAGCAGATATTTCTCTTTTTCACTGCCCCACTCATCAACCAGAACACACTCATATCCATCAATCGTGATCTTTTGCTGTGCTTCCTTTTCTTTTTCCCGAATCACATTGATATATCTTCTCGCCTGATTGGTAAATCCGTCCAGCACTGCCGGATGTGAGCTTAGAATCAGATCGTTGTTCTCCCACTCATTTTCCGCAACAATGTCCTTTGCCCAGTCCTTATTGTTCCGTGAAAAACGACCATCATAATCAAAATGCGTAACCGTATTTGCAAGAACAAATTCCACACAGTCAATGCCATATTTATCTATGATCTCATCTGCGGTATTCCTCGGAAGAACAAAACCATTGAATTTCTCAGCAATCAGTGCATCAATGTCTTTCTTACACTCTAACCGCTGTCCATGCTCCAGACGAGAAAGCTCACGCTGTCTTGCTTTTTCTGCCTGTTCTTCCTTGTAAGCCTTATAGTTTTCCTTTCCCTGTGGAGATAAGTATTTGTCCTCTTTGATCAGCTCACGAAGCCTTTTCTCTACAACATTCCAGTTCAGAAGCACTTTTGCATACGGATTGCCATAACTGCCTTTCTCCAGACGGATACCTTTTCCATCATGTTCATTATGGGAATCATCATTACCCGGCAGTCCGCCGGAACCACCACCAATGCCATATTCTTTTTTCAGAAAGGCTACCGCTTCCTTCTGGTCATGTCCTTCCATGAAATACTCATAGATGCGGAAAGCTCCATGCTCATAGCCGCTTCCCCTGCCTAGTGCATAGTCAATCTCATCCTGTGTAATAAAATCTTCCTGTGCTACTTCCACAGTATCTGGCAATGGAAATTCCAGCCTTTCTCTGTCAAGGTCTGCTATCTCCGATAACAGATATTCCGGTGATTTCACATGCCGCCATTTTAATTCGGCTTCACCCGATGCAAGACGTTCCGCCGCATCTTCCAAAATATTTTTAAGCTGCTCCCTGCCCTCATGGGTAGAAAGAAGTTCCATGAGTTTTGCTTCACTCTCCGGATAGTTTCCGGCTTTTAATCCAAGCTCCTCCGGCATTTCATCCATGCCATCCCGCAGAAAGAAATAGATCTGGTTGGCAACACGGTTCCGCTCCTGTGTATCCACAAGAAATGCTTCACTGGCACTCATATAAGTACCATTTTCGATCATAGAACGGATATGGCTCTCCACATCTTCCCAATCCATCGTGACAATCGGCGTTTCCCTTGCCTGTGTTCCATAGCCGACACTCATACCATGCTCATCGAACCACACTGATACGGGATTTCCATTGATTTCAAAACCTTTTCCGGTCTGTCCGTACTCATTTTTCAGAAAATCCACCATCTGCTCGGCATTTCTGCCCTCTGTGTACTTTGCAAAGATACGCTTTCTGCTGTGCTGTTTTCCTCCGCCACTGCGAAGAATGGTTTCAAGCTCATTCTGTGGCAAAGAAAAAGCAGCGGGCATGGTATATTTCATACTTGCTTCCGCTGCTGCGACTGTTCCGACCTGCTCCTCAAAAGAAGGAAACAGGCTGAGTTGTGTAAAGGTGGGTTCCGGTGCTTCTCCCCGGAGAAGATCATCGGTGTCTGTTACAGACTGTAAACCAGTTCTCCCAGAACCACTTCCTCTGCTCGGTTCCGAATGCTGTTCATCTTCGCTACCCAGAGCATCTGATCGGCTTCCTTGAGTTGTTCGGTCACTCCCTCGGTTGCCGCCATCTGGCTCGTCAGCTTCTCCATTCTCTCCTCTGCCTGCTTCTGGATCGTCAGCAGGTGTTCTTTCAATGTTCCTTTCAGAAGAAACGCTGAGTACACGCCCCTGTGGTTCTCCTTCAGATAAGTCTCCCTCATCATTCCGTACTTCGTTACCGTTCCCTCCGGCTGAATGTCCGCCTGTAATGTCGGAATCAGATAATCCCCGTTCTTTTCGTATGTCAGATTCATCGCTATTGCCCCTTTCTACGCTGTTTTGATTGTTGTCAATATATTCCTCATGTCCGCTCTCGCTTTCACGCTTTAACGCATTGTAGTCTATTTCAGAAGTATTTGCAAGTCCTTTCTGCGTTAAATTTTCTGTTTGTTCCTTTTCGTAGCTTCTGTTATATGCCCTTATGGTTCTTCCAATCTCTAAAAGTACCGGTTTTGCAAGCTCATTGGCTGCATCTCCAAGTACTGCTAGGGTATCCATGGAATTAAATTCATGGATAAAATCGAAAGAAAATTCCGAACCATACTCCTGCATATCTGCACCACAGGCAGATAAAAGTGTAAAGGAAATGCTGTCCGATAATGTCTCCCTCAAGCGGATACCGACATTCTGCTCGTCCAGTCCTTCTAAAAAACTGCCCTCGATCATGTACTGCAAATCCGGCAACAATTCCTCATAATAATCTGCCGCAATCCTCTCAGCTATCTCCATAAGTCTTTCTTCAAACAGCTTCTTATCATCGGTAGCACCATAAGTCTGCTCCAGACGCTTAATTACATCTTCCTTATGTTCCTCATGTAATTCCCAGAGTTCCGGATACCGTCCGATTCTCCTTGCCGCATGGACATCTGAAACATCAAATACATATTTCAGACGCTTTCCATGTGCATCATCCTCGTCCAAAAGTGCGATACCCTTTGCCCCTTTGTTTACCCAGCAGTGCATACGCTCATTCCACAACTCTATGGAAGCACACGCTGTTGCGTCCGGTCTTTGTGCATAGATTAAAAGCTGTTCCCGGAACGGATACTTGTATAATCTCGCCGCTGTAGTAAGGTATTTCATCCATTCCTCACGATTTTTGACAACCTCGGCTGCTGTCTCTTTTGCCAGAGCCGATATAAAATCATATTTTCTCACACAGTTCTCCTTCCTGTCATAGATACGACAAAAAGGCAGCCACATACACTACATGACTGCCTTTCCTTTATTTCCCGTTACATTCCTATTCTGTTGTACCAAAGCTGAAAGTCTTACTCTCAGCCGCTTTCTTAGGCGTAAACCTTGCCTTAACTTCCGCAACCCTCCCCTCTAACGCCTGAAACATCACATCTACCTGTTCCTGTGTATATTCGTAGGAACCTCGATTTGCAAGATTCTCCAGTCTGCCAATAGCATCAACCGCCTTATTCATGCGGTACTCGCCAATACGGATAAACTTCTCCGCCTTTGTCTCATTTTCCTTTGCTGCAGGTTCACCCTGCATTTCCTCTGTAGTCATTGTTACATTTGTTTCTTCCATGTGATTTCCCTCCATTTTTGATAAAAAAAGAGAGCGTACAGTTTTCCCATACGCTCTAACGCTGTGTTGTTATTAAATTGTATGTGGTATACTGTCGTACCGCTAAATTAAATTTCTCGACATCCACAAATAGAGAATTGTCTATTACATTTCCCATTATAGTTGATTTTCTAATTCGTCGAGAATGAATTTTTGTGAAATAGATGAAATCATTTCTACAACTTCCATAACAAAGTTCCTCATAAATTCTCTATAACAAATCACAATTTCACCCTTATATAACACTATGAATAACTTCTCTTTATTGCTACCTTCTTTATACTCATCATACTCAAGTTTAATATTAGTTTGATGTACGATTTGATCTCTTAATGATCTTCCTCTCTCGCTACCACAGAGTAAACGAAAAGCATGTGTATCAAGTTTATCTATTTCACAAAGATATGATTTTAAATAAATAAATTTATCATTTTCATCCTTCAATATTTTCTTTGTGAATTTATTGAAACTATCATTTCTTTCATGAAAAGCTATACAATGAAAAATAGTAGCTACTACATCTAATGCATTTCTTGCAAAAAGGATTGTACTTTCAGTATGATAAAGCAATGTTGTTTCATCATCTCCAAAAAGGCAAGGCATTTCCATGTTCTGTGAGACTTCAAATTCATTTAAATTTTCAATAGCACATTTTTCTGCAAACAACATCATTTTGATTTTCTGATGACATATTACTGCTTTCTCTTTTAAATTGATTTTAGTTTCTGTATCTATACTGGTATTATGTTCAATAAGATTAAATAGATCATAACCTATTTGTATTTTTGGTATGATATCACCATAGTCCGATGTCAACTTCAAATCAAGTGATACAAGTTCATTTCTGTCTAACCACATTAAGTATTTCTCCTTAACTTTACAAATTCCGATACTTTCCCCACTATACCACAATCACAGCTACATTCCTACCCTTGCTTTCCTGCCTTTTGAGAAAATTCCATCTTAAACTTATACTGGAATCCCTTGATTTCTTTTCCATCCTTCGTATAGGAAAACTCCTCTATGCTCTCCGGAATCAAATAAGCATCATAGCTGCCTTTCTTGCCTTTTAATCCTTTTACAAGTATCTTTTTCCCTTGAAGCAGGCTCTTGACCTGTGTATCGGAAAGTGTTACCCCAAGTGCCTTGCCGACATTCATACCGCACTTCCCGGTACAGTACGCTCCGAATTTTCCCTTGACTACATCGGCACCGCACTTCGGGCATTTGCCTAGCACTTCCTGTTCACCCTTGCCTGTGCCAAACATGGCTTTCTGCTCATCACTAACGCTGTGATAGGTCTTTACAAGATCAGTTACCATTGCTTCAATACCAGACATAAACTGCTCTGCAGCAACTTCTCCTTTGGATACAAGTGTAAGCTCATTTTCCCAGTCAGCAGTCAGTTTCGGAGATTTTACTACATCCGGAAGTATCGTGATCAGCTTCATTCCGTCCTCTGTCGGAATCATCTGCTTTTTCTCACGCTTTACGAATCCGTCTTTTACCAGTTTTTCAATAATGTCAGCTCTGGTGGCAGGTGTGCCAAGTCCTTTTCTCTCCACTTCGTCACCCATATCTTCTGCTCCGGCTCGCTCCATGGCAGACAGTAAGCTGTCCTCGGTGTAATGTTTCGGTGGCTGTGTGAAATGCTCGGAAACTCTTGTCTGCTCCACTGCAATCGTCATGCCCTCACGAAGCTCCGGCAGCTTCTTTTCTTCCTCTGCATCCGATTTATCCTCTGCGGTTTTATAGGAATTTTTGAAGAAATCCTCAAATTCCTTCCATCCATTTTTCCACACTTCCTTGCCGGATACCTTAAATACAGTATTGTTGCAGGTAATCACTGCCTTTGTGGAATTATAAATGTGCTTCTCCCCGGTCGCACACAGCAGACGGTTTGCACAAAGGGAAAGTATCTTCATTTCGCTCTCCGGGATTGCCTTTAAGTCCTGCTTGATGATCTCCATGGTAGGAATGATTGCGTGGTGGTCCGTCACTTTCTTGCTGTTCAAAATTCTTTTAATATCTGGATTGAACATGATATTCTGCTCAAATAACAGAGAATTGAAAATCGCTTCGATCACATTTTTTGCAGTACCTTCCATGTCATCGGAAAGATACTGGCTGTCTGTTCTTGGATAAGTTACTAACTTTTTCTCATAAAGGCTCTGCGTATATTCCAATGTCTGCTTGGCAGTAAAACCAAACAGACGGTTTGCATCCCTTTGGAGTGTTGTAAGGTCATAGAGCTTCGGCGGTGCTACCCACTTTTCTTCCTTTACCACGGAAGTGACAAGAGCCTGTCCGTTTTCACAGGCTCCTGCAATCCTCTCTGCTTCCGTTTTATCACTGATATGCTCTGATACCGCATCCAGACCATTTCCCATGATGTGAGCCATATAATAGGCTTCTTTCTTGAAATTCATGATTTTACTTTCACGATCCACCAGCATGGCAAGTGTCGGTGTCTGCACTCTGCCAACCTTCAATGCCTTACCGCCATATAATACCGTAAAAAGTCTTGTCCCATTGATACCCACAAGCCAGTCTGCTTCCTGCCTGCATAATGCTGAATGATACAAGTTATCATAGTCGCTGCCTGGGCGAAGATTATGGAAGCCGTCACGGATAGCACTTTCCTCCATGGAAGAAATCCATAACCGCTTCATCGGTTTTCTGCACCCTGCCATGTTGTAGGTCAGGCGAAAGATCAGCTCACCCTCCCTTCCAGCATCGGTAGCACATACAACGGCATCTACCCTGTCATCATGCATGAGCTTTTTCAAAATCTGATACTGTGCTTTTGTATCACTTTTCACTTCATGCTGCCATTCCTGCGGAATGATCGGAAGGCTCTCATAGCTCCATTTCTTCCATGCTTCCTCATAGCTTTCCGGCTGTGCCAGTTCTACCAGATGTCCCACACACCATGATACCAGATACTCATTGCCTTCCAAATATCCGTCCTTACGCTGTGTGGCACCAAGAACCGCCGCAATGCTCTGTGCCACACTCGGCTTCTCTGCAATTACAAGCTCCATCTCTATTCCTCCCCATCTTCTTCGTTATTCTCGTTGTTGTTATCTTCATTGTCATTCTCGTCTGTGTCTACTGATTCTGTATCATCACCACCATTTATGAATGCTTCGTCGGAATCCTGCTCGGTTTCTTCCTCGTCCTCATAATCGTAGTCCTCGTCAAGCTCGTCCTCATCTTCATCCTCATCAATGAAGTTTTCCTTTTTCTTCTTGGATTTCACAACATATACCACTCCGATCACAGCTACCGCAGCAATGCCCATTAAAATATATGTAAAGCCGGAACCATCTGCCTTTGCGGTATCCTCTTTCGGCTCACTTGTATCTTCCGTGCTATCTTCGGTGCTGTCCTCAACACTTTCTGCTCCCTGTGTTTTCTCTCCTGTGGTATCAGCATTATTGTTTGATAATGCGCTGTCTTTGGTAGGGATTGCAGATTCCAATGCCGCTGAATTTTTCGGAAGTGTCTCGCTGTTATCCGTTGTGGTATTCAGCAGGTCGTTTTCACTGACTTCTGTAAGGAAATACACCTTTTCATCTTCCCCATCACGATCAATCACAAGATAAAATACCTTTTCTGATGCAGTCTGGATTGTGTAAAATTCCTTGCCTTTTTCAGAAGTCTGACTGTCACTGCTCTGGTCTGCATCCTTAGAAGTATCTCCCGTACTTGGAGATTGCTTTGCTGTTGCGGAACTGCTTGAATTTGTTCCACTGCCTGTCTGGGAAACTGTATTTCCATTCACATCCGTTTTTGTATGTTCTGTGACCTGTGCGGTTGCAGAGCTAGGTTTGGTTGCCGACGCATCCACTGGGAGCTGCTGTGCCGGATCTTTTTCATTGCTGTCCTTATTCTCCGGATCGGTGTAATACGGATTGGCTGTTTTATAGATTTCAGAGGTATTTCCTGCATTATCCATGGCAGAAATCGTGAAATACTGATACCCTGCATCGAACTGTTGCAGACGGATATTCAAGGCTCCATTCGTATGCTCTGTAAACTCATAGCCATTGACATAGATTGCCTTGATACCGGAATCCGTATCATGTGCCTGAATGCTCAAAAGACCGTCGCTGACTGCCGCATTTAAGGTAGGCTTGGTAAAATCAAAACACTTGATATAACGGTTTTTCTCGTAGGTCTTGCCCTTCTGGTCTGTGACCTGCACATAAATGGTGCTGTTCTCGGAAATCTCTATGTACATATCCTCGGTAATATCTGTCCAGCTTCCATTCTGTCCGACTTTTGCCTTTACTGTCCGAATGGTAAAATTGCCGGATGCAATAGTATCCTCCACCTTGACTGTTACTTTCGTGGTATCGTTATGCCACCCAGAAGGTGTATTGATTGTAATTTTTACGCTCGGATTGATATAAGCACATTCCTTATAATCCTTTGCACACACCTCACAATCCTCATCCACCGCATACTGACTGCATTTTTCCTTGCAGGTGCATTTTGCGGAAGGCTGTGTTTCCTCGGTTGTGCCTTCTGTGGAATTTTCCGTTGTATTCTCTGTGGACTGCTCTGTGTGATTTTCTCCACTACCGGAACTGTCCTTGTTATCATTACCGGACGCTGTGCTTTCTGCACTGCTTTCCTCTGCCGCACTTTCTGTTTTCTGCTCTGCTGTATCCTCCGCATGAACCTCCACAGTATTTGCCCTGTTTGCAAAAAATGCCCCAATCGGCATACAAAAAAGTATTGCCGACAGTATCAGGGACATTAGTGCCTTAACGGATAACTTCTTCATTTTCATTGGTCGAATCCTCCTTTTCCTGTTCCCGTTTCTGTAATAAATTTCTGACTTCATCCTCACTGAGCTTATTAAGCATCTGCAATCGCTCGGATGAGATTTTATATTTCCGTATGATCTTCATGGCTTCGGCATCCTCCGCCATCTGTTTCTGCTCTGCAAGGTCTTTTTCCTTTGCCTGTAGCTGTGCTATCTGTTCTCTGACCTTTTTAAGCTGTGCATTGATTCTTTCTACTGACAACTGATCTTCCTCCCTTCGCTAATTTAATCTTCCAAAACCATAAAAATGGCTCTGCCAGTAAGAGGTATTGATTGAGGTATACTGGATTGGATCACCACAATGCACCATCGTACCGTTTCCACAATAAATACCAACATGCGTGACGGTTCGCCCTGCATTATAAGTTTTTGTAAAAAATATGAGATCTCCTGCCTTTGCTTCCGATGCGGATACCGAAGTACACTGGTCATAAATGCCCTGTGCTGTGGTTCTTGGCAGGTTATGTACGCCGCTGTTTGAAAATACCCAGCATACAAAACCGGAACAGTCAAAACTTGCCGGAGCTGTGCCGCCAAAAGTATATGGCATTCCCAGATACCTGTTTGCTTCCCGCATAAGCGTCTGCACCGTTGCATCGTCATAGGACTCCGGTGGTATCACATTGCCGGTTCCTCCTCCGGTGCCGCCCGGTGTTTCCCCATAAATGGTCTGCTCTCCTGCCTCAAAATAAAATAACGGGTTATAATACTCCCCGTTATACAGACATTCGATATGAAGGTGGCTTCCGGTACTGCTTCCTGTATTTCCGCTTTTGCCTATATCGTCACCCTTTTTGACACTCTGTCCTGCGGACACATTTAAGCTGTCCATGTGGGCATATTTTGTGGTATATCCCTTACTGTCCGTAATCACCACATAATTCCCATAATAGGAATCGTAAGCCGCTTCCATAACCGTTCCGTCATGCGCCGCATAGACAACTGTACCTGTCGGCACTGCAATGTCCACGCCCCTGTGAAGCTCCTCTGCTCCGGTGTTCGGATTCTTCCGGTATCCATAATAACTGCTGATATAGTAGTACCAGTAGTAATCCACGGGTGTTCCAAATACCTGTAACCCGCCTTTTGTCTCCGTGTAGGCGGCAAAGATTTCTGCCTGTTCCGTATCCATGCGTCCGGCAATAATGCTCTCAAGAGGTGTGACCGTTAAAGTGACTCGAAGGATTGTTACGATATATTCTTCTTCCTCCTCATACTCGTATTCCTCGGTACTGATGCTTCCATCTGCATTTGTAACTGTTCTGGTTCCGGTCTTTGTGACTGTCCTTGTCCGTGTCTCCTCCACTTCCTCAGTAGTAAGGGAATACATGGCATCAAATAATTCCTGAATTTCACTCTCCATTTCTGCGGCAGTAAATTCCGTATGGACTGCGGAAAGATAACTGATCAGTGTATATGGATCATGCCCGATTGCACCAAGGTTATAATCGTATTCATCATATCCCGGGTAATCAGTTTCAATCCGGTCAATCTTGTTTTGCAGCTCCATTTCCTTTTCTGTAAAAGATAAATCTGCTGCATCAATCTCTGCCGGAAGGCTAAGATATGTGCTTGCCATCGTTGTTGTCACAGTTCCGGTAAACATGGAACCGCAGCTTGATAATGCCGACATGATCATAATAAGCAGAAGAGCAAAAATACCCACTGTGATAATCAGTGTTTTATTTTTTGTGGCAATCTCCTGTAACTTCTTTGCAATCCCGGTTGCGGCATTGGCTGTCTTTGTAAATGTTTCCTTTGCAGTCTTGGCTTCTGCTCCTGCCCGCCTTGCCTTGGCATACTCACGCTTGATGCGCTGTTTCTGTAGCTGCCTTTGTAACTGTTTCTTTGGACTGTTGCCCTTTAGATGTGGATTTTCACTAATGAATTTCTCATACTCCAGCTTCATATCTGCTGTGACCTGCTTTTTCTGCAATCGCTCTAGGCGGTCACGCTTTCTCTGTGCCTTGCTCTTGCGGTGATACTTCATATAGTGATAAATGTCCTCGGCACGCTGTTCCGTCTTGTGTGCACCCTCAACCGCAGAATTGTCCTTTTCTGTTTCTGCAATCTTACGATGCACAAAATACATATTTTCCGTTTGCAGCTTATGAACCGCAGTCTTTCCCAGACCATCCTGCTTAAATGGCTTCTCCACATCCACCGGAACAACGATATATTTTGCTTTTCCGTTCTGTTCATCAAAGACACGTTTCATCTCATACTGCCGCTTTTTCGGCATCTTGTCCTTTGCTTTCTGCAACTTCTGACGACTCTTTTCCGACTTATCAAAAGCCTTCTGTACTTTTTTGTCGGTAAATTCTTCCTCCTGCCCCTGCGAAAATGTGGCATCCTTTGTCTGGAAATCTCCATAATCGGACTGCTTTGTATTTTCTGACTTCGCACGCTCTCTGTGTGCGTGTTCTCTCTGCACACGCCCTTTGTGATATTTTCCTTTTTCCTCAGACCGTTGGAAGGTATCCCTGACATGAACCTTGTTTTCTATCGTGCTGTCAGAA
>NZ_JBBKBT010000022.1:0-24694 GCF_037890305.1 Enterocloster sp. HCN-30185
TATGTCGGTTCGTCTTTATCCAAATATGCCCGAATATTAACGGTAAAATATTTATCAGACATGTTTTTTCTTCCTTTTTGACATTAAAGCTAAGATTTCCTGTGGGTTCGTTAACTGACGTCCGGGAAGTGTCTGCTTTGGTGTGCGGTCACGGTCGGCTTCGTCAATTGCTGCGACAAAACGCTTTACGCTATTTGGATTGGATACGACAAAATTATGAGTAATACTTGAAGTAGCCATACTAACACCTCCTCTTTTTCTGGCTTTTTTGTGTATTTATAGTATATGCAATGTGTGATAAAAACACAATATCGAAAACAAAAATAGTTTCTAAATAATTTTCAAGCCGGACATTTATTAGACGCTTCCGGTAAGCGAACAATATTTTCGAGCCAATCATTTATAAGTCGCCAATGGTGGGCGGGCAATATTTTGATAACAGAAATGCTCTGTATCTAACTTAATTATACGATTGGCGAAGAAATGCGTCAATACGGAAAATAAGTATTGAAAATAGTTGGAACAAGTACTGAAATAAAGTTGGGACACAAAATGAGGGTTACATTACGAAATAATAAGAAGTGTAGGTGGAAGGTTTGAACATAGAAGCATATGATGTGGATTCATTGAGAAAGATGGTTAGGTTGCTTGAATATGAGAACAAGATATTAAAAGATAAATTGAAGAAAGCAGGCATTTCATATGAAGAGGTGAATCCTTTTGAAGAAAAAATAGAAAGTGCAGAAGAATATGACCTGGATCAAGGGAGTCGTATCGTAAATCCGCCATATATTACAAAGAAAATGGCAATACGTTTCTTTTCGATGTTTTGGGGAAGAGAAGATGTATATGCCAGACGGGGAAAGAACGGGGGTTATTTTCCACAATGTGCAAATCGTTGGAATGACCGGCTTTGTCCTAAACAACGTAAAGAGAAGGGTTTTCGGTTACAAGGAAGTATATTTTTCAATTAGGCGGTATAGCCCCGTTTAAGGGCTATGCCGTCTTTTCCTGTTTATCGGTTTTTTTCTGTTCTGTCTGCGGGTCAGTCGGCAAATGGATTTCTCCCACGAAGTTAAAGATAATATCCACTTTCTGAAAACGCTTGCCGTCTATCTTCTCCGGCGCATGGACAACGATTTTCTTTATAAACTCATTGACGATAGTGGGAGTTAATTCGGTTATTCCCACGTACTTGCGGATGATGGCGGCGAAGCTGTCAAAATCGCTTTTATTCTGTTCGTAGGTATCGACTTCCTGTTGTTCTGCCTTTACCTTTTCCGTCAGCTCTTTTTGTTCTGCTTCATACTCTGCGGACAGCTTCAAAAATCGCTCATGGCTGATTGTGCCGTTGATGTCGTCCTCATAAATCCGCTTAAAAATCCGGTCAAGTTCTGCAATCCGTTTTCTTGCCTGCCTTACTTCACACTGCTTGCGTTTCATATCCTTTTCCGCTTCATCAAACCGCTGTTTCTGTATCAGTTCCATAAAGGTGGTAATGTCCTCATAGAACATGGCAGTTACGGCAAATATCCGATTGAGAACGATTTTCCGCAGGACTTCTTCTCTGATGAAGTGTGCCGTACAATCTCCCGTATTGCTTTTATATCTTGCACAGCGGTAGTTGTCTTGTGAACCGTCAAAGCTCTTGCAGGTGGCAAAGTGCAGTTTACTTCCACAATCCGCACAGAATACCAAGCCGGAAAACATTCCCTGTCGCTCTGCCTTTGTGGGGCGGCGTTTATTTGCCCTTAATTCCTGTACCCGTTCAAAGACAGCTTCCTCAACGATTGCTTCATGGGTGTTGCGGAAAATCGCCTGCTGTTCTTTTGTGGTGGGAATACGCTTTTTCAGCTTGTGGGATTTGGAATAGCTTTTGAAGTTTACCGTATGTCCGCAGTAGTCCATACGCTCCAAAACTGCTACAATCGTACTTTCATTCCAACTGTACGGATTATCGGGAAGTGATTTTCCTTTCTGCTTTGCATAATGAGCGCGTGTTGTCAGCACTTTGTCAGCTTTCAAAATTTTCGCTATTTGCATAGGTCCTTTTCCTGCAACGCATAAATCAAAAATTCGCTTTACCACAGCGGCAGCTTCTTCATCTACAATCCATTTCTTTCTGTCGTTGGGGTCTACCTTATAGCCATAGGGCGGCTTAGTCAGATGTTCTCCTGCCATGCCCTGCGCTTTCTTGATTGCCCGTACTTTTTTACTGGTATCTTTGGCGTAAAAATCGTTAAACAGATTTCGGAAAGGAGTAAAATCATTGTCGCCCTTTGCGCTGTCCACGCCGTCATTGATTGCGATATAGCGAACATCTCTTTCAACGAAAAAGATTTCCGTATAGTAACCGACTTTCAGATAATCACGCCCCAAGCGGGACATATCCTTGACAATGACTGTCGCCACATTTCCGGCTTCAATCTCTGCAATCATGCGGTTAAAATTCGGTCTGTCAAAAGTTACACCGGAAACGCCGTCATCAATAAAGAATACAGGATTTGTAAAGCCGTTATCCGAAGCATATTTTGTTAAAACTGCTTTTTGATTGACAATGCTGTTGCTGTCCCCGTCCAATGCGTCCTCTTGACTTAAACGGGCGTATAATGCGGTTATCTGTTCGGGCTTATATGTATTTGCTGTCATGTTCATTCCTCCTGTAATGAACGCCCGACAGACAGGTTGCTATCTTCATTATAGCGGACTTCTTTTCCTTTGTCAGTAGGCGCTTTGAGATTTTCTGATTTTATGAGCCGCTTCATCTTTTCAAAAAGCGGTTCAGAGCCGCCGCAAGAGGTAGACACTTCATAGAATGTGCCGCCGATTTTATAAATCACTGTTTCATCTGCCGGATTTCCCTGTTTCTGTCTATCATCTGTTGTATCTTGTTCTTGTTTCCGTTCCATTCCTTTCCCGTCCTTTCTTTGATTTGTAATGTGATAAGTTTCGTAGCAAGCATAGAAAAAGAGTACTCTTTTCCGAAAATGCCCTGCATTTTGCTTGTTGGGAAGTATCCCAAACCCTCTGATTTTCCTCTCACTACCTACAACACCGAGCAGAGCGATTTTGCCGAAGTTTTGAGAGAAAATTTTGAAAAAGTTTTTCTTATCTCTTATTACGGAAAAGTTTCTGAAATGCCAAATAAATAACCGTTTAGGAAAAAATAATTTCAAGTATCACAACTTAAAATCCTCCTCAAACTTGACACTGTAAAGTTTAGGTTTTATAATATAGACAGTGTAAAGATTGGAGGACTTAGCATGGCACAGAAACGACAGACTTATCATCATAAAGACTTGCGAAACGCTTTAATCGAAGCAGGTATTCAGCTTGTAAGTACAGAGGGAGTAAATGCTTTTTCTTTGAGAAAGGTAGCTGCGGCGTGTGGGGTCAGCCATGCTGCCCCTTACAGCCATTTTCAAAATAAAGAAGAACTGCTTGAAGCAATGCAATTATTTATCACAGATAGATTTTCTAAACAATTAGAAAGTACCGTTCAAAAGAATAATAATGTCGCAGAAATATTGAAAGATATGGGGATAGCCTATGTATCTTTCTTTGTAGAGAACCCTGCTTATTTTCAATTTTTATATTCTCAATCCAATATAAAAATTGACTTATCGTTATCAATACCAGACGACCAAAACTATAAACCTTATATTATCTATAAAAATATTGTAAGTAAATTATTAGGGCAGACGCACTATTCGGAAGAAAAGCAAAATGATATTATCATAACCATTTGGGCTTTTATACATGGCGTTACTTCATTAGCCACCATGAATAATGTAAATTATGATAATGATTGGAGAGAGAAGGTCATTGATTTTATGGACGTTTTTCAACTTTCCTTTTTAGATAATACGGGAGAAAAAATATGATAGGGATTTATTTTAGCGGAACAGGAAATACAAAATATTGTTTAGAAAACTTTGTTGCTCTATATGATAGGAATATTGAAATAACCCCTTTAGAAGATACAGGTACAATGGAAAAAGTTACATATCATAAAGACATTATTTTTGCTTATCCAATCTATTACAGTAATTTGCCTAAAATTGTACGGGATTTTATCTGCGAAAATTCTGATATATGGAAAGGAAAACGTGTTTTCATTATTGCAACAATGGGACTGTTTAGCGGCGATGGTGCGGGCGTATCTGCAAGATTGTTCGAGAGATACGGCGCACAGGTATGGGGTGGACTTCATCTGAAAATGCCGGATTGTATTTGTGATGTAAAAGCCTTAAAGTGTACTCCGGCTCAAAATAAGCAAATTGTTATACAAGCAGAAGAACGCATAAAATCAGCGGTGTGTAATTTGAAAAATGGTACTCCAACTAAAGACGGTTTGGGATTTTTATGCCATATTGCAGGGCTTTTGGGACAGCGGCTTTGGTTTTACCATAAAACACAAGAATATTCAAACAAAATACAGATAGATACCGACGCTTGTATAAAGTGCGGGAAATGTGCATTGGTGTGTCCTATGAATAATTTGTCATTATCCAAATGTAAGATTGTAGCAAACGGACGGTGTACCTTATGTTATCGGTGCGTAAATCAATGTAGCGAGAAAGCAATTACTATTTTGGGGAAACAAGTGATTTTCCAATACTCTGTTTATGATTTCCATTGAAAGCCTTTTCCGTTCCGTTCTTTTCCATTCCGGCGGCTCTGCCGCTTTGCTTTGCCCCCAAGGAGAGGGATTAGGGAAAGGATAGGAAGGGAATGTGTAAAACGCTTAGATGATATTTTATACTTCTACCCTCAAAAATGACGTTCTATTGCGTAACAAAGTGAAGATAGAAAAACAGAGAGCCGACCACTATTGAAAGTGATTAACTCTCTGTTTGCACCCTGTTTGTCAGCGTTAGTTATAAGTTGTTGTGAATACTTCCTTATCAGCGTAAAACTAAGTGTTTTGATTATTTTTGCTGGGCGATGTCCCACGGCTAGGGTGACGAAAGTCCACATAAAAGAAAAATGATACGTCCCAGCATTAAAAAGGGGACATTTAAAAGATGAGCAAACGACGTATTCTGGTTTTTATTTTTTTAGTGCTGCTTGAGATTTTCTATTCATCTGTATATATAAGTGAACACAAACGTTCTCTGGAAACACTGGAATTCCAAAAGGATGGGAAGCCCATAGAAGATGCAGATGAGATTCCTCAGGAAGCAAAGGCGCTGATGGAAGAATACAGAGAAGCAAAACAGAGTGAGATTCTGTACATAAAGGTTTCCAGGATAATGTCAGTTTTCGTGCTGGTTTCTCTGGTTATCTGCTATATCCGCAATGATAAGACCGAAAAGCAGAAAAAAGATCGGATACTATAAAGTTGTCAATTTCATATACGAAAGAAGGAACGGTTATGAAGAAAAAAGCAACCACAGCAGCTATTATAATTGGAACGGCATTATCCGTTTCACTCCCCGTCTACGGTGCACAGTGGAAGCAGGACAGTACGGGCTGGTGGTATGAGCAGGATAATGGTTCTTATCCAGCCGGCGGTTGGGAGCTGATTTCTGGAAACTGGTATTATTTTAATGGATCAGGCTACATGCAGACCGGGTGGATTGAGTCGAATGGAGAATGGTATTACTGTGCGCCTACAGGCGAAATGCTGCATGATACCACTCAGACAATAGACGGGGTATCATATACGTTTCAGTCTAGCGGAGCATGGCTGCAGCAGGAAACAGCCCCGGCGGTATCCATTACAAAGGAGCAGGCAGAGCAATGGTTTTATGCGACGTATGCAATCATTGCAAATGAAACGGGATGGAATCAGGAGTATTTTGTAAGCACCCCGGAAAAATACGCGGGTGATGCCAGGACCAGGCTGGAAATGGCATGGGGGATAACAGACCGCGCATCTGCTGATTCTACTATTAACTGGCTTTTGACCTCAGGCCACCGCTCCGGATTTCAGGAAGAAATGGGATTGCTTTCTTATATGGGATACCTGAATGGAACGGAACAGCAGATCGAGGAGCAGTATAAGGATAATGAATTCGTTAAGGATATGCTCCTTGCGTATAAACGCGGAGGAGAAGGAGCAATCGACGGCTGGGATTACTGCAGGGCCATGCAGGTATTGAGAGAGTGTTATCTGGCAGAGTATTATACGGAGACAGAAATGCTGGATCAGATGCTCTCAGCCGCAAAAACGATCCAGGCACGTTTTGTCTCATGGGATGATATGGCGGAGAGCTATATGAGAGGATATGAGTATTGGAACAACTCGCCGGATAAGTACAGGACGAGGAAAAACCTGTATAAGAAGCTGAAACAGGAGACCTCCTTCTATGCGGTAGACTGGAATCTGCCATTGGGAAAAGCGTGGTAGGAAGTGCTTATAATAACAAAATACCGTTACCAGAGATTTGCATTATAAAATATGGTGTATCGAAATTGGTGAATTTTCACATGATACGTGGTATAAGTTGATGATTGTATCTTTGGGGACAAAATATCAAAAACTTCTTAATGAAATATTATCATAGATATGCAGCAGTCATGCTTACTGAATAATCTGTTTTATCATCACTTATTGGAAAGCGGAGTTGATGCTGACCATATCATTCGCATTGCTTTTGACTCAGCCGATGATCTTTGTCTGATTGGCGAAAGCCTGATTCAGATTGAAAAGGAAAAGCGTGGAGTTGACCCTGAAAAGTTCATGGCATATATCCGTTCCAAAGTTGCAGGTGAAGGAATGTATTATCTGCTGCTTGATGAAATTCAGATGCTGGATTGTTTTGAAGCTGTTCTGAATGGTTATCTTCGTAAAGATAATATGGATGTATTTGTGACTGGAAGTAACGCAAAACTCCTGTCCAAAGATATAGCTACCGATTACAACGGTGATAAGTACATGGGATTATCTGAATATATGCTATACGGCGGTATCCCTCTGGTTGTCCTTCGTGAGGGAGCAAACGATAAGGCAGCTGCATTACAGAATCTGTTCAATGAGATTTATCTTCGAGATATTACCAAACGTAACCGAGTGAAGAACATTGGAGAACTGGAAGATCTGCTGAATATTCTTTCTTCTGCCATTGGTTCGCTGACCAATCCGGAAAAACTGAAGAATACGTTCAAGACGATAAAGAAATCCAGAATCACTTCCGCTACCATTAAGAAATATCTGGATTATTTTGAGGATTCTTTTCTGATTGAATCAGCACAAAGATATGATATTAAAGGAAAGGCATATATCGAAACTCCAAAGAAATCGGAACGAACCCGTGGCAGAACCAGAACCCGGAGTGGGAGACTACGGAGCGGAACTTCATTTATGATGACAACGGGCAGCTTATAAAGTGCACGGAGAGCAGGGGGCAGTTTGACAAGGCCACCTATACTTATGAGTATGACGAGGCCGGGAACCGCACCTTCGCAAAGAAAGAGAAGCTTTACAGCTATCTGGAGTCCTGGCAGATCCGAAATCAATGGCGTAAAATATTCGGATATTGATTATATTAACCGTATCTTAAAATTGGAATGACAGTTAGGAAGAGACGTTTATGCTGACAACAGAGAGATCATAGCGGATGGAGTACCGGAAATAGAGGAGTATATGAACATGGTGTTTCCAGATATGGAAGAAAATGAGCTCTTTAAAAACGAACTGCTGGAGATTGTGGTGGATGTAACAGGATTCCTTCCGGAGACTGCGTAAAAGCAAAAGAACAGATGTTCACTGCTTCTGTACTTTTGAAAGAACTTGTGATATAGTAGACGCAAAGAGTCTACTGTCAATGGCAGTCGCCAAATGCCTGCAAGCAGTCACTTGACTCGTTGCTTTGTGATATACGAAAGTGCAATGTCTGAGTCCTTTTTATATGGTTTGTTCCTGTTTCGTCCATATAGAATTACATGGGTACGGCAGGTTGCAAAAAAAGCAGATTGTGAACAAAATTCGTCGTGGGCCTATTTTGCCGCAATCTGAGAAAGCGCCACGACGAAAATGAAAAGTTCCTTGACGAATTTTTGCCTTATAGGCGTCCTTTTTTACTTTGAAATCTGGAGGTGGATTTTATGCAAAATGAACAAAAAATCTTCAAATTACATTCCGAATACGCCCCCACCGGCGACCAGCCCCAGGCCATTGAGGCGTTGGTCAAAGGGTTCCAGGAAGGCAATCAATTCCAGACTTTACTAGGGGTTACGGGTTCCGGAAAGACCTTTACCATGGCTAATGTGATTGCCCAGTTAAATAAGCCGACTTTGGTAATAGCGCACAATAAGACCTTAGCAGCACAGCTCTATGGTGAGTTCAAAGAGTATTTTCCGGGTAACGCAGTGGAATACTTTGTATCCTATTATGACTACTACCAGCCCGAGGCCTACGTTCCCTCCACGGACACCTACATTGAAAAGGACTCCGCCATCAACGATGAGATCGACAAGCTGCGCCATTCGGCTACAGCAGCTCTTTCCGAGCGCAGCGATGTGATCATCGTGGCATCTGTATCCTGTATTTACGGTCTGGGAAGTCCCATTGATTATCAGGAGATGGTTATTTCACTGAGACCGGGGATGGAAAAGGACCGGGATGATGTGATCCGCAAGCTGATCGAAATCCAGTATGACCGCAATGACATGGACTTTAAGCGGGGAAGCTTTCGGGTCAAGGGTGATGTTCTGGACATTTATCCGGCCTACTCAGACGGTCAGGCCTTCCGGGTGGAATTTTTTGGGGATGAGGTAGACCGGATCATGGAAATTGATACCGTGACTGGAGAGGTGAAGGCCCAGCTGGGGCATGTGGCGATTTTTCCGGCATCTCATTATGTGGTTCCCAAGGAAAAGATGATGGAGGCCACGGAACATATTTTAGAGGAATTAAAGGAGCGTGTATCATTTTTTAAGAGTGAGGATAAGCTGTTAGAGGCTCAGAGGATTTCCGAACGCACGAATTTTGATGTGGAAATGATGCGGGAGACAGGCTTTTGTTCTGGTATTGAAAATTATTCCAGACATTTGACGGGAACAGCACCGGGAGAGCCTCCCTGTACCCTGATTGATTATTTCCCCAAAGACTTTCTCATTATTGTAGATGAGTCCCACATCACTCTGCCTCAGGTACGGGGCATGTATGCGGGAGACCGTTCCAGAAAAATGACGCTGGTGGACTATGGGTTCCGCCTTCCTTCTGCCCTGGACAACCGTCCTTTAAATTTTTCGGAATTTGAAAGCAAGATTGATCAGATGCTGTTTGTATCAGCTACGCCCTCTGTCTATGAACAGGAGCATGAGCTGATGCGGGTGGAGCAGATCATCCGTCCGACCGGGCTTCTGGATCCGGAAATATTTGTCCGTCCTGTGGAGGGGCAGATTGACGATCTGATTTCAGAGGTGAACAAGGAGGTGGCAGGCCATCATAAGGTTCTGATCACTACTTTGACAAAGCGGATGGCAGAGGATCTTACCGATTATATGCGGGAAGTGGGAATTCGGGTGAAATATCTCCATTCCGATATTGATACCTTAGAGCGTGCGCAGATCATCCGGGATATGCGCCTGGATGTGTTTGACGTGCTTGTAGGGATTAATCTTTTAAGAGAGGGCCTTGATATACCGGAGATTACGCTGGTGGCGATTCTGGATGCGGACAAGGAAGGTTTTCTCCGTTCAGAAACCTCACTTATTCAGACAATTGGCCGTGCGGCACGGAATTCTGAGGGTCATGTGATCATGTATGCCGATACCATCACAGATTCCATGCGGGTGGCGATTGAGGAGACGAAACGCCGCCGTCAGATCCAGCAGAGATATAATGAGGAGCATGGCATTACGCCTACAACCATTAAAAAGGCAGTAAGAGACCTGATCACCATTTCAAAGGCCGTGGAAAATGACAGTTTCGCAGATACGAAGGATCCGGAATCTATGGATGAGAAGGAACTTAAAAAGCTTTCAAAGGAACTGGAAAAGAAGATGCGTCAGGCAGCAGCCGAGTTAAACTTTGAGGAGGCGGCTCGGCTCAGAGACCGTATGGTGGAAGTGAAAAAGCTGCTTTTGGATATGGAATAGTCTGGGAACCGGTTTGGGCTGTAAGGAATTGTAAACTCTTTGTAAGAATTATGAAATTGCATAAATCCAAACTTTCCTTTATAATAAAATCATACAAAAGAAACAAAACGAATCTTAAATATAAGGAGGAGAGGTATATGTATACAAAGAAAATATTTTCCCTGGCAATGGCAGCGTTTTTGTCAGCTATGGCTGTATTTCCGGTCTATGCGGGCACGGAGAAGATCGATACAGTGCGTTTGGAATTTTCTTATGATAAGGAGCCGGAGAGCGGAGATGATATTGGTGATATCAGCGTAAGGGCCAGAGACGATTCATATGATGTGGATTCCGTAGAGTACACGAATCTGGAGGATAAGGATGTCTGGACGGTAGGAGATGTTCCCGAGGTAAAGGTAGAACTTTCTGCTTCTGAGGGATACCGTTTTTCCTATACCAGCAAGAGCCACTTTAAGATAAGCGGCTGTGACGCTGAGTTTAAAAAGGCAAAAATTTATGATGACGGCGATTATATGGAAGTGACGGTAGAGCTGGACCGTATCGGAGGCAAGCTGGAGGCTGCTGATAATCTGGACTGGAATGACAGCACGGCTGAGTGGGACGAGGTAGAGGGTTCCAAGAGCTATGATGTAAAGCTGTTAAGAGATGACAAAACGGTTACAACTGTCAATACATCTAATACGTATTTTGACTTTTCCGGATATTTTAATAAAGAAGGAGATTATACCTTCCGTGTGAGAGCTATTGCAAGCTATAATGACAAGGCAGGCGAGTGGTCTGAGGATTCTTCTTCCCTGTATGTAGATGAGGATGAGGCAGGTTCTTACGGTGGAAGCGGACGCTGGGTACAGGAAGGCGGACGCTGGTGGTATTCTTACTCTACAGGCGGTTATCCGGCAGATGGCTGGAAACAGATCGATGGAGTGTGGTATCTCTTTGACCGTTCCGGATATATGCTTACTGGCTGGCAGAAGGTAGACCGTCAGTGGTATTATCTTGGTTCCAATGGTGCTCTTACAACCGGCTGGCAGAATGTAAACGGACAGTGGTATTATCTCAATGGAAGCGGTGAGATGCAGACGGGCTGGCAGTATGTAAGCGGCAGATGGTATTATTTAAACAGCAGCGGCGTAATGCAGACAGGATGGCTGGAGCAGAACGGACAGTGGTATTATCTGGATGGAAGCGGCGCTATGACAACCGGATGGCAGTCTGTGAATGGCAGATGGTACTATATGGGCGGAAGCGGAGTGATGTTTAGAAATACCTGGACACCGGATGGAAGATATGTAGACGGATCGGGAGCCTGGGTTCAGTAAGGGTTGTATAAAGGATAGGTAAAAAGAGGAGCTGCTGTAACGGATGAAAGGGTTCGTACAGCAGCTCCTTTTGTATGCTTTAATTGAGGGGAAGCATGCAGGAAGATACGATCTCAATCGAATCAGATCTCCGGCTGTAGCGATAGATCTGATTGGAGAGGCGGTCCTGAGGCAGAACCTCGGAGGCATTGATCGGGGCTACCATTTGGCTGAGTTCGTCATAAGAAATGTCTTCTTCATCGGGAAGAAGCAGAACTTCATGGATACTGGAGGGAAGGATCAGTACGTCGCGTTCAATCCCTTCTGAGAAATGTTTAAGAACATCAGGATAGAGCATACAGATTGCTCCGTTGATTCCGCAGGTATTGGAAAGAACATAGAAAGGGGTCATGGCCTGTCTGTTCAGGTCGGGGACGGCGTCTGTCAGATCCTCTAAAATACAGTCCATACTGGTAATGGACGGAGGAAAGAGCCGGGAAACATTGGAGATGGCAGCCTGAAAGAGTTCATCCTGGGAAATACCCCAGGTATTCAGATGAGAGGTATGGATTCCGGCAGTCATTATACCGGTATCATTTTCCTGAAGAAACAGGTAGAATACGATGGAAAGATCGTTCCATGGAATATGAGGCATATCCTGCAAAAGTGTTTCATTGGCAGCCGTGTTAATAAGGCGGCAGGCGGTCCGGGATTTCATGGCGCTGTAATCGGAAAGCCGGGCCGGATGAATGGTGGGCAAAACCTCATTGGAGCGGTACAGTTCCAAAAGCTCCTGAGTGATTTCCTCCAAAGAGCAGCCTTTCAGATACTGATGGTAGCAGTTATTGAGATAAATAGCAGGAGCTACCGGATTTTTGTTTTTGGAAATGCACAGACCATCCAGAATCAGGCCGTTGTTTTTGGTGATCCTGTGCAGACTCAGTTCATACTCCTTTCCCAGGGCCTGTTCCATGCCCGTTTTGATTTTGTTGAGAAATACGTCGTATACCAAATGTATACCCCCTTAGTACATTATATTTATGTAAACTGCAAAAGGCAGCTTCATAGCAGGTAAGAAAAATATTGTCCGGATATCATTCCTGAACAGGATCTGAAACGTATATAAAAGAATGTTTAGAAGGTTACAAAACAGACAGAAATTCTGATTTGTGAAATAAAAATGAATCTACGTCCAGAATAAAGGCAGAGAGGACTTTTGTCAAGAGAAAACTGTATATACAGGAAATAAGATCATGAAAAAAATGAAAAATCCCTTGACAAAACAGAGAGAAAGGAATATATTATGAAATGTAGATGTTAGCACTCCAGAGCATTGAGTGCTAATAATCCCAAGAGAGGAAGGTGACAGGAAACGATGGATACACAGCTGGATAACCGGAAGATCACCATATTAAAGGCGATCATCAAAACCTACCTGGAGACAGGCGAACCGGTTGGTTCCAGAACCATTTCCAAGTATTCAGAATTAAAACTGAGTTCTGCCACCATCCGTAACGAGATGTCAGATCTGGAAGAGATGGGATATATCATTCAGCCCCACACTTCCGCAGGGCGTATTCCTTCCGATAAGGGATACAGGTTCTATGTAGACCAGATCATGCAGGAAAAGGACAATGAAGTTACAGAATTTAAGGATATGATGGTTCAGAAGGTTGATAAGCTGGAACTGGTCCTTAAAAAGATGGCTCAGGTTCTGGCGGCCAATACCAATTATGCGGCCATGATCAGCGGCCCCAGCTACCACAAGACAAAGCTGAAATTTATCCAGCTGTCCAGAGTAGAGGCACATAAGCTTCTGGTAGTGGTTGTGGTAGAAGGCAATATCGTTAAAAATACCATGATCGATATTGCGGAAGAGCTGGGGGAACAGGAACTCTTGAATCTGAACATCCTGTTAAACAGCAGCTTAAACGGGCTGACGATTGAAGAAATCAATCTGGATATCATCAGTCGTCTGAAGGAGGATGCAGGCATTCACAGCCAGGTGGTGGAGCTGGTCTTAAACGAGGTTGCGGAAGCGATCAAGGCCGGCGGAGAAGATCTTCAGATTTATACCAGCGGGGCTACGAATATTTTTCGGTATCCGGAGCTTTCAGAAGGCGATAAGGCCAGCAAGCTGATCGGGACACTGGAGCACAAGGAAATGCTTCAGGAGTTTGTTTCCGAGGTCAATACGGAAAACGGCGGTGACGCCGGGATCCAGGTCTATATCGGTGATGAAACGCCGGTTCAGTCCATGAAGGACTGCAGCGTGGTTACAGCCAATTACGATCTGGGCGGAGGACTTCGGGGAACAGTCGGAATTATCGGACCGAAGCGTATGGATTATGAAAAGGTCCTTGGAACGCTGCGGAATCTGATGAGCCAGCTGGATGCAGCATTTAAAAAGGATGAAAGGTGATAAGCAGTGAGTGAAGATAATAAGAAGGAAGAAGTAACAGATATTCCGGAGACAGAGGAAGCGGCAGACGCTGTCAAAGAGGAAACTGCGGAAGCAGAGACTCAGACAGAAGAAGCTGCGGATAACGCGTCAAAGGGAGGTTTCTTTAAGAAAAAGAAGGATCCGAGAGATGAAAAGATCGAGGAGCTGACCGACCGGGTAAAACGCCAGATGGCTGAATTTGAAAATTTCAGAAAGAGAACGGAAAAGGAGAAATCTTCCATGTATGAGATGGGCGCCAGAGATATCATTGAGCGCATCCTTCCCGTGATCGACAATTTTGAGAGAGGCCTGGCAGTAATCCCTGAGGATAAAAAGGAAGATCCCATTGCAGAGGGCATGGAAAAAATCTACAAGCAGATCCAGAAGGTCTTTGAGGAAGCCGGAGTAAAGCCCATTGAGGCAGCCGGAAAGGAATTTGATCCCAATTTCCACAATGCAGTGATGCATGTGGAGGATGAGAGCCTGGGAGAAAATATCGTTGCGGAGGAGCTCCAGAAGGGATATATGTACCGGGACAGCGTTGTAAGACACAGTATGGTTAAAGTTGCAAACTAAAATATTTTATAGATTGATCAAATCAGGAGGAAATAACTATGGGCAAGATTATTGGTATCGACTTAGGTACAACGAATAGCTGCGTTGCCGTTATGGAAGGTGGAAAGCCAACCGTTATCGCAAATGCAGAGGGCGTAAGAACCACACCATCTATCGTGGCATTTACAAAAACAGGTGAAAGACTGGTAGGCGAGCCAGCAAAGCGTCAGGCAGTTACAAACGCAGACCGCACCATTTCTTCCATCAAGCGCCATATGGGCACAGACTACAAGGTGGACATTGACGGAAAGAAGTACACACCACAGGAGATTTCCGCCATGATCCTTCAGAAGCTGAAGGCAGATGCAGAGAGCTACTTAGGCGAGACAGTAACAGAGGCTGTTATAACTGTTCCCGCATACTTTAATGACGCACAGCGTCAGGCAACCAAGGACGCAGGAAAGATTGCAGGTCTGGAAGTAAAGCGTATCATCAACGAGCCTACAGCGGCAGCGCTGGCTTACGGCCTTGACAATGAAAATGAGCAGAAGATCATGGTATACGACTTAGGCGGCGGTACCTTTGATGTTTCTATTATCGAGATCGGTGACGGCGTAATCGAGGTTCTTTCCACCAATGGCGATACCCATCTTGGCGGCGATGACTTTGACAATGCAGTTACAAACTGGATGATCGCTGAGTTTAAGAAGGCAGAGGGCGTAGATCTTTCCGCTGATAAGATGGCTCTTCAGAGATTAAAGGAAGCAGCTGAGAAGGCAAAGAAGGAGCTGTCTACCGCTACTACTACCAATATCAACCTTCCGTTCATCACTGCAACTGCAGAGGGACCAAAGCATCTGGATATGAACTTAACCAGAGCAAAATTTGACGAGCTGACTCATGACCTGATCGAGCGCACCGCAATTCCGGTACAAAATGCATTAAAGGATGCAGGCATCACTGCTTCTGAGCTTGGAAAGGTGCTGTTAGTAGGCGGTTCTACCCGTATGATCTCTGCACAGGAAAAGGTAAAGCAGATCACAGGCAAAGAGCCCAGCAAGTCTTTAAATCCGGATGAGTGCGTAGCCATCGGTGCTGCAATCCAGGGCGGAAAACTGGCAGGCGATGCAGGCGCCGGAGATATCCTTCTTCTGGATGTTACCCCACTGTCCCTGTCCATTGAGACCATGGGCGGAGTAGCTACCAGACTGATTGAGAGAAATACAACCATTCCTACAAAGAAGAGCCAGATTTTCTCTACTGCTGCTGACAATCAGACTGCTGTTGATATCCATGTGGTACAGGGTGAGCGTCAGTTTGCAAGAGATAACAAAACTCTTGGACAGTTCCGTCTGGATGGAATTCCGCCAGCAAGAAGAGGTATCCCTCAGATTGAGGTAACCTTCGATATCGACGCTAACGGTATTGTAAATGTATCTGCAAAGGATCTGGGAACCGGAAAAGAGCAGCACATCACCATTACCTCCGGCTCCAATATGTCTGACGCTGATATCGACAAGGCTGTAAAGGAAGCTGCTGAGTATGAGGCTCAGGATAAGAAGCGCAAGGAAGCCATTGACGCCAGAAATGACGCCGACTCCATGGTATTCCAGACTGAAAAGGCCTTAGAAGAGGTTGGAGACAAGATTGATGCCAATGATAAGGCAGAGGTAGAGGCAGACTTAAATGCACTGAAGGAAGCAATCAACCGTGCTCCGGTAGATCAGATGACCGATGCTCAGGTAGAGGATATCAAGTCCGGCAAGGAGAAGCTGATGAACAGCGCTCAGAAGCTCTTTGCAAAGGTATATGAGCAGGCACAGCAGGCAGGAGCAGGCCCTGACATGGGCGGCGCAGCAGGCGGCTCCAGACCGGATGATGATGTAGTAGACGCAGACTTTAAGGAAGTGTAAGGAGAAAGGATTCCCGCCTGCAGCAGGGCGGGAATCCATTATATAAAACCGTAAGGCCAGAGGTCCGGTCCATTGGGCGAGATGCCCCCTGGCCGGACCTAAAGGTCTGTCCGGGGATATTTTATTTAAGAGAAAATGTTCTGATAGATATGTAAGAGGTAAACAACATGGCAGAGAGTAAGAGAGATTACTATGAGGTTCTGGGCGTTTCCAAAGACGCGGATGACGATGCCCTGAAAAAGGCATACAGAAAGCTCGCCAAAAAATATCATCCGGATGCCAATCCCGGAGACAAGGAGGCAGAGGCCAAATTTAAAGAGGCATCTGAGGCTTACAGCGTGCTCAGCGATCCTCAGAAGCGCCAGCAGTATGACCAGTTCGGCCATGCCGCCTTTGAGCAGGGAGGCGGAGGCGCAGGAGGGTTTGGCGGCTTCGGCGGTTTTGACTTTGGCGGTCAGGATATGGGAGATATTTTTGGAGATATTTTTGGAGATATCTTTGGCGGCGGCCGTTCCTCCAGAGGAAGAAGCGGTCCTTCAAGGGGCGCAAATGTAAGAACCGCAGTGAGGATCACCTTTGAAGAGGCTGTGTTCGGCTGTGAGAAGGAAATTGAGATTAATTTTAAGGAGACCTGTTCTTCCTGTAACGGAACAGGCGCAAAGGCGGGTACGTCGCCCCAGACCTGTACAAAATGTAATGGAAAGGGTAAGATCATGTATACCCAGCAGTCCTTCTTTGGACAGGTACAGAATGTACAGACCTGTCCGGAGTGTGGCGGCACAGGCAAGGTGATCAAGGAAAAGTGTCCGGATTGCTATGGTACGGGGTATAAGACAGTCCGCAAGAAGTTTAAGGTGTCCATTCCTGCCGGTATTGACAATGGTCAGTGCGTTCGTATGGCCGGAGGCGGAGAGCCCGGTATCAACGGCGGTGAGAGAGGCGACTTGCTAGTGGAGGCAGTTGTTTCCCAGCATCCGATCTTTAAGCGTCAGGATACAAGCATTTATTCTACCGTGCCGATTTCCTTTGCAAGAGCGGCTTTAGGTGGTACGATCCGGATTAAGACAGTGGACGGAGAAGTGGAGTATGAGGTTCGTCCTGGTACGCAGACTGATACGAAGGTGCGGCTGAAGGGGAAGGGTGTGCCTTCCTTAAGAAACCGGAATGTGAGAGGGGATCACTATGTGACTTTAGTGGTTCAGGTTCCTGAGAGAATGACCCAGGCTCAGAAGGAGGCCCTGAAGCGGTTTGATGAAGCTATGAATGGGGTGGCTTCGGAGGAAGGGAAGCCTAAGAAGAAGGGGTTTAAAGAATTTTTTGAAAAATGAAGATGAGATGCGCTGAGTGCAGGCGCGTTTCGTGCTTTGACTGATGTGAGCGGGAGACCGCCCTGGAATTGCTCTTGTTGGATGGTTTTGTGTGAGGATGACGAGAGACGTTTTGGGGGCGGTTTTCTTTTTTTGTGGGGAGGATGTTGTTGGAGGGGGGGATGCGGAAGGGGAAAAGCTTTATCTTTGGGAGCGAGGGGATGCGGGAGCTGGTTTTTTAGGGATCGGGCGGGGATCTTCTTGACCCGCTTGCGGGTCAAGAAGCATCGGATGTTCATCCGATGTGAAATCGTGCAGGAACAGCTCCTTACAAGCAAGCTTGACGGGGCTGTTTCTGCACGATTTCGCGCCGTCCTGAATTTTTGAGAAAAATTAAGAAAATCGCAAAGATTCTGGGGGGGAGTATGGGTATAATGGTAGATATATTTTTACCTGGGACTGCCGGATGACGTGGGATTTCCGGGGACTGGGTAAGGCTTATGAGGAAGAAAGGCTATTGGTTATAGAATGAAAAAACGGATTTTGATCACGGGTTCAGGAGGATTTCTGGGGTCGAGACTTGCGGAATATTTTGAGGGGAAGGATGGGTATGAGACGGTAGCGGTTACCCATGAGGAGCTGGATATTACAGATATGGTGGCGGTGTCTGCATTTTTTAAGGCGATTCGTCCTCAGGCAGTGCTGCACTGTGCAGGCTTGTCTAATACGGGACAGTGTGAGGCGGATCCCCTGGCTTCGGGACGGATCAATGTTCAGGGAACAGAAAATATAGCAAGAGCCTGCAGGGAGAGCGGCTGCAGGCTGATCTTTATGAGTTCGGATCAGGTTTATGCGGGAACAGATACTCTGGAGCCGAATCGTGAGACAGACCGGGTGAAGCCGGTGAATGTGTATGGAAGGGATAAAAAACGGGCAGAGGAGGCAGCGCTTGCTTTGGCAGAAGGGGCGGTCTGTCTGCGTTTGACCTGGATGTATGATTATCCGGTTCCGAAAAGGACGCCGGGAACCGGGCTGTTAGGACAGATGTTTGCAGCCGCCGGGGAAGGAAAGGTGATTGTAAGCCCGACCCATGATTACAGAGGCATCACCTATGTGTGGGATGTGATCCGGGCTATGGAGCAGGTGATGGAACTGCCGGGAGGAATCTATAATTTCGGGAGCAGGAATCAGAGAAGCACCTGGGAAACCGCCGGGATTTTTGCTCAGGCAGTATCTGTAAAAACAGGAGTGCTGCCAAAGGTGGAAGCGGACAGGGATCGTTTTCGTTCGCTCCCCAGAAATCTGACGATCGATACAGGTAAAATAGAAGCCTTGGGGATTTTCCTTGGGGATACGGCAGAGGGATTATCCCGATGCATGAAGGATAACGGAGTTTGCTGGAAGTGGAAGAAAGAGCAGCTGTCTGCCCGGGGATAAAGGCCGGACAGAAGAATTGCCATAACAAAAAGGAGGTTCTGTCGAACGTGGGACAGAAGGATATAAAAAAAGATCAGGCACCAAAACGGCCGCAGAAGGTATCGGGACAAGCTCTTAAAATCTGCGGAATGACATTGATATGTCTGGGAGTTATGTTTGCCGTGGCCTGGGTGAACCGGAACCGCCAGGAGAACCGTCTGGCGGAAGAATATACGATTTCAGCGGAAAATCCCCGCCATATCCGCTTTGAAGAGATGCCTGAGGGAGAGGCCGAAATGACAGCAGGTCTGTTTTTCCGCTATCACGCCATGGCTCAGTATGAGGAATGCAGCAGCCTTCTTTCAAAGGATCAGGCAGAGTTTATGAATTTTCCCCAACAGGAGGAGGATTTTAGAAGCGGCTCCTACATAAAAGATTATTTGATCCACAGCTTTGAAACGCTTCCGGAGGAGGAATATGCGGGAAGCAAAGAGTATTATGACGGCAGAGCAGCCCTTTTGGGATATGAGGAATACCGTGTAGTCCGTGTGGTCTTTCATCAGACCTGGACAGACCAGGCCATTAAAAACAGACAATTAAGCGGAGATGGAGAATATATCCGGGAAATGGCTGTGGGAAAGGGAAGGGACGGATGGAAAATATTTGAGGCCGGAAACCCTCAGGAGCTTTAAGTCTGGTTTTTTCCTATTACATTTCTCTCATAGTTGAAAATATACTGTTGCATTACCCCTGCATAGCCCGGATAGCATCCGAAGGAATCTTCGATGATTCGGTCAAACAGCTGGGATTTGGGGATGCGGCGGTATTTTTTTTCGTCAAAATAATGTTCCATGAGGATTTTCTGGATCCAGGTATCGACAGGAAATGCATCAATATGATGGAGACCGAAGAGGCAGACGCAGTTCGCTACCTTTTTACCGATTCCATAAAAGCTGGTGAGATAATCTATGGCCTCTTTATAGTTCTGGGAGGACAGAAGATCCAGGTTCAGGCTTCCTTCCAGTGCGTCCTGACAGAGCCGGTGGATATATTTTGCCCGGTATCCCAGCTTCAGTGCCAGCAGGTCATCCAATGAGGCGCGGCTTAACTGTTCCGGCGTAGGAAAGGCAAAGGGGGAGGGACCGGCTTCAGAAAGCTTTGAGGATGCGAGCAATGTGCGTTCAATGTGCGTTCCATAATTACGGCACAGAGCTTCAACTAAGGAGCGGATGGCCGGGATGGTCTTTTGCTGGGAGATAACAAAGGTGATGATCATTTCCCATGGATCCTGACGGAGAATACGAATGCCTGCACCTGCTTTGGCGGCAGATAAAAGATAAGTATCATCCGGATCTATGGAATCAATCATGGCCTGGTAGTCTGTGGACACATCAAAATAGGACAGCCAGTATTCCAAAGAACCTTCTTCGCATTCAAAGGTGAATTGGGAATCGTTTTGCCTGATGGATAAAAGCTTCCCCTGGCTGATCACGGACCACAGTCCGGGCTCTTTTCCTGGCATCAGCCGGAAACACTGACCGGAGAGAGCGGTCTGCTCTAAGTCAAAGCAGGGGATGGTACAGGTATATTTCATGGAAATCATCCTTTCTTTTGTGAAAATGATGGTTCTATGATAGCTGGAAAGGAGAGAAAGGTCAAATGAAAAATGAGTTTCTGTACTCTGCACCGGCCTCTGGAGTTTGGTGTGCTGGACTCCGGTTTCCGGTCATAGGAGAACCTAACTCCAGCGACTGGTGCAAAATGTGAAAACGCAGGAAAAAATGGGGGTTGACTTTTCTAGATGAAACGGCTAAAATTTACAGTAGATTTTATATCTAAAAGCGATGAGAGTGTACAGTAGGTACTTATGTTCTCACAGAGAGGGAAGGTCGTCGGCTGGAAGCGTTCCCGAGTTCACATAAGCGCTGAATTTCCCACCGGAGCTGCATGGGTGAAAGGGCGTCTGCTCGCAGCCTGTGACGTAGGCGTGCGTTAAGCGTGTTTAAGTGTCTGCAAAGGATAGAAAGCCTTGGCTTAGTATCTGTATTGCAGGAATCAGGGTGGTACCGCGGAATGATTTGATCCGTCCCTTCAGGAATCTGAAGGGGCGTTTTTTTTGTTATGGCAGCAAACATTTCCGCGAAAAGAACCGTACACTTATTTAAAAGAGAACAGAAAAGGAGAACCCATGAAAGAGCAGTTAGAGAAGATCAAAGAAGAGGCGCTGCAGCAGATTTCTTCCGCTGAGAGCCTTGATACGCTGAATGACATCCGTGTCGCTTATCTTGGAAAGAAGGGAGAGCTGACCAGCCTTTTAAAGAGCATGAAGGATGTGGCTCCGGAAGACCGTCCAAAGGTGGGACAGCTGGTAAATGAAGCCAGAGCTGTGATCGAGGGCCGCTTAGAGGAAGCAAAGGCTGCCCTGGCAAAGAAGGCCAGAGAAGAGCAATTAAAGAGAGAGGTTATTGACGTTACCCTTCCTGCAAAGAAGAACAGCGTAGGCCACAGCCATCCAAATACCATTGCATTAGAGGCAGTGGAGCGGATTTTCGTGGGCATGGGCTACGAGGTAGTAGAAGGCCCTGAGGTGGAGTATGATGAGTACAACTTTACCAAATTAAATATCCCGCCAAACCATCCGGCTAAGGATGAGCAGGATACCTTCTATATCAGCAAGGACATTGTGCTCCGTACCCAGACCTCCCCGGTACAGGCCAGAACCATGGAAACAGGTAAGCTTCCTATCCGTATGATTTCTCCGGGCCGCGTATTCCGTTCCGATGAGGTGGATGCAACCCATTCTCCATCCTTCCATCAGGTCGAGGGACTGGTTATTGATAAAAATATTACATTCTCCGATTTAAAGGGAACTCTGGCAGAGTTTGCACGAGAGATGTTCGGCGAGGATACAAAGGTTAAATTCCGTCCCCACCATTTCCCATTTACCGAACCCAGCGCCGAGATGGACGTAAGCTGCTTTAAGTGCGGCGGAAAAGGCTGCCGTTTCTGCAAGGGCTCCGGCTGGATTGAGATTTTAGGCTGCGGTATGGTACATCCCCATGTATTTGAGATGTGCGGCATTGATCCCCAGGAATATACAGGCTTTGCTTTCGGCGTAGGCCTGGAGCGAATTGCCCTGTTAAAATATGAGATCGACGATATGCGCCTTCTCTATGAAAATGATATCCGCTTCTTAAAGCAGTTTTAATTGTTCCATCATAAATAAAAAGGAGAACCGACATGAATACAGCATTATCATGGATTAAAGCATATGTTCCTGACCTGGATGTGGCTGCCCAGGAGTATACAGATGCGATGACATTGACAGGCACCAAGGTTGAAGGATTTACCTGTTTAGATAAAAATCTGGAAAAGATCGTAGTAGGAGAAGTTCTTTCCGTAGAACGTCATCCGGACGCTGACAAGCTGGTCGTGTGCCAGGTCAACGTAGGGGAAGCAGAGCCCGTACAGATCGTAACCGGAGCGCCAAATATTACAAAGGATTCCATCGGTGCAAAGGTACCGGTGGTACTGGACGGCGGACGAGTAGCAGGAGGCCATGACGGCGGCCCCCTTCCGGAGGAAGGCATTAAAATTAAAAAGGGCAAATTAAGAGGCGTGGAGTCCTTTGGAATGATGTGCTCCATCGAAGAGCTGGGCGCTGACCGGAATATGTATCCGGATGCCCCTGAAAGCGGCATCTACCTGCTCCCCGAGGACAGTGTTCCCGGCGACGATGCAGTGCGGATCCTGGGTCTGAGAGACGTGGTGTTTGAATACGAGATTACCTCCAACCGTGTAGACTGCTACAGCGTAGTGGGAATCGCAAGAGAGGCAGCCGCTACCTTCCGCAAGCCCTTCTTCCCGCCGGTGGTTACAGCTACGGGCAACAATGAGGACATTCACGATTACTTAAAGGTGAGTGTGGAAAATACAGACCTGTGTAAGCGCTACTGTGCCAGAATGGTAAAGAATATCAAGCTGGCTCCTTCACCGGAGTGGATGCAGCGCCGTCTGGCTGCCAGCGGAATCCGTCCCATCAACAATATCGTGGATATCACCAACTATGTGATGGAAGAGTACGGACAGCCCATGCACGCCTTTGACTATGACCAGCTGGCAGGTCATGAGATCGTGGTAAAATGTGCTTCTGAGGGGGATGTATTCCAGACTCTGGACGGACAGGACAGAACACTGGATTCTACCATTTTGATGATCAATGACGGTGAAAAGCAGGTGGGAATCGCCGGTATCATGGGAGGCGAAAACTCCAAGATCACAGACAATGTGTCCTCTATGGTATTTGAGTGCGCCTGCTTTGACGGCACCAATATCCGTCTTTCCGCAAAGAAGCTGGGCCTGCGCACCGATGCGTCCGGCAAGTATGAAAAGGGACTGGATCCCAACACTGCAGAAGAGGCTGTAAATCGTGCCTGCCAGCTGATCGAAGAGCTGGGAGCTGGAGAGGTTGTAGGCGGAATGATTGATGTTTATCCTGTAAAGAGAGGGGAGACAAGGATCAAATTTGAGCCTGAAAAGATCAATAAGCTTCTCGGCACCGATATTTCAAAGGAAGATATGCTGGCATATTTTGAGAAAATCGACCTGGGCTATGATGAGGCTTCCGGTGAGGTAGTCGCTCCAAGCTGGCGTCAGGATCTTCTTCGTATGGCAGATCTGGCAGAGGAAGTGGCAAGATTCTATGGCTATGACAAGATTCCGACCACACTTCCATCCGGTGAAGCAACCACAGGAAAGCTTTCCTATAAGTTGATGATCGAGGATATGGCAAGAGAGACAGCAGAATTCTGCGGCTTCTCCCAGGGTATGACATATTCCTTTGAAAGTCCAAAGGTATTTGACAAGCTTTTAATTCCTGAGGACAGTGAGTTAAGAAAGGCCATTACCATTTCCAATCCTCTGGGCGAGGATTTCAGCATCATGCGTACCCTGCCTTTAAACGGTATGCTGGTATCATTATCCACCAACTACAACCGCCGCAACAAAGAGGTGCGTTTGTATGAGCTGGCAAATGTATACCGTCCCAAGGCACTTCCTTTAACCGAGCTTCCCGATGAGCGGATGCAGTTTACTCTGGGTATGTATGGAAGCGGAGATTTCTTTGATATGAAGGGCGTGGTAGAGGAATTCTTCGACAAGGTGGGAATGGATAAGAAGGTTCATTACGATCCAAAGGGCGACCATCCTTACCTGCATCCGGGCAGAAAGGCAGATATCGTTTATGAGGGCCGCACCGTGGGCTTCTTGGGTGAGATCCATCCGGAGGTGGCTGAAAACTATAAGATCGGCGACAGAGCCTATGTAGCAGTTATTGATATGCCCGCAATGACAGAGTTTACCACCTTTGACCGGAAGTACACCGGAATTGCCAAATTCCCGGCTGTTACCAGAGATATCAGTATGGTTGTTCCAAAGGCAGTTTTGGTAGGGCAGATCGAGGATGTGATCAGCCAGAGAGGCGGAAAGATCTTAGAGAGCTGCAAGCTGTTCGATATTTATGAGGGAGCACAGGTACTGGAAGGCCATAAGTCCGTGGCATACTCCATTACTTTCAGAGCTAAGGATCACACTCTGGAAGAGAAGGAAGTCACAGCGGTGATGAATAAGATCTTAAATGGCCTTAAGGATCTTGGAATTGAGCTGAGGGCGTAAAGCAAATAGAAGATTTTTTAAGAGGGCAGAGCTGTTTTG
>NZ_JBBKBT010000023.1:0-16256 GCF_037890305.1 Enterocloster sp. HCN-30185
CTGAGCTAAGGATCCGGAGAAGGGGGCGTCCAGCCCTGGGATGGAACCAGAGCCAGACGAACCGGCCACCGGGCTGTGACACCTGGCGGCCGACATTTCGGTAAGTATGAAAGCCGCCGGCTGTATGCCTTTGGCTTCATGGTACACTATAACATTTTGAAGTGGGACATTCAGGACAAATGGGACAAATTTTAAGCCACTTCCAAAAATCTCTGAAATTCTTTTTTAACGCTCTCTCCCGTTGCCCTTCTTCCCATTCGCATTGCAACCTGTTCCCAAGTCATATCCTCGAACACTCTGTACCTGATTATCCGCTGCATCCTGGGTGAAACTGTATTGAGCCATGCTTCCACCTGACGCTTGATCTTCTCTGCGTTCCGGATCCGCTCCGCCAGCAGCTCCTCCATACGATCCAGCTCATCCGGATCCTTAACAGCTGCATACCCAAGCCCCTCCAGATGATAGGTCTGTAAGGTGTAAGGGAACTCATGCGCAGAGCCCTTAACACTGTCCTTCTGCATCTGGCTGCGGCGCTTTCTCAACTTCCGAATCTCATCCTTGGTATCCTTAATCAGCTCACAGGCGTCTATGTACTGCTCTAATATCTGCTTGTCCAACGGTATCACCTCCTCGCCCTCAAAATCCTCTGTCTGGCCTCATCCCACTCATCCGCCCAGGTTTCCATATCCACTCGGACAATCAGGTACCTCTTCTGGTACAGGATTCCCATGTCGCTGTACTTATCAACCTGAGGCCTGCACTTCCAACCAAATCTCTTTTGCAGCTCGATGCCGCTGTACCGCCCCACAAGCTTCCCGCAGTCGTACAGGTCATAATATACTGGTGCCGGCATAACATCACCTCCAGATCATCAGCACCGCCATCAGGGAGCCCCAGACCATCAGGTAATCCCAGCGGTCTATATTGTGCCATATCAAATTGATTGTCCCTGTTATGGCCCACAGAATAATTACCACGCCCTTAAGTACATTCACGGCCACAACCTCCCGGTTTTCTTATCGCGTATCTTCGGCAGTTTCTCCACTTCCAGATCTACCAGGTTAGCCAGTTCACGAACAGTCCTGAAATACCATTGCACCTGTTCTGGCTGCTGATCCGCATTCCTGATTGCCCTGCCTGCGGTTGGATCCGGATAACCCTCTTTATTTTTCATCATCTGTCCTCCTAAAAAATCTCCCGCCAATGTGTCGGCGTATAATACACATACATACTCCCATCTAGGGCAAACCATAGATTCTTGTACCGGTACAGCTTCTGCTGATTTCGGATAAATACACCATCATCAATCTTGGTTTCCACCGTCAGATTCTCAGGCGGCAGAATATCCATAGTTCTCTTCCATTCTCCCATGATCCTCTCCTAAATGTCAGTTTTCAGGAATTACCTGTCCTGACTTCTCCAATCGATCGGCCGCCCTTCCCAGGACAATCATAATGTCCCGATATTCACCTTTTGTCAGAACACAGCCTTTTGTAAACTCATGAATATACATCCGTAAATCTCTGCATTCCTTTATTCCTATCACTTCTTCGCTCAGGGTCAATTCCTCCTCCAAACCTTAAATGTCTTACGCTTTATGTGATCTTTCTCCGCATCATGTAATCCTATAATCACCTTGAATCTCTCTTTCCGAAATCTTAATAACGTACAGCTTGAATCACCGTAGTATGCCTGGCATTACAAGGTTTTGGCATTACATCATCCTCTGCAACCATCCACGCAATTGTCCCATCATACTCGATATCCTGCGCATCTGCATAGAAATCCACCTTCTGCACCCATCTTTCGCCTGTGAAACATACCCTAGTGATCCATATCTCACAATCCTCCTTTGGTAATTTGTCTCTGAAATCATAATCAATCAGTACCCATCTATTCATGGTCTACCTCCGTCAAACCTTAATTTTCTGCCTTAATACAACAACTACTTGTTTAATACCACAACTGTTTACTACAACTAACGTCTTAATCTTCCCAACTAAATTTTTCATGCCATATCTGCTTTTCTGGAAGCTGTTCAAAGGATTCCCGGCATATTTTTGCCGCTCCTTTCCATCTGTGACCCGGCCTCATATCTCCCAAAACCGAACAGGTGCAGTAATCATCCAGATCAAGCAGCTTATCACATCTACTGCACTGATACGCTCTCATTCTCTCTCCTCCCAATCCTCACAGCAGTGGTCGTAATCCGTCCAGTCTGTACAGTAATCACTCTCATCATTTACGCATACCCAACCGTCTGATATATCTTCATGGCTGTGCCATCTGCAAGTTCCACAGCATTTTCTCATTTGGTCTTTTCCTCCTTACGGTATGGCTCCGGCAGCGGCTGCCAGGCAGTCACTGTGTCATACACATTTGCCAGATTCCTTTTCTCTTTTTCCACTAGATCACAGTATACCCATTCGTTATAATCATCGGAGTACTGCCAGATCCCTTCGCCTATATATTCTGCCTTATACACACCATAGCTTTCTGGATGATACTTCTTCTCTTCGTCTGGAAGCCAGTCAGCGTCATAATCGCTGATCCATTTAGAATGTTTTACAGTCGCCCAGACTGGTTCTCCTAGCTTCGGCAGTCTCTCCTCCACCGGGATCCAGCGGTGCTGCTCCTTAAGCCGTTCGATTTCTTCCGGTGTCAGCCCGGTATCCTCATACGCTGCCAACCGCTCAACCAGCTCATCTTTCTTATTTGGGCTCCAGTATCCCGTCTTGATCCCGCTATTGCGGGGATGTGTTAATCTCTCCATAGCTCTTTTCCTTTCCTGCACGGCATACACCCATAATGGATATGCTGCTCTGTTCCTCTCCTTGTTTTGATATATACATGATCCCCGGCTATATCCTTCCCGCATATGCTGCAGATATAGACCGGTTCACTCTTTAGCTGTTTCATTTCTTCTGCCCCTTTCTGCTTCTGGCTTCCAGCTGATCCATCAGATCCTGGATCTGGTGAACAACCAGCGGACAATTTTTGTACTTTCCTCGCAGCTTTTTCTCCTGCCCCACGATCTGCTCCCATTCCTCTGACTGGGGATCCGGTACCCGATGGTAATACCGCAGCCAAAAACTGTTATACACATCGTTGTAGATCCCTTTCACTTCCTGGTCGGTCAGGATCTCCACATCATCATAGGTCATAGGCTTTCGATCCTCACATAGATCCCAGGTACCTCCGCCCAGAACTTTTCCGCAAGTTCCGACGCTACCAGGGCATCATCCTTCCAGTATCCGCAGGCTGTCATGCAGTCCTTTAAAAGCTTCTGCAGGTTGTCCGTATCCGGCTTCGTGGTGCGGTATGTACCGTCTGCCTGCTTCCCTCTTGGAAAGCACCATCTTACCACCAGACGGATCCCTTCCTGGTACGGCTGCGCCGGCCGGTGCTTTGCCAGATGCCCCATCAACTTCTGCCGTGCCGCTTTTAATTCCGGCGGCTCATAAAATACCGGCCTTCCCTTTACCACATGCACCTGCTTTTCCTGATGCGTGACGGTCGGGGGGATCATTGCCATAAAAAATTCTATCGTGTTGGTCTCCCATTGTTCACAGGTATCATCCATGAACCGGAAGTATGCCCTGTGTTCACTTTCCCCATTGCAGCACACCCCCTCAAACTGGGAATACCACTTGCAGGTGCAGCAGTATTTTTTTATTTCCATTCGCTTTACTCCTTTAAAGTTTGAAATTGCATTGTTTGAAAAAACAGATTTGTCAAAGAACAGGGGAAGGAGTCGTCGTGCGAAAGCTGACGCACGACTACTTTCCCCCTTTTGACCGTCAGGGAAAAATACTTATTTACCCCCCTTTAGGGGGGTAGTTTTTTTCTTCCCTAGGGAAAAGAACGTAAAACCTGTTTTTTTCCCTCATTTTTTCCCTAGGGAAAAGAACGTATTTTGTATGTTTTTTTCCTTAGTGAAAATAACGTCAATTATGTTTTTTTCTTCCCTAGTGAAAAGGGAATTTTTACGTTTTTTTCCTTACTTCACTATCGTCTATCACGAATCCTCCGTGCTCTTTTAATCGGTTCCGGATCGTTTTTTCTGTCACTCCCAGGTACTCAGCCAGGTCAGAAACGGTCACTTTTCCATCTGTTGTGCAGGCATCATAAGCCGTTGCAATGGATTCTTTCCGCTCTTTTGCCTTCTGTTCCTTGGGCTTTCGTTTGTCCATAGCCCGCTTCCACGGTGGCATCTCTGCCTCTGGCTGGATATCTCCCAGCACTCCCACAGTGTCCATCTGATGGACCGGATAGCTGAACCAGGCATTGACTGCCGGGAACTTCGGAAACTCCCTCAGTGTTCCCTCGATCCGCCACGCCGTCAGCCCCCTGGCCCGTTTCTTTGCCTCTTCCACGATGCGCTGCAGGTTCAGCCACTGCCACTTGTCCAGCAGGTTCTCGCAGTAATTCATCATCTGGTAGGCGCTGCACAGGTCATCCTCGGAAAGGTCATCCTCCCACTTAAAATGGGCGTCCAGATACTGTTTACAGGCTGCACAGACCGCCTTGTTTTCCTCCGCCTTTAAGACATCCTCTGACAGCTCCAGCTCGATCATGTCGAGCATGGCATCCGGGTCGCGGGCGAACACTCCGGAACCGGATGCACGGTCCATGGACTTCTTCCCGCCCTGACTGCCCTTGCTGTGGTGGTGGCAGTAAATGGTGGCTACTTTAAGTTCGGTACATACCTTGTCAAACTGGTTGCAGAAGTTCGCCATCTGGTCCGCACTGTTCTCATCCCCGGTAATGACCTTATAGATCGGGTCAATGATAACTGCAATGTAATTCTTCTTTGCCGCCCTCCGGATCAGCATCGGGGCCAGCTTATCCATGGGCCTTGATTTGCCCCTCAGGTTCCATATGTCAATGTTCCCCAGATGTTCCGGCGGCAACCCCATGGCCTGGTATACGTCCTTGAAACGGTGCAGGCAGCTGGCACGGTCCAGCTCCAGGTTTACATACAGTACACGCCCCTGTGCACACTGCCAGGAGAGCCATTTGCGGCCTTCTGCAATGGCAATGCACAGTTCGATCAGCAGGAAGGATTTTCCGGCTTTGGAAGGGCCTGCGATCAGCATCTTATGGCCCTGGCGGAGCACCCCTTCGATCAGGCACGGGGCCAGCTCCGGCATCTGCTCCCACACATCTCCAAGGCCTTCCGGATCCGGCAGGTCGTCATTGACGCTTTCGATCCATTCCTTCCACTCTTCCCAGCTCCCTTTTCCGATGTTGGTATCTACCAGGAACTGTTTCTGGCTCCCGCGTATGACGCCCGGCATCCGCGATAAACGGGACGGGTTCCGGTTCTGCTGGTCGATCTCCAGGCCGTTCCTGCGGCAGATGTCATACAGGTAATCCACCCGCCTGCGGTATTCCCCGTAATCCGCCGCATCGATCCGTACAATGGCATGGAGGCTCTTCCTGCCGGAATGGACCAGACAGGCCACCGGAAGCTCCAGTTCCCGGATCAGGGCATGCTGCTTGCCGATCTCCATGCTGTCCGATTCTACTAAGGCATAACGGTATTCAGTCACGTTTTCATTCCGGACGCCTTTTCCGTCCAGGGGGTTGAAACGGATCCATGCGCCCGCCTCGCTGTTATAATCCCCCAGGACTTTCCCTATGTCCCCGCCGCAGGCAGATAATGCCTCGATCAGCTCCCCTGCCGTGCGGTCATATGCACCTTTATCAGCCGGCAGCCATTTCTCATCCTTCTGCCAGCTCTTTACCACATACCCTACGTTTTCCCCTGCCTCAAACAGGGCCTCCAAGTAACGGATCAGCTCGTCCGCCGGGTTCCATCTTAATGGCTCCTGTACGTCCTTGTCTTCTACCCAGTTGCTGTCCACCACCACGCCTTCGGCTGATATGGTATCATCCCATCCAAGGGCCACGCCCGGGTCGCAGGGAGGCGTCCATCCCTGTTCCCTTGCATACTGTACAAGGGTCCCTCCGGTCACCGGGGATCCTGCCCCATGGAACCCCGCCCATTTCTTCCGGCATTCCCCAGGATGGTACCTGCCGGGGTCCCTGCGGCTCCAGGCATCCCAGACGTCCACGCCGTATCCCTCGATCTCCAGGGCCATCCCCACGTTCACCCACTGCTGGTAATCCAGTTCAGCCGGTTCTATATGATCCAAGACCTCCAACAGGTCATACTGGTTATGTTCCATGTCTTACTGCTCCTTATTTCTCTGGTATATACGTCCCGGGATCCACACCCGGAGGCGCCCCTCTCCATCCCATTGCTGCAATCCGGTCGATCATATGCTTGCCTGCTTCAAAGCTCCAGGTACCCACATGGCGGAACCCGTATTTTTCCAGGCACCGGATCTGTTTCGGGGTTGTGAGCCCTTCTTCCTGCCTCTTATGGAGACGGTCCAGGATCTTGCCTGCCTTCCCTGCGTTGTCGATCTCATCCGGAAGGATCCCCCGTTTTTCCAGCTCCCGTTTCTGGCTGTCTGACGGCGGGGCCATCTCCCACCCGAAGGCAGGTACATACCCGGCCAGGTCTTCCGCCTGGATGCTCATTTCAAACTGCAATGGATCCACCAGCTTCTTTTTACGGTTCTTCATCTCCGCCAGCTGCTTGGCAAGGGATTCCTCACGCTCTGCGATCACATCCTCGGAAGCCCGTTTCTCCGCCTCCTCCAGGTTTACCGGACAGCCGGCGGATTCCTCCAGGTTTTCGGTCATCTTCCGGGCCACTTCCTTCTTCTCGCAGATCAAGTCTGCCGGGTGGCACAGCTCATGGCGCTCCGTATGCCACAGGAAGTCCAACAGAAGGAGATGATCCTTCCCTTCGCAGAGACGGGTCCCCCGCCCTACCATCTGGCTGTACAGGCTCCGCACCTTCGTGGGGCGCAGTACGATCACACAGTCAACAGAGGGGCAGTCCCATCCTTCCGTCAGTAGCATGGAGTTGCACAAGACGTTATAGTCCCCCCGGTCAAAGGCTTCCAGCACTTCCGCCCGGTCCTTGCTTTCCCCGTTTACCTCCGCTGCACGGAAGCCCTTTTCGTTCAGGACCTCCTTAAACTTCTGGCTGGTCTTTACAAGCGGGAGGAACACCACTGTTTTACGGTCTTTACAGTATTTCTCCATCTCATCCGCGATCTGGTACAGGTACGGATCCAAGGCGGTTGCAATATCGCCTGCCTTAAAGTCCCCGGACTGCATGGATACGCCGGACAAATCCAGCTGCAGCGGGATTGTCAGGGCCTTGATCGGGGATAAGTACCCTTCCCGGATCGCCTTTGGGAGGGTATATTCATAAGCCAGGCTGTCAAATACCTGTCCAAGGTTCTGCATATCCCCGCGATCCGGTGTGGCTGTCACGCCCAGCACATGGGCTGAATCAAAATGCTTTAGGATCTTCTGGTAGCTGTCTGAAATGCAGTGATGGGCCTCGTCAATGATGATCGTGTTAAAATAACCGGCCGGGAACTGTCCCAGCCGTTTCTCCCTCATGAGGGTCTGGACGGACCCGACCGTGATCCGGAACCAGCTCCCCAGGCAGGACTGTTCCGCTTTTTCTGTTGCGCATCCCAAGCCGGTCGCCTTCCCGATCTTATCCGCTGCCTGTTCCAACAGCTCCCCCCGGTGGGCCAGGATCAAAACCCGGTCTCCGCGGCGCACACAGTCCTCCGCCACTTTCGCAAACACCACAGTCTTGCCGCAGCCGGTGGGGAGGACCAGGAGCGTCTTTCGGACGCCCTTATCCCACTCCTCAAAAATGGATTCCTTTGCTTCTTCCTGATAAGGCCTCAGTTCCATCAGAATACACCTGCCTTAAACTGCTTCGGTTCCGGGGCAAGGTATTTGCTTACCCGGTTGTTCTTCTTTGGGTTTCCATTCTTGTCTTTATATTCATTGACTGTGATCTCTGCCATCCCACGGGATCCGGGGACAGCGTTCCAGTTTGGACGCAGCGCTTCTCCCTTCTTTTTCTGGCCGATGCATAAGAAGAACTGGCTTAACAGCCACTCCATCTTGCTGTTGAGCTTCAGGCTCTCAAAAACCTGGTGCTCTTTCCCATCACCATCTACAATCACCAGTGTCAGTTCCGCAGTATTGCAGGCGCACATCTTGTCGCTTCCGGGGAATCTTCCCCTCTGCATCGTGCGCACCTCAAATTCATAGGTGCCTTCCGGTAACGGTTCAAAATCCGCCCCCTCGTTTTCAATCTCGTCATCCCATCCAATTTCCTGTCCTAAATCTGCCATTTTTCTGTTCCTCCTGTTTAATTAAACACCAATGCGTCTTTTTCCTTCATTTCCTTGATCGCTGCATATACCTGATCCCAGGATGCAACTAGAAGCCCGTCAATGATTCCCGGGTTCTGGGTTTCAAATTCCCAGATGGGCGTCCCTTCGGTGACATAACCCTTTGCAAATACTACGTTTTCCATATCCCACTCACACACGTCATTTGCTGCCATCAGATCCCTCAGTTTCTTAGGGATCCTCGGATCCAACTTCACGCCCTCATTCCCAACTGGTGGCGCTGCCTTCTCTTCCTTTGCAGGTTCCTCATGGCCCTTGTTACTGACCGGAGGTTCTGTTGTTTCAGGTGGTGCCTGTACTGGCGGGATTGGCGGAGCTGCCTCTTTAACCGGCGGTGTTTCTGCCTTTTCCGTCCCCCCGGAGGGTTCTATGATATGCCGGATCCCTGCGTACTCAAAGGACAGTTCTTCCGGCAGCCCGTACCGATTCTTTGCATCCCAGCAGCAGTGGTGGGCCGTATACATGACCCGTTTTCCGCCCTGGGCCTTATTCTTCCCCTTCTGGGCTCCCTGGCCGTCCACGTTCACCACAAAGGTTTTATAATTGGCAAACAGCACCATATCTGCCCATTCCTTTACCATGGGGGCCACGTTTTTGCTCAGCTTCATCTCCCAGCGGTCATAAGAGCCCAGCTCATCCGGCTGCTCGAACTTGCGCATTTTAGCGTGGGCATTCAAAACCACATGGATCCCAACCTTTACTACCTCTTCCAACAGGTTCAGGAACCGCCCGAACTCCTCCTGGAGGTATACATACCCCTTTCCATAGCCGAACTCCTCAATACTGTTCTTCTGGTTCTTGTCACACAGCTGGGTAACGCAGAGCATTTCCGCCCAGTCCGCTGTGTCAATGACCAATGTGCGGCAGAGCTCCGGGTGCTTCCTTACATACATCACCTGCTCCATCAGCATCATCCAGCTGCTGGGTGCTTTCGTCCGGGCTACATCCATGTCCTTGGTGCTTCCCTCTGTATCAATAAACAGCGGATCCGGGAACCGGGAAGCAAAGGTACTCTTCCCGATGCCCTCCGGCCCGTAAACCACTACCTTTTTTGCCCCCGGCAGTTTTCCTCTGATGATCTCCATTTAAAATACACCTGCCTTCCATTCCTTCTTTTCTTCTGCTGCCGGATGTTCCTGTCCGGCTACATATCCGTCCTCAATGATCAAGCTGCACTCCCCTCCCGTCGATACGCGGGTTGCAATGGCCTGTAGCCCTTCCTGCTCCAGCCACTGCCCGAACTCATGCAGGGTATCCAGATCCATCTGCTCCAGCTTATCCAGCAGCACAAACCCACATTCCGGGTTCAGCCTGCGCACAATGGCAGTGGATACCTTCAGCTGTTCGGAGCCGGACATGTTGTCCCATTTCTGTCCGTGGTAGACCAGTTCCCCGTCTTCCACGCCCAGGCCTGGAAGGGGCAGGTCCGCCTCTTTTAACAGGTCTGTCTTCTGGCTCCGGATCTCCTCGATCTGGGCAGTCAGCCGTTTATACTGCTCCCGGTATCCTTTGGCATCCTCTTCCGCCTTATCCTTGTCCAGGTTTGCACGCACCTTACGGTTGATCTCCTCGATATTGGAGATATTCTCCTCCAGCTCTGCGGTAGACCGGTCCGTAAGCCCTTCTGAGGTCTCCCTTGCAATCTTAAGGTCTGCCTCCAGCTGCCCCTGCTTTGCAAGGAGCGCCTGGATCTGTTCCGTGACGGACTGGTATTCCTGCTCCAGCTGGTGGCGCCGCTCCCTCTTCCTCTGGTTCTCCCCGTTCTGTGCCAGGATCTCCTGCTGCTGGCGGATCAGTTCGGAAGCAGATACAGGAACAGAAGGGACATCCGGATAATAGGGCTGCTCCTTTGCGTACTTCTCTTTCTGGTCTGCCGTGCGCCCTATATAGGTCCGTTCGTTATACAGCTCCTTTTCCTGCCGTTCAAGGTCTGCCAGCCTTGGGCCCACACCGATGATCTGCAAAAGGGTCTGGGCCTTTTCCTGGCTGGTCGCTTCCATGAACTTGGGAAGGTCCAGGGCCAGCTGTTCCACAAACTCATTCAGGAGCTGCTGGCCGGCTTTCTTCCCGTTCGGATCCGTCACCTTCAGGTCGCTGTTCTTTCCCCGGCGTTCCACGATCAGGCCGTTATTCATAACAATATGTAAGTTGGGCGGGATTACGGAGCCTTCTCTCTGTGCCTGGGACGGACGGTACCGATCCCCTCCCAGGGCCCAGGCAATCGCATCCAGGACAGAGGTCTTCCCTTGGTTGTTCTTCCCTCCGATGATCGTAAGGCCGTTGGCGGTCGGCTCGATCTTCACCGCCTTCACACGTTTTACATTCTCGATCTCCAACTTATTGATCTTCATTGACATCTTGCATTCCTCCAAATTTCCCCTTATAATAAGGGTGGATTATTTTATTTTCTGGACCTACCACAGTTGCCGCTGTGCAGGTCCTTTTTCAGTTCTTTCAGTTCACAAAGGATCTGACCCATTTTCCCAGGCCTGTCCAGCCGCTCCTCGAAATGTCGGGTAACAACTGCCTCTCTGCTCCATCCAGATGCATAAAAATCCCCATCTACCATGCCGATATGTCCCCAAAAATGCATATTCACTGTGGGATGGTTTCCTGTAAGCTCCTTCTCACTCTTCTGCAATCCATTGATCTGCAAGCACAGATCCAGCGCCTCACAGATCTGCTGTCTCCTGCGTTTCTCGATCTTACGCTTCAATCTCTGATTCATACATTTCACCTCCTCTCACAGCGCTATTATTCCGGTAGCCACCAACAGCAGCACCGTCTCGATCCCCAACAGAAATGCCATCACCATAGACAGCCGGCCGAACAGCCGCACATCCTTATGGCTCTGATCCAGCTGATCCCTCATGATCCGGCCCAGCTTCAGGATCTGCTGCTCCTCTTCCTGGGTGACTACAACACCCTCCACTGGGGGCTGGTACTTAATTGCTTCTGATTGCATGATTCCCTCCTATAAGATCGTATTTCTCTGTTCCTCCGGCACATCCAGCACGTTGCAGATCGCCCAGAGATCATTCAGCCGGAACGTTCCGGGATTCCGTTTTCGTTGGACGAATGTCCCCGGATTGATGCCTGCCGCCTTGGCTACCATCGCATCAGTCATACCTTTACGCTGCTTATGCTCTGCGATAATGGCCTTAATGTTATCACTCCGCTGCCTGCTATAGGCCATGTACTCCCTTGCTGTCATGTGGGATACCTCCTCTCTTAAACTTCCTTCTCGTATCTCCCTTATTCCAGACTTTTATATGGGTCCGAAACGAAAACAAATCCATGTTCTCCAAATTCCACCTCAATATACTTTCCTGTCATAGGGTTGAAGAATGTAAGAAAAATCACTTCATCTCCATCATCGTCAACGCCATCTGTCAGCTTACATACAAAGCATCCCTGAATTTCGCTCAAGTCGTCTGTACTAAAAGTTACCTGATTTAAAACTGTTTTTCTCAAAACCAATCCCTCCTATCCTTCGTTTAATAATGCTTTTAAAGTTACCTGTTCATACTCTGGAACCTTCACAAAATCAGCAGGAAGCTGAATTCCAAACTGTTCACAAACCATCTTTACCATTTCAGCGGATTTATATGGAGCGATTCCCTGCTTGTCCATCCGATTTGAAAGAACTTTGAGCAGATTCGCCACCTCTCCCGGATGCTCCGTTGGCGGAATCTGACTTTTGGGATTCTCCATATCATGGAATCGCTTTACATATCTGGCTGTAAACAGCACTCCCTTTTCTCCGGTTGATTTATTTGCCAGAAAATCACATCCCATACGGGTAACTTCATAACACTTGTTTTCCTTTCCGCTGGCATCCTGATAGGTAGAAGGGATAAAATAATCACTCACAGCCATTTGGCTTTCAGTCAATATCTGAATGTATCCCTTACGATCCTTTCTCCCATCCAACTTTCTCAACACATCGTTGTGTGAAACTTCCATCATCTCTGCCACTTCCAGAGTTGTCAGAGTCGCTTTTCTTAAATTGTTCATTCTGCGTACCCTCCTTCTTAAACTTTAAGCCAAACGAACGATATTACTTCCAGCCATCCAGCGCCTGATTTATTGCCTTCAAGCTCTCAACTTGATATTGCAACACCTGACTCTGCAATTCAGTTGAATCCTGAAGTTGATTCCAAGCCTGATAATACTGAATCGAGTTCAAAAGCTGAATAACCATGGTCGCTGTTATAATCCACGTTCTCCAATCAGAATGTGGTTTTTCCTTTTCTTCCACCTCTCTCACCTCCCGTCCTCAGTCTCCCTTAGCAGTTCCTCAATCGGCACCCCTAAATACTCAGCTACCTTCTGGACTTTGCGGATTCCGGGTTCATTTTTGTTCCATTTACACACGGAACTTCTCGCAAACCCTAGATCATCTTCTAACTTTGTAATCGAAATTCCTTTCTCTCTACAAAGGTGTCTTACATTATTGAATATCACTCTTTCACCTCCTGCTTTTGTGTTACAATAATGATATGTGCCGTGAATCGCCTCTTGAAAGGAGGTGATAGTATAAAGAGAATCGTCTATTCCGCTCACTTAGCGGATCAGTGGCGTAAACTTGGATATAAGACCGTCGCATGGTCTTATATCGGGTGCTTCGGTGAAATGCCGATGGCTTACCACTTAGAAAAGAAGCTGTAATACGCTTTTGCTACTATCAACCCTGCTCCAACACGGCACATATACGAGTTTGAAAATATCACGTAATAATATTGACATTTTGCGTAAAATATTCTATAATCAGAATTACCACAAACCAATTAGAATACTTAAGCATTTTGCTTTTTTACGTATTTTTTTCAACTCATGCTTTTATTATACGTAAAATTTTCAATATGTCAATAGTATTTGCGTAATTTTTTCAACTTTTTTTGAGAGGTGTACTATGCTTACGTATAATAGAATTAAAATGTTGTGCAAAGAAAAAGGAGTAACTGTTACAGGAACTGAAAAAGCTCTCGGTTTTGCTAGAGGTTCGTTATGTAAAGTCAATACAAATAAACCCAGTATGGAAAAAGTCCAAAAATTGGCAAATTACTTTAATGTTTCTGTGAGTTATCTTATGGGAGAAAATGAATCCAACAAATTGATGCCAGAATTAACAATGCGAGATGAAAGAGATATAAAAAAGGATCTTGATTCGCTAAGAGAAAAATTACTCAATAAAGATTTAGGGCCTGCTGCATATGATGGGGAAGATATACCTGATGATGATATCGAACTCTTTTTAGGCCAAGTAGATCTTATGTTACACAGATTAAAAGCAAAGAACAAAGTAAAATATGGCAACAAAAATAAAAAGTAGGTGAGTCCAGCCTTGAATAACACGATTAAAAAGAAAGTTGCTTATTACATAAAAAAATATCAGACAAACGATCCTTTTACTTTAGCTGAGGCACTCGGAATTGAAGTTGCGATTGGTGATATCGGCACGAGATCAGGATGCTATATGTATCTAAAGCGTAATAAATGTATCTGGATAAATGAAAATCTTGAAGGAAATGAGCGCTTATTTGTCATGGCGCATGAATTAGGTCATGCAATTCTTCACCCTCGTGAAAACTGCTATTTCATAAAGCATAAAACTCTCTTTCTTAATTCGCGTAAAGAGCAGGAGGCCAACAAATTTGCTATTGATTTCCTAATTCCCGATGATATTCTAATAGAATATTTTCAATTTCAACAATATACTATCGAGCAAGTTGCGCGAGTTCTAGGTTATCAAAAAGAATTGATTGAATTGAGATTAAAGTAGGTGATATTTTGAAAGCCGTAACAAATGGTTATTGCTACGAATATAAATGTGCAGAACTTTTAAGAAAACATGGATTTTCTAAAGTTTCAATTACAAAATCAAGCGGAGATCAGGGTGTGGACATTATTGCTTACGCAAACGGGAAGAAATATGCAATTCAATGCAAATTTTATTCTTCGCCAGTTGGTAACAGCGCTATTCAAGAGGTATATGCTGGCGCAAAATTTTATAACTGTGATGTGGCCGCCGTAATAACTAATTCAACGTTTACCCCTGCGGCAGTAGCATTAGCCAATGCTACCGGTGTGTTACTTTGGCCAAATGATAATGTACCTATCCAAATGCCTTTGCACCATAGTCTCATGAGAACCATCGGGGTGCTAACTACCATATTTGGTGCCCTATGTGCTTGGGGTTCCTTCTCTTTTGACGGAATCAAATATAGTACCCTTCAACAGTTCGAATCTATTCTCATTATAGTTACCGGCATAATTGCTTTGCTAAATTTAAAAAAACAAATAGCTTGGTTACTAACCCTTGGTGGATATTTATTGTTGTTTTTACTCTCACTCATAATTAGTTGGCTATGTTCAAAAACTTTTAGTCTTACCAGTTTTATTTTCTTGTTCTTTGCTATTATTACATATGCTAATATTTTACAATTTAAAAAGCAACACTTACAATAATGCATCGAATTTTATAACGCAAAAACCGCCCAGTGCTACCAACACTGAACGGCTTTAAATAAATTTTCTGTACAGGCCCGAAGGTCTGACACAATGTAACTTAACCACCTACATTGTACCATACCTCCTTGCACCTGTACAGGTGTATTTTTTATACTCATTTTTAAGGAGGAATGATTATGGCAACCGCAAAGAAACTTCCGTCGGGCTCATGGCGCTGTCTGGCCTACAGCCACACGGAACGAATATATGATGAAAAGACCCAGAAATGGAAAAACAAACGGATCTATGAATCTTTTACCGATGACGATCCCAGTCCAGCAGGCCGGAAACGGGCTGAGCTGGCTGCTGCACAGTTTCAGGCATCCAAAACACCTGACAAGATCCGGAAACGGCAGGATTATGGAAAGCTCACATTATCCCAGGCAATAGACAAATATATCGAATCCAGAGAGAACCTGAACCGGTCTCCCACTACGCTTCAGGACTATCGGTGCATCCAGAAGAACGCTTTTCCCGATCTGATGGATACACCCATCAAAGACATTGATATAACAATCCTTCAGGAAGCTCTGAGCGCAGAAGCCCGCAGACCGGCCAACAGCCCCTCTAAAAAGGGTAAGCCCATATCTGCCAAACGTGTACGCAATGAGTGGGGACTGATCCGTCCTGTGCTGAACAAATACGGCGTAAATGATCTCGACTTTGAACAGATAGAACTCCCCACTGTTACGCCCCGACTGGTGGAACTTCCACCGGCAAAAACCGTCCTGAACATCATTAAAGGGACTGATATCGAATTACCTGTGTTGCTGGCAGCCTGGCTGTCCTTCTCCATGTCTGAGGTCCGTGGGCTGACAAAATCCAAGTCTATCTCAGGAAACTACATTACAATCCATGAGGTAGTTGTAGACATTAACAATAAACCAGTACGTAAAGAACTGGCTAAAAACCCAACGCGTAACCGCCGCTTACAGATCCCGCCATACATACAGAATCTAATCAACCAGGTAGATGGTGATGTGCTTGTACCTATGAGCGGCAGGGCACTGTATCACCGTTGGATTAAGCTTCAGCATGATAATGGGATGTCCCCCATCACATTCCATGACCTCCGGCATCTTAACGCCTCTGTTATGGCTCTGCTCAGGATTCCGGACAAATATGCCCAGGAGCGCGGCGGATGGAAAACCGATGAGGTAATGAAAAGGATCTATACACAGACTTTCTCAGATGAGCGTGTGCGCGTTGACAATACCATAGATAACTACTTTGAAAGCATTGTAAATTCGGAGAAGTCCTCCGCAGATAATAAAGAAAATCTATCACCGGAAGAGCTCATAAAACTCTTTAAGGAACGCAATCCGGATGGCTGGTATAAGCTTTTAGAAAATGCCATGCAACACGAAATGCAACACGATACGAAAAAAGCCCGGTAAAACCGGGCAAAATTGAAAGCGCGAGACGGGATTCGAACCC
>NZ_JBBKBT010000024.1:0-14528 GCF_037890305.1 Enterocloster sp. HCN-30185
TGATATTGCTATTTTGTTGAGTAATCTGATCCTGCAAATTTTTCCCGTAAGCTGCATCTAAGGCAAACTTCCCTGTCTCCGTTGTCAACCCATTATTAACCAGATACTTCACCAAGACCTGTTGGAAGGTATCAGATGTAACAACTTTTTCGACCAGGTTCTGAGCAATAACGTCCAACAGGTTCTGTACCGTGGATTTCTTGCCGACCCCTGCGCCTGTAAGATCATGAGTGTCTCCCGCTGATACACTGGCTGCGGTACCGTCAAATCCTGCTGATCCAGCCGCCTGCTCTGCGGCCTTCCTCGCCTCTTCACAGTAATACTGGGCGTTGTCCGCTTCATCCCCCTCTTCCACGCCGCCGACCGCATACCGCTTAGACTGGCCTGAAAAATATTTGGCATTGTTCTTTTCAAAGCTTTCCCCGCCAATGGCCCAGCCCTGTGCCGTACTCGCTGCCTGTTCCGCTACTCCCTTCGCCGTCTGCGCATCAAGGACATACTGCCGGATAGCAGACATTACAGTAGCTTCCAGCTTCTCAAGTGTAATTTTCCCATCCGGAATATCCGCAGATACTTCTTTTCCGTTCACACTCATTCGGATAACATCTGTACTTTTAAACGTGTATGTATCAATGAACTTGGAGAGGGAAACTGTCTGTTTGCTTCCATCTGCCAGTTCCAGGACAAAATTATCACCCTCCAGATAACAGTTAAGAGCAATCTTCTCCATGGCAGTATCCTTTTCCACTTTGCTGCCATCGAACCGGGTAAACGTCATTACGCCGCTGTTCTCATTAAACTCAAAATTGATAAACACATTGGCAAGCTCCGTCTTTTCTGCTTTATCCTTGAATAAAACCACAATGCGGTTATCCAGTTCATTGATTCCGCTTTCAATATGGTTCAGATTAACAGAATTGATCGGCGATTCAATACTGGGCTTATCTTTCCAAGTGTACGGAAAATAGCTCTTTTCCATTTCAGTTGTCCGCTGCTTCATTCTCCTAAGAATCCCCATTTTCATTGCCTCCCTTCTTTACGATCTCATCAAGCGGCCTGCCGGATTCCAAGATGGTCCCGATGGTGCTTACCTTCCTTGCCATTGCCAGCCCTGTATACTGGAGGCTGTCAACAAAATCCATCACCATCTGCATATCCTTCCGGGAATAGACCAGCAGCTTTCCTTTATTTTCTGTCATACAAATCCTCCTTTATCTGCTCAAGTTCCCTCTGCTGTGCCGCAAAAGCTCCTGCAAGCAAAGGAATGAAATTCTGGTATCTAAGTGTCATATACCCATCATCCGGCTTTCGGCCAATCAGAGGGTAGTCCAGTTCCAACTCCCGTAAAGCCTCTGCCACTTCCTGAGCGTAGAAACCAATACCCGGAAGTCCTCCCTGCTTCGTCTTATAGGTAATGGGGCGCAGCCTGGAAATCAGTTGTCCCGCTGTTTCCGGGTCAATCCGTCTTACTGCCCGTTTTAGACGTTTATCAGACCACGACTCTCCTGCAACAGAGCTGTAGATGGAGCGACAGGAAATATAGATGAATTGTGCCTCACCTAAAAAATTGGAATCCCCATCACAATTAATTTTATCTGCTTCCAAATGATTACAGTTAATCACATCCGCCCCGATCGAACTGGTATTTGCAGTACCCCGAAGTTCCATGCCTACTGCCACCAACTTACCTGCGGCATTCCACGTGAGATTCCCGTTAGCGGCACCGCCAGATCCATCTTCATTTACCCAGAAATTAGTACCTTTCAGCACGAAATGGCCTGCTTCCATTACGATTTTAGAACCGCTTTTGTTTGCCTCCAGATTGATCTTAGCCACCAGGTCCCCTGCGCTGACCTTCTGCTCAATCTGTCCGGCCATCACCTTGATGGACCCGGCAAGCTCCACCTCCTGCCCGGTCGCTCGCTTTACCTCTGCTTCAATCGCATCTGATACCACTTTCAGCTGGGCGGTTGTATTCTTCTCCACATCAGAGAGTTTTACGGATACCTCTTCCACGCTGCGCACAATAACTGCGGTCTTTCCTTTGAGCTGTATAATTTCATTGGGGATTCCAAATCTCTGCCCCTGCTGCTTTGTCCCCTTAGACTGAATGGTATCCATCATAGACTGGATCCCGCTCATGGTCCGATGCAGCACAAAGGTAGCTATTTCTGTATCGGTTGTAATTGCCCGTATGCCGTCCCCTGCCTCAATCCATGGCATGGCATACGATACAATTTTTGCTGGGCGGTATGTCTTCCCAGCAATCAGATCATAGACGGACCATGCCAACTTTGTAAGACCAGCGCTCCCCATGCCATAGGTCAAAAAATTCCCTTCTACCACATAAGCATTGCTGCCGGATCCTACCACCGCTCCGATATCTCCCTCCTCCTGCCGGATCTGGACACGGTCAATTCCATCAATGAGGTAATCCTCATATGTGATTGTCTTATAATATTCCAGATTCTCCGCAGATTGCCAGCCAGACTGGGGAAATAGGTCATTTCCCGGATACAGCGTTTCAGATGGATAGACACCCGTGTTCTGCAGGCTTATATACGCCAGTGCGCCGGTCCGGTCAAAATGGCCGAACACTCCGTTGATCTCACAGATCGCCCGCAGTACATCCCTGCCGCACAGTGTTTCAGGATCAATGGTCTTTCCGATCATCAAATCATCATTCGGCAGCTGTGTAAACCTCTGGCTCACTCCGATGTAATCACACAGACTATCCCTCAGTTCCTTGAGGGTATGTACCGAGGATTCTTCCGGATATATGGCCTGATACCATTCTGATACATCGGTATCAAATTTTTTCATGCGATCATATGCGGTTATTTTCCGCTTCCGCCGGTCTGCCTGACGGATCACACTATCCACAGTATAAATCCCATAAGCCATTGAATAATCGCCTATGGATAATGTCGCCGTAAACTCTTTCCCCTCTATGTCATCCTCTACGTCTGCTACTGTAAGCGTCAGTTTTGCAGACTCGCAGCTTCCCCAAACAATGTTATCGCCGGAGCTCAGGCTTTCGGTCAAACTCAAAGTCTCCGCACAAATGCGGTCCATCCCAATTGTAAGCCATGGGCTTCCCGCATCTGCCGGAAACAAATCACTGGAAGGGTATAAATCATTGGAGGGATACAGGGTGTCCACATTCCGATTGAAGAATGACAGCTCCAACGTTCTTACTGTCTCCTCGCAGTTATTGTCTCCCCGGAATCTCTGCTTGATTTCCTCTGCAATCTCTAACACTCCACCACCTCCCTAGTACTCAATCAACGCAATACGGATAGGGTTATACCGTATGTCTGTTCCGCTTGCATCATAATATGGGAATTGGATATCCGGTACATAAAACGTCCCTTTTGTATATGTGTTCGTTTCATCGTTCCAATACTCAACTTCCATGGTTACACGGTCAGGAAAATAGGACTGCATATCAATCTTGCTGTCCAAATGCATAAACGGCGTTGTCCACTCGATCTTGCTTCTGGTATGGGGGAGTACATTTCTATGAAGCCTTCCGTAACCATCCTGGTAAGAATCCTCGTCCTGCTTCTGGTTCGGCGTGGCATTGTAGGAGCCATGTGCAATATATTTTTCCGGAAATATGCGGCCGTCAAACTTTAACAGCCACCCCTGATATGCGGACATAATGTACTACCTCCTCATTTTTTACGCAAAGAAGCGGGACATCAAATGCCCCGCCGTATTTAATAATCCAAGGCCAGCTGCCTCCCAGTCTGCTTTCTGTACTCACCAGCCCCGGATCTCCAAAGATCTACCACATCATCTTTATTGACTCCAGGCTTTGCCAAAATTGCCCTCAACAGGTCATTCTGTTCTCGCAGCAGCTGATTCTGTTCCGTATTTGCCGCATATACGGCCGTTGCAATTCCATCCGTGATCTGGTCCTGATTTGCCACTGCAGACCTGCGGCCAAAACGTCCGATCATCTCCGGTCCTGCTTCATTGGCTATGAACAGCTCGCCGCGATCTGGGAAGCCTCCGGCTGCAAAGGTTGGAACCTTACCCAAGTTGATCTCCCCGCCTTCATAGAGGGTTTGCCCCATAATGGTAACAGGATCGATAGTAAAGGTAAGTTTCTCATTCAGCCAGCTGGCGAATTTATTCCATAATGCCTTTACCCCTTCAATAGCTGCATCAAAGGATGATTCTAGGCCATCTTTAATACCAGATGAGACTCCTTTCCAGGTTTCCACCTTAAACCATTTGGTAACATGGCTGTCCCACCAGTTCTTTACATCTGTATCCCACTGTCCCACCGTTTCCTGCCACTTTGTTTTCAGGCTGGTTTTAATGGATTCGTATAATTCGCTCCACTTCTGCAACGTAAACCATGGGGCTATATGCTCGTTGTACCACTGGTTCAGGGATTCGGTCCATTCCGGGAATGTTGCAGTAAAACCGCCTATGATTCCCTCCAGGATATACTGTCCATATATCTCCATATTTTTTGCTGGAGATGCAATACCAAAAATGGAACAGATCCCTTCTACGATCCAGTTAAACAGATCTACAATGGGTTCGCTCAAAAAAGATACCCCTGCTGCAAGACCTGCTGCAAGGCCTGCAATTATGTTTTCACCAAATTCAAGGAAATTGTCAGCCTGAAAGGCCTTATCAAAAAAGCCCTTTGCCTTTTCCAAAAGAGAAGATGAAAAATCCCAGTTAAAGAAAGTATCTCCGATCCCTTTCCAGAGTTTTGTGACCCATTCGCCACCCTGAACTGTATCAATCACAAGAGCTACAATAGCGCCAATCAAGGCTCCTATAGGGCCGCCAAGGAATGCACCTATACCTGCACCCTCTGCAATCAATAAGCCCTCTCCCATTGCGTTTAAAACGCTCTGTCCGAAATTCTCACGAATAAATATGTCAATGGCATCAATTATCTCATTTCCAATTACCTGAAGCGCAGGAAGACCCGCTGAAAATGTAACAGCGCCATTTAATACAAGCTGTAATCCTGGTAATGATATCTTAAGCTTTGCTAAAGATTCGCCTATTTTTTTTGCTATCCCTATACCAATTCCCGCAAATTTAAAGCCGAGTATAGCAGTAATCAATGCTGTTTCAATCGGTGCTGCCTCAACCAATCCAGCGTATAATTTAATACCTGCACTTATCGCATCTATAATAATACGTCCAACTTCTGCCAAGATTGTTTTCCAATCAAGACTTGCTAAAAACTGGCCAAGCTTCTGGCCGACCATGAACCAATCGGTATTTTCAAGAGCCGTTGCAAGAGCATTGAGAAGCCCAATCACAAATACAGAAAACGTACTTCCTAACGAACTGAAATCAAACGTCAAAAAGAATCCGTTGATTCCTGCTGCTATAGATAGACCAAAATCAGACCAATCAAACGTTTTTCCAAATTCAAGTCCAGCATATAGTGCGGTGTTTAAAGCAGAACCTATGGTAATCCCTACCTCACCAAACAGCTCCGGAGAAATAAGCCCATTTAAGAATCGGGCAAAGCCGCTTCCAAACCCTCTTGCTGATTCATACGCTTCATTCCAGTTGACACTGCGAAGAGAGTCTGTAATGGCAGCTCCAATATAAGCACCAACGGAATAATAGTCCCCAGCCTTAAACGCATCAATGATCTTACTGGATATCAGATCCGCCTGAGCCTGTACATTTTCCATTCCCAGATCCAAATCCTCAAGGATTCCTCCTCCGCCACCAACTCCACCGCCTCCAGATCCACGGTTGGAGCTTAAGTTGTTCAGCTCATCGAACTTGGCAAGCTGCCGGTTGAGTTCCTTGGCTGATCCCGCAGCGCTTCCCATGTTGTCTGCGATCTGCCCGGAAGATCCGGCAGCCGAATCCATGGAACCGGATACCCCTCCGGCGTTTCCGGATGCATCACCGAAAATGGCTTCTGTAAATGCCTTAAAATAGTTAGCCAATGTCTGGAGCTTCTCCAAAATCGCATTGATTACGGTAATAACCGGGGTAAATACATTGATAAGACCCTGTCCAATAGTTGCCTTTAAGGACTCAAACTGCAGCTGGAGGACCCGCACCTGATTGGCCCAGGAATTGCTTGTCCGGGCAAAGTCACCGGAAGCATCCGACAGCTGGGACATGACAAACCGGTATCGGAGCAGTACCTTCTCCTGCTCGGTCATCTTATTGGTTGTCTTTCCAAGCCCCTCATTCAGTGCGTATTGGTCAAGGGCCGTCTGAGTCATAACCACGCCCAGGTCCTTTAAGCTTTCTGTTTCTCCCGTAAAGATTGATTTCAGCTTCGTGTAAGCCTCATCCTGGGACAGATTGTAAAAGGATGCTACATCACCGGTAAGCCCCATGATCGCAGCCGACATCTCATAGCCTGCATTTCCCGCGATCCCGAAGGATTTTGCCATCGCGCCGTAGGTACCCATATACTTTTTAGCCATCGTCTCCGACAGACCAAACGATTTTGCCGCGTCTTTCGCAAAAGCGTCCACCCTGCCGGACATGGAGCCAAAGGTCACATCTACAACGTTCTGTACTTCCGCCAGATTGCTTCCCAGATCAATACAGGATTTTCCAAATGCCACGATTGCTCCAATACTTAATACCGAAGCAACCACAGCCCCTACCTTCTTCCATGATTGGGAAATCCTGGCTGTCTGACGTTCTACCCTGTCTGCTACCTGGGAAGTCTGTGCCCTTACCTTTTCCATCTGCTCCCTGTAAGGCTTCGTATATGCTTCAATGATAACCTTTAATTTCTCCAGAGTAATCCCACTTCCGTCCGTTATCCTCACCACCTTTCCTGTCTGTTTTTTCTCAACACAGGCCCTGCCTGCGCATTTCATTGTACCTTGCGGCATATTCCTTTCGGGACGCCCTTGCCCGCTCCAGCTGCTCCTTCTTTCGCTGTTCTTCCCACACCCTCTGTTCCCCGGCAAACAGCTCTGGATATACCTCCCAGGTATGGGGGATATGGATTTCATCCTTATCATCAAACAGCTTCTGCATATGGAGCCCGATCAGGGAAGCGGTCTGGAACCGGGCAGAAATACGCTCCTTCATCCGGCTCCGCTCCCTCCGTGCATAGGATTCCATCAGGTCACGGATCTCCCCGACCGAATAACACCAAAAGTCATCCGGCCGGATTCCACAGTCCAAGGCGATCGGATACAGTTCCCAGACCAGATCTGTCAGGGTTACAGGTTGATCTTTGCGTCCTCCAGCTTCTCCTGTACTTCCTCCCTCTGGTTCTCCGTAAAAAAACCGCTTACGATCAGGATATCCATGATAACATCTGCAAACAGTGTGATCTGGGTACCGCCTTCTTCCACATACTGATCGAACATGGACTGCAGGTGCTTAAGCTTTAATCCATGGCTCCACGGGATGGCAGCCATCTGGATCACAGTGAGCATGATCCCAAGAGGCGGGATATCACTGCCGCCGGTAAGAAGGGAGAGAAGGTTTGTCCTGTACTTTTCCTCCAGCTTGCAGACCTGGGCGGTTGTGAGCTTAAGCTTTAACTCATTATCCCCCACCTTCCAATACGCAAAGGGGCGTTTCCTGGTTTTGATCTCCTCTATGGTTTCTACCTTGTTTTTTCCTTCGTTCTCCAGTTCCTCATCCATACCAAATAACTGTGACATATTGCGTTTCCTCCTCTTTCTTTTATACCGGATCAGTTACTTTCAGATCACTCTGCAGCGAAATTGACAGATTGAACTCAATCACGCCATTTACTCCGCCGCCGGTCCTCTTGACCGATACCTGCCCATCAAATTCAGTTTCCGTACCATCAAGCAGTGTTTCCTTGAATGACAGCACTTCCCCGGAATTTTGGGCGGCCCTCATAACACGGTATGGGCAGTCTGCCTTTGAATTGTCATATTTGAATTTGTAAGTCAGATCCCCCGCATCACCGATCCCATTCTCATACTGATGGACTTTATCCGTAAGGCAGGTATTCTGCACCTTTTCAGGCTCAATACCCATTTCCGGGATTTCCTTCAGGCCGGGAAGGTCTTTATACTCTTCCTCAGAACCTTTCTTTTTGTATCCCAGTTTTGATCCGTTTGCCAGCATACATTTCACCTCATTTCTTATGCTGTATGGTAGACCTGTCCGGTCTCCACATCAATAACCATCTCATATCTCATCTGTTTATGCTTCATTCCGCTGGGATCATCCACATCCTGGCACTGCGTCCTCTTTAATCCCAACGCAGCGATTGCAGCATCCACAGCTACGGCAGCAGCGGAAGTACTTCTCCTGTTCCAGATATCAATCCGGTACCGCACGTACGCCTTCTGCTCTTTCATATCTGTGTACTCAATCACCCGGTTGTCTTCCTCCATGTACTGGATTGCCAGATCCTGCTCCCAGTTTTTCGGGTAACAATCCGTTACATTCTCCGATACTGCAAGCAGGGCCTGATATACCTGATCTTTTACATTAATCATTTGCTTTCCTTTCTCAGTTCTCTCGCAATATGGTTCTGCATATTACGCACAATACGCTCCTCATTATCTTTCAGGGCCGGATACATGAAGGGCTGCGCCGGCTGGCCCGTGCACTGGTAGAAACGTCCGTTCGGCGTATCCAGATAAAACCAGTGATATCTCTCCGCCGTCTCCTTATCTATCTGGCTTTCATGGATCCACCAAGGAGACTGGCTGTAAGCCGGGGAAACGGCAGGGGAAATCCCGGCATGGTCTGCCTCTCCCTTTGGGCCAGTACCAAATTCCACATACGGGGCATATGCTTTGTTGGTATATACCGTCCCTACAACCCGGTCATCCACACGCTGGACACTGGACCGGATGCTGTTCCTTAACTCCCCCTGGCTTACCGGGCAGAGCAGTTTCGCCGCTGCCTGTACGTGCTTCAGCTGATTTTTTACAATTCTCTCCATCTGCTGGTCTGCAATCTGCTCCAACGTCGCAAATTTCCGTCCTAATTCCTTGTGGCCTTCGATCATAGTTTTTCTACCTCCAGTGTGAGGAAGCGATAAGGGTAAATAGCCACTATACGGTAATCTGGCTCCTGGCTTCCCGGTACATTAAAACAAATACCATCATCCGCAGAAATCATCGGGCCTCCTTCTATCTGGTAACACACCTTTCCGGAATCAGATATCTCCCTGTACCTGCCGTCAATCCGAAGGTTCCGTATATTTGACAGCCGCTGTCCATACCTCTCGGCCTGAAGCTTTCCGCCTCCCGGCCACTCCTCTGCCCGAAATGTGCCTGCTGGGGCATATTCCACATATGAGCTTCCTTCCGGGTCTTTTTTAGGAACGGCTGCCCTGTGGCAAAACTGCTTCACCCTGCTGCGTTTTAACCTCATATCTTTTGCCTCCTACTCTTGCCAGACGGTACCGGTTCAGCACATCATAGACCTGTTTCGGGGCAGCATCAAACGTATACGATTCCCCGCCTCCGCTCCGTCCGGTCTCCCCTTCCGTCCCCATGCGGTTATAAGCAATCAGGGCCAGGTCCCGAATGGGCTTCTTTAACTCCGGAAGTACCTCCCTACGGTTTGTATAACCCAGCACAAATTCCTCCGCATCCGATAAGAGAAGGGAGAGCAATTCTTCATCGCTCTCCCCAGTCATCTTACTTAACCACGCAAGCTGGTCCATTTAATCCACTTCCTTCAATACTGCCAGAAGCTCTGCCTTTGTGAGGCTGTTTGCGCCCTCGATCCCCTTGCTTTTTGCATATTCCTTCAACTGTACTGCGCTCATCTGTTCTAAGGGAATCGTTTCTTCCTCAGGCGACTGCCCTTCCGCCTGCTGCTCCGGAATGACTTTTTTAAACCCTTCTGCCTCCAAACGGGAACACATTTCTTTCGTCCCTGCCTCTCTCTCAACATTTCCTCGGATGTATCTCATTATCCTTTCGCCTCCTTAACGTTCACCCAGATGGAATTTAACCGATTATCCAATACCCAGATATCATGGAACCGGCGGTAATTCATTTTCCATGCATCTGCGTCCTGGTTTTCATCCGGGCTAAAGATTTTCATTTTATCCTGCTTGGTGATCGCAATGGGGGTGGTTCTGGGAAGGATCATAAAATTGATCTGCTTTGCCGTTTCTCCCTTTTCGTATCCGCCTTTTTCCTGGCCTCCAGTTGTTCCATCGTTAATCTTAATGGCGGTATACATACGATTGGCCGGTGTTTCGATGATCGGCACACCGTCTACAGCCGGAACCCTGGTATTGATTCCGCCTTTTGCAAAGTCAACTGCGGAAATTTTACCGGAAAGGGCAATTTCCAGTTCCATTGTTACTTCTGAAATTGCATGAATCACCAGAGGGCCGTTGTATCCATTATCCCGGACCGCCCTGATTCCCTCTTTAATCTTGCGGAGCACAGTTCCCTCTGCCGGAGTATAGTCATACTCAACCAAAGCCCCGCTCTGGTATCCAATGGCCTGCGTAGCAAGGGCTGACAGGCGGTATGCGTCAATCTCCGGGATTACGTGTTCTCTCTGGAATGCTCCCATAACAGAGGATGCCGTTGTCACAAAATTGTTTTCGTTCACATCCATTGCATCCAGCTGGAACTTGCGGCCACGGTCCTGAGTCATTTTCCGGGTCTCGTATTCCAGCGTCACGCCGCCCTGAACATAGCCTTTGTCACGGTCATAGTTCGCCATTCCCTGTACTGTCATCTTGGGGATTTTTACCTCTGCACCACCATTGTAGATTGCCTGCCCGGCATTTGCATCCATCCAGCCTGTAACAGCGTCCTGGATCGCAATCTTGTCCAAATTGGACTGAAATAAAGTTGCAGTTGCAAGTGTATTGATTGCCATAATTCACATCATCCTTTCATAGCGTTATAAATTTCTTTCTCCAGTTCTTCCATTGGATCCCCCTGAGGCGCCTTCTTAGGTGGATTTCCACCTTTTAAGCGTTCTTCCACCGCAGCCTGTACCGCCTCCTGAAATGCCTTTTCCACAGCTAAAATGGATTGATTGCAGGAATCTGCGTCTGTGTAATTTAACACCCCTGCGAGCCCTGCAGGAAGCTTCTTTTCTGCCAGCGTATTCTTCGCCTGCGCCATCAGCTCTGACCGTGTCACAGCCGCTTCCCGGTCAGCCAACTCCTTCTCCTTTTTCTGCTGCATATACTGCGCTTTTTCCTCTTTGGTCATCTTAGCTAACTTTTCTGCCTCAGACAGCTTATCATCCGTCAGCGTCTGCCATTTCTCTTTTGCATTGGTTAAGGCAGTGTCGATTGCTTTCTGCACTCTCCGGTCAAACTCTGCCTGATAGCCGTCCTTTAACAGATCATCAAAAGAAGGCTGGTTATCTCCTCCTGATCCGTCGGTGCCTGCTCCTCCTGTCCCATCACCGCCCTCTGCTCCAGAAGTATTGCCGCCCTCTGCAAATAACTGCAGCATCATGGGAATCCGTTTTGTTTCTAATGTACGTCTTTTCATTCTTACTCCTCTCTGCCCCAGCCCATCCAGTTAAGTCCAAGCCATTGCGTAGTTTAGGCTCATTTCGGAGCATAAAAATAACACCCAGACCTCTGCCTGCGTGTCTATGACTAATTCTATGACTATCTTAAATCTTTCTATGACTTATTCAATTTTTCCGCACTTAACGCACCGCCTCACATAGCCGCCATAAGGGCCATGACGGCGGCACCAGTGCTTTCTATACTGATGTTCACATCCAGGCTTTGTTCTGCAAAAGAACTGTTTCAGCCATCTTAACAATCTACTCATTGTGTGCTCCTTCCTGTTGCGACGTCGCAACGCCCATTACATGGGATAACAGATATTTTCCCACTTCTTATAGGCATCAAAGTACAGCTCATTCTTATCGCCGTTGTAAGTCAGCTCATAATACATACCATCAGATACAGGCGTACTGAGCAGAGCCTTGTGATTCTGAAGGCTCTTGCTGTACCAGACCACAAACACATCATTCACCGTCATAGTCGGAGTTGCGTCTGTCTTATCCTTCTTCTGGTTGTGATACTCTGCTACCTTGGCCTTGCAGATGTTTAAAAATTCCTGACTTCCCATTGTGATTCCTCCTTAATTTTGCGTATAAAAATACCACCGGCCATTACTGACTGGTGGTTTTTGTACTTCTATTGATTCAATTTTAAATTCCTTTTTTTCGCAAAAACTGAATTTCAGTTTCGAGAACTGACACCTTCACCTTCTCCAGATATTTCACTGCCCTTCGGCACTCTTCTTTTATTTCCAAATGTAAATCATACCCCCTTTTCAACGCCGCATATGAAAACAGAATAATGTGTTCTGCCCAATCCACATTTTCTTTTCCGGTATTAAAACACTCATTATACTCACCTACATACCCCAGCAAACCATCCAGTCCGCATTCAAGATCCGGCCACACATCAAACGCATCATCAATATAGTCTTTAATATCTTCAAGTGCTTCCATGTTTTTTCCTTTCAACTACATTTAAATGGATATTGCTGTCATGCTGCTTAAATTGTTCCAATACATTTTTACAGCTGTCACACATGGGGAAATCAGACAGCAAGTAAGCTTCTGATATTCTCCCGTCATTGCTGTCATGTAAAAATTCCATCAGCTTTGCTTCACTGTCTATACATCGATCCCAAGAACCATAAGGTGAAGAAGATGATTTTACGGGAAACGTTTTAAAAGCTCTTTCTGTTTTAGGTTTTAATAAAATCAGATCAGCAGGGTTTCCCTTATATTTTGAATACCCTCTGCTTACGGCACTCTGTATACTGCTGTTTGCGTAATACGTCTTTCCATTAAATTCGAGAGCCGCGGCATTTCCTTTCTTCCCAACACCCGATTTAAATTCATTCCTAAACTGCTGATTTTTTTCGTGTAGCCCCACAATCTTTTGGGGAGGTACACTTCCCGATACCACATCATACTGGTTAACAATCCGGTATTCATATTTAAGCGTATCCCATTTCTTTTTATCAGTATACTTTATTTTCTGGAAAGAATCCAGTGATTTTGGAATATCGTCTCCCAAAACTGCTTTGTATCTTTCATATTGTTTTCGGTCCGTGCTGTGATTTTTAACTGCTGTTTCTTTATACTCAGCCTGAGCTCTTCCCTTCACATTTTTACGATACCACTCATCATACGTCATATCCGCCGGAACCGTAATTGTTTTCCCTGTTTCCGGATCTCTGGCCCGGCGTTTCATCTGAGCCAGTTCCTCAGCAGAAATATCACAGATGGTTGTTGACCGGCACCACGGATGCATAGGAGGACAATTCTTCCCTGGCTGCTGCTCTGCAACAGGGAAGCGCTTCCCGTCCAGCCTGCGGCATTCCTCGGAGGTCTTCAAATCCAACGTAGCCACATAAATATAAGTCTCAATCCCACACTCCTCATAAGACAGCATCTCCATCTGGTTTGCAAGATTACAGGATTCCGTCCGCACCAGCCTGCGGGCATTGCTGGCTCCCTGAGCGTGCTTATTGGCAATGATATCAGCTGTTTCCCGGTCAGTGCGACCAGTTACCAAGCTTACAAGCAATTCCTGCTTCAAATCCTTTGCAAGAGCCTGCGTATTGTTCCAAATTCGTTTCGAGTAATTTTCCCCAGACCACTTACTGTTGATTACAGTCTCAATCACTTTGGGGTCAATCAGAGAAAAAGAAAATCCCATCCCTGTACGCTGCTGGATATCAAAAATGCTTTTATAATACGCCTCATTCGCCAGATCCACATAATGGCTGGTATTCCTCACTTTTTCCTGGTTATAAATCTCTTGCATAGTAAGGTCGATCTGGTTTTGAAGCTGCTGCAGACGTTCCAGCCTTGCCTGGTAAGCAGGGCTTTCCAGTTCTGCCAGCAGGTCTGCGGCTGTCTGCCCTCTTCCCGGAACCTTGAGTGCCTGTTTTAGTCCGTCAAGAGAGGTTTTATCCCCCAGTGTATTCAAAAGCCTGTATGCTTCCGCATCCGTTAAATGGTGCTTGCGTTTATATCTCTCAAAAATACGGTCCAGCTCATGGGATATATATCCGGACGCCTTCTGGTACAGCTTTGATATCTCGTCTGCTGTATCCTCTGCTGACTGCATATATTCAAACATCCGCTGCGCCTGTCGCTTCTCCCAGTATTTCAGGCTACTCATCTACATCCTCCGGATCTTCGGGCGGCGTATTGCTTCCCAGGCCAAACATGGTCTGCTGCTGTTTGACAGCTTCTTCTGCCTCCTTTTCTACTGCCGCGAGTTCCTCGTCCACATCGCCCACAAAGGGGATCTGAGAAAGCAGTGTTTTCCGGCTGACCTTCCCCCACAGATTCGCCACAATCTGACTGATCTCCAGAAGGTTCTTCGGCAACGCCCTGGTAAACGTAGGGGTGATTCCTGCTGTGTTAACTGTGATCTGCCTGCTCGTGTAAAGCCACCCTGCAAAGATCCTCAGACGTTTGCGAAGCCCTTTTTTATAATATCGGGTTTTAATCTTCGTGATATTTTCAAGCCCCAGAAGCTTAAATTCCATAGCCACACCAGAAACATTTCCCCCGAAGCTCTC
>NZ_JBBKBT010000025.1:0-13375 GCF_037890305.1 Enterocloster sp. HCN-30185
GCTCCAATGCCTTGCACACAAAATCCTCCGTTTGGCTTATGGGAATATTCTTCGGGATAAGCTGTCGAACCCTATCGCCCCTCAAAACAATTTTCTCCCTTTGGTTTGGTTTTTCCTCCGACATAATCGCTTGGATTGCTTCGGTTGTGAGCTTGCCCTCCTCAAAGAACTTTCGCATACGGATTGTTTGGTCGTGGGACGGGGTTGCGTCGTTCAGGTCGATTTCATCAACCACATCACGCTGACTGTCCTCATCGAGAAAAGACAATTCAACCGCCGGTCGCATTTTAATTCGCCCCTCATCAACATATTCCAAAAGTTCGGGAACAAGGTTTGTAAGGCGAATATATCTGCGAACTTGGGTTTGACTGTCACCCGACTGCTCTCCAATTAGTTGTGCTGTTTCTTTTCCGCTTGACTTCCAACCCACTGGGTCGGAAGTTAGGTCTGTTCTTTTGCCTTGTCTGCTCAATGCTTCCAAACGCATTTTGTAGGCATAGGCTTTTTCCGAGGGAAGTATCTGCGACCTTTGGTAGTTGCTCTCAACCATTAAAATCGTGGCTTCGTCTCGGTTCAGTTCAACGACCTCACAACGGAGAGTATCAAACCCGGCAAGCTCACAGGCTCGCTTTCGTCTGTGTCCCGATATGAGTTCGTATCTGCCGTCCTCTTTCTGCCTTACCGTCGCCGGAGTGATTACCCCTCGTTCCTTAATACTCTCAATGAGCTGTGCCATATCCTCGTCATCACGCACCTTAAAAGGGTGGTCGGGGAAATCGTCAATCTCAGTCAAGGGAATATCTCGGATTTTTGAAAGTTTTTCTTCATCTCTCTGTTCCTGCGTCGAGAATAAGTCATCGAGCTTCGTGAGAGTGAAGTCGCTCTTTCTTCCTGCCATCGGCTAACACCTCCTTTGTAAATTCGGTGTACGCTTTTGACACCGTGCTGCCCGGTTCGTAGGCAAAAATGCTCTTGCCTTTGGAAGAAGTCTCTGCGGCTTTTACGGCAATCGGGATATATGTTCGATACATCTTGATTTGACTACCGAAGTTCTCTCTCAGAGCTTCTACCGTGCTTTTGGCGAGGTTGGTACGGCTATCCACCAAAGTGAGAAGCATACCGTCAATCTTTAAGCCCGGATTGATACGCTTCTTAACTCGTGAAATGGTCTGAACAAGCTGCGTCATACCTTTTGCCGGTAAATACTGAGCCTGAACAGGAATTATTACGCTGTCTGCCGCAGATAGAGCATTGATTGTTACCATTCCGAGGGAAGGCATACAATCTATTAAGATATAGTCGTATTTCTCCTTCACTTCGCTGAGATAGTTTCTCAATGCCGTCTCTCTGCTCATTGCGTTGACAAGGTTAAACTCCATTGCTGAAAGCTCAAGGTTTGCCGGAATAAGGTCAACACCTTCGTCGTGGTGCAGAATACCGACCGTAGGGTCATTCATCGTTTCATTTATGACATCTGTGAGTTTCGTTGCAAGCGTGATACCCAAGTTGTCTGTATCCTGCCAACCGAGACAAGTGGTTAAGTCGCCCTGTGGGTCTGCGTCTATGAGCAGCACTTTCTTTCCCTGCATTGCAAGACCGACGCCGAGGTTTACCGTAGTGGTCGTCTTTCCAACTCCGCCTTTTTGATTGCATATCGCAATCGTTTTGCAGTTCGACACTTTGTGCGTCCTCCTTTCGTGAAATTCATAGCCATCGCAGTATGGCTATGTACTTGACCGGCTCATTTCCTAACCGGTCGGGCAATATTTGTTCTCAACACCCCTTGCCGAGCAATAAGCTCACGGGAAGTCACTAAGGAACAGACTGCTAATCTGTATCATAGGAATTTCACCTCTGCCGGGTACTCCGCCAGCTCCGTAGAGAAGTATCATTATCCTTCTGACTGTCATCGCCGTAACAGGGGCAACCTGTTACCTATACCGGGAGTTCTCGCTGTTCTGCAATGCAGAAGTCACGGCGTACCCGATAAGGTGGCTAAAATCATCAGAATTAAAGTCTTAGTGAATGGTTTATTCAGTTGTCAAAATACAAGTGAAAGGGCTGACCTTTTCGTGGCTCGGAATTAACCCCTTCACTTGTTTGAAATGGGAGAGCGTTTTTGGGGGGTGTTTTTTCAAAGTTTGATACAGAGCAGACAGCAGTTCTTAATCCCACTCATGAAAATCTTGGTTTGAACTTACCCAAGAAATGTGTGTTCGCATTTCTTGGTGCTTACATAGATGAATATGCCAGTAAAAGTGATACCAAACAGGTATCCACTTTTGAGAGTGCAACGAAGCATTATCCCATTTACATCACCAAATACAAGGGTGAGGACATTGTGCTTTGTCAAGCACCCGTTGGTGCGGCAGCAGCCACACAGATACTTGATTGGCTGATTGGTTATGGTGTAAGAGAGGTAATCTCGGCAGGTAGTTGCGGTGCTCTGGAAAAGTTCCCCGAAAGTACATTCCTCGTACCAAACAAGGCTCTGCGTGATGAGGGAACATCTTATCACTATGCGCCCCCTTCTCGATTTGTGGAAATCAGCGAGAAGGCAAGAAAAGCAATTGAAGAAACCATTCTTGAGCATAGTATGAAATATCAGGAGGTTATAACCTGGTCAACGGATGGATTTTTCCGTGAAACCAAAGAAAAGGTGGCTTATCGCAAAAGTGAAGGCTGTGCAGTTGTAGAAATGGAATGTTCTGCTCTGGCGGCCTGTGCTGATTTCAGAGGGGCAACCTGGGGTATGATACTTTATACCGCAGACAGTCTTGCAGATGTTGACAAATACGACGAAAGAAACTGGGGCGGTAATGCATACGAATATGCACTTACGCTCTGCCTTGATGCGGTTATCAAATTATAAGAACAGTTAGAATCAATCTTTTTTTGTGATATAATTTTATTGAGGTGAATGAAATGAGGACTGAAAAAGAAATATACGATTTAGTTTTGAATTTTGCTTTTCAAGATGAGAGAATTAGAATTGTAACTCTTGAGGGGTCTCGCACTAATGTTAATATACCAAAAGACAATCTTCAAGATTATGATATTACTTTTTTTGTTATAGATATGGGAGAATTTTTGAAAAGCGATGACTGGCTTAGTGTTTTTGGTAACAGAATTATGATGCAAAAACCTGAAGATATGGAATTATTTCCTCCAGAAGAAAAAGGATTTTCTTATATAATGCTTTTTGATGATGGTGTAAAGATTGATTTAACTTTGTTACCTGTTTCAATGCTTGAGGAGTATCTTACTCGCGATAAACTTGTAAAAATCATGTTAGATAAAGATAATATGATTAAAACAGAAATAGTTCCCACAGATGAAGATTATTACATTAAGTGTCCAACAGAAAGAAAGTTTGATGACTGTTGTAACGAATTTTGGAATGTTGCAACATATGTATCCAAGGGCTTACTTCGTGGTGAAATACTATTTGCAATAGACCATATGAATGAAGTATTACGTCATGAGCTTCTTAGGATGATTAGTTGGTATGTCGGTACTGAAAAAGGATTTAATTTCAGTTTGGGTAAAAACTATAAATTTTTAGATAAGCATATTTCAAAAGAATTGTGGGATAACTTACTAAATACATATTCAATGAGTTCGTATGAAGAAATGTGGAAATCGTTTGATTTGTGTCTATGTTTGTTCAAAAAAATATCTAAAAAAGTGGCAGATTCACTTGGTTATAATTATCCTGATTATGATGAAAACGTTACAAAATATTTGGAAACACAAAAGAGAATTTCAAATAAATATCTTTATGGTAATAGGTATTGACAAATTCCAATTTGTCTAACTTACTCTAAATTAGCAAAGACCGCTTACAAAAGTGTAGGCGGTCTTTATTCGTGTTCAGATATATTTGATTTTGAACTTTCTTTTCTTGGCTGAAAGCACCTTGCAAAGAATATCATCTGCTGCGTCCGTGTATCTGCCTTGTGCTATCAGGCTGTTCTTCAAACGGATAAGTGATTGCAGCACTTCGCTGTATTCGTCCTTGGAAAGGTATAAATGATATTTTTGTTCTTTCAAAACAACCACCTCCTGTTACCGCAATTATATAATAAGAAATGGCATAGAAGTAGTGTGCGATTGTCGCTTGACCACCCCTAAATGAACGAATTAACAGGGTAACGAACGCCTTATTCATTAGCAGGAATTTTGCTCGAATTTTTCTGCCATTAGCAGAGAGGGCATTTTCATTAGCAAAATAGCGAAAATCCTGCTAATTTTTATTAGCAAGTCGTTCACCTGAAAGGCGGACGACATTCGTCCTAATTTCCATTAGCTGACGGAGATTTTGCTAATGAAAATCTGTGAATTTTACGATTTTTCACTTTTTCCGTAAAAATGAAAAAACGCCGGAAACCCTTGATTTTACTGGGTTTTCCGGCGGAGTTTTTGGCGTTCCCGAGGTGATTCGAACACCCGACCTACCGCTTAGGAGGCGGTCGCTCTATCCAGCTGAGCTACGGAAACATCTTTAAAATCTATTCAATTTTAGTCTTAAACTTACTCAATGTCAATCGCCTTTGCCCGAAAGGCGGTCGTTATAACATATTCTTAGGAGGCGAACCCTCTATCCTACTGAGGTACATGGACGTATATAAAATTTTCAGTGTTGGGCGATTGCTCCAACAAGCCCTTAGGAAGCGGTCGCTCTATCCAACTGAGCTACGGAAACAACTCCACTCATCTCTCAGCCTCAAAGCCAAAAGACAAGACAGGCTGCATTTTCTCTCACAGCCTGTTTTATATCATACATGATTTCCATCCAAAAATCAAGTATCAATTCCCATCCATTCCCTTCCGGTAAGTCCGCACCAGCAGCGGAACCTCTGCAATCAGCATTCCGATCCAGCCTGCCATATAGGCCAGAGGAAGGGCCTCAATTCCCATTCCCATCAGGAATACCAGCGGCAGTGCTGCCAGTACCCGCACACCCATATTGATAAAGCTGCTGATGAGGGTAATCTTCAAATCGCCAATCCCTCTGAAATAGCCCTGGATACCGTTAGTAGCTGCAGGAAGCAGATACATGGCTGCGATCAGATGGAGATAGCTTACTCCATGGCGGATGACCTCCTCATCCTTTACAAAGAGCAGCATCAAGGGCCGTGCAAAGAGAAAGCAGACAGCAAACACAGCCACGCCGTAAATCAGCTCCAGCTTCATTCCGCAGCGGAAGCCTTCCCTCATACGTTCCTTCTTTCCTGCGCCTTTATTCTGGGCCATAAGAGCGGTCATAGCGTGGGCGATATTCTGCTCCGGCGTATAGGCGAAATCATCGATCCGGTTTACGACTGCAAAAGCAGCTGCCACCGATACTCCCATGGTATTTACAATAGCCTGTATTCCCAGCTTTCCCAGCTGAACGGTAGCCTGCTGCATGGCGGAAGCCCATCCATAGGAAATCGTGCGCTTCAGCAGCTTCCGGTCAAACACCAGCCATTTTTTCCCCAGCCGCAGCATTGGTACCTTCTTTTGTATATAAATCATACAAAACAGGCAGCAAAGAGCCTCGCTGATTACAGTGGCAATGGCGCAGCCGTTGCTTCCGGCCCTTAATACGACTACAAAAAACAGATCGCCGAAAATGTTTAATACTGCACTGATAATCAAAAAATAAAGGGGCGTATTGCTGTCCCCCAGAGCCCTTAAAGTACTGGAAAAAAAGTTATATAAAAAGGTAAACATCAGACCCCAGAAAATGATCCGCAGATACTCCTTTGTCATCTGCATGATCGACGGATCAACCTGCATGAGCATGAGGATCGGTTCTGCAAATATAACACAGATCAGGGTCAGAATGATGGAAAATACCATTCCCGATATCATGGTTGTACTGATCTGCCGGTGAAGCGTATCATAATCCCTGGCTCCGTACTGCGTTCCCATAAGGATGGCTGCTCCCATGCACAGTCCGTTGAGAAAAAGGATCATCAGAGTGGTAATGGGATTGCAGATTCCCACAGCCGCCAGTGCCTCTTTTCCAACAAAATGGCCCACGATGATACTGTCCACCGCATTGTATGTCAGCTGGAATAAATTCCCCAGCACAAGCGGAACTGTGAACTGCACCAGCATGGGCATTATTTTTCCGGTCGTCATATCCTTTGTCATACTGTGTTCTCCCTTGTCATTCTCTTTCATACTATAAAATGTAAACACTTACAATATTAGTGCATTTCAGGAGAATGTCAAGAAAAAACTCCTTCTCGTCTCTGCATTTTGCACCGCCTCCGGCGTATCCTGAAGTCCGGTGCGCAGCTTTATTCCACCTTCATCATCCGATACCCCACTCCGATATGGGTCTGGATATACTGGGGGGAATCGGGCTCGCTCTCCAGCTTTTTACGCAGAGTTGCCATAAATACCCGCAGGGAGGCGATATCATTATCCCAGCTGCTTCCCCATACCTTCTGCGTGATATAAGTATGGGTCAGGACCTTTCCCACGTTCTGGGCCATGAGGCAGAGCAGCTTATACTCGATCGGCGTTAAGTGCATTTCCTTCTCTCCCAGATAAGCGCAGCCTGCTCCATAGTCGATCCGCAGCCTTCCGTTTGTAAATACGGATTCTCTTCCCGCCCCGTCGCCGTTCATAACTGCCAGACGCCTCTGGGTGACGCGCAGTCTGGCAAGAAGCTCCTCAACGGAAAAGGGCTTCGTCAGATAATCATCTGCCCCCGCATCCAGAGCGTCGATCTTATCCGTATCCTCGCTTCTGGCACTGATCACAATAATGGGAACATTCGACCAGCTGCGTACCCTTTTAATGACCTCCATGCCGTCCATATCAGGCAGTCCCAGATCCAGCAGGATAATATCGGGATTCTGGGAAGCGGTTGCCAGAACTCCCGCTTCTCCGTTTGCTGCTGTCTGGAACCGGTAATCGTTTGCTTTTAATGTGGTAGTGATCAGATTGCGCACCGGAGCGTCATCCTCGACCACTAAAATTAATGGTTTATTCATGCAGTGTTACCTCCTCTGCAGGCAGTGTAAATGTAAATACAGCCCCCTGGGGCTTATTGTCTGATACCCATATTTCTCCCCCGTGCGCCCGGATAATGGATCTGCACAGTCCCAGCCCCAGTCCCAGGCTCCTGCGTCCGTCCGCCGCCCGGTTTGTTCCTGTATAAAACATATCAAATACTTTTGATTTCTGTTCATCCGGTATTCCAGGACCTGTATCGCTGACCGACACCACCACCATACCGTCCTTTTTTCCTGTATGGATCCGGATTTGGGCTCCCTCAGGCGTATATTTTACAGCATTGTCCACCAGATTGATCACTACCTGGACAATCAGCCTGGCATCCATCTTTCCCAAAATAAACTCCTCATCACTGCTTACCTCGATCTTCCGTCCGTCCCGGTTCCGATCCGTATGGCGCATCGCCTCGGCAATGACCTCATCCATAAGCTCTGCAGACATCCGAAGATCCATCCGTCCGTCCTCAATCCGTGTGACAGACAGCAGATTTTCCACCAGCTTGATCAGCCACATGGAATCATCATAAATGTCCCCATAGATCTGCATCCGCGTCTCTTGGCTGAATTCATTTTCATTGGAAAGCAGGTTGCTGGCATTTCCGGAAATAGAGGTAAGAGGAGTGCGCAAATCATGGGAAATGGACCGAAGAAGGTCAGCCCGAAGCTGCTCCTTTTCAATCTGCATGGCCGCCTGGGCGGACTCCCTGGCATATTCCTTCATCCGGGAGGCCAGAGAACCGGTAATAAGGGCTACCAGAAACATGATGCCAAAGGTCACCGGATAGCTGGGGTCATAGGCCCGCAGGGTAAAACGCGGGATTGTAAACAAAAAATTAAAGGCCAGTACGCTGATCACAGAGGCCAGAAAACTGTACATCCAGCTGCTTGTAATAATAGATATAATCAGCACACCCAGGATGTACACGGCGATAATATTCGCCTCCGGGATCTTAAGCCCTGAAAAAAGGAGTCCCACCAGCGTAGCCGCGATCAGAATTCCCGCAGCCCGTCCCCCATCTCTTATAATGCTGTGTGTTCTACGGGAAAATGGTTTCATATCTTAAAACATTTCTGGATATCACGGCTCTCACCCAGAACCAGCATGGTCGCATCATCGGTAAGCATGGTATCTGGCCGGATCGCCATATCCAGCTTTCCATCCCGCTTCAGAGCCATGATATTGATATTGAACTTCTTTCGTATGTCTACCTGTCCGATGGTCTTTCCCACCCAGTTCTGAGGCATTTCAATCTCAAAAATAGCGTGAGTGTCACTGAGCTGCACATAGTCAAATATATGCTCTGAGCTGTAGCGGATAGCTGTCCAGTTTGCCACCTGCTTTTCCGGGTAGACGATCTCATCTGCACCATTCCGCAGCAGGAACCGGGCGTGTACATCTCTGGAAGCACGGGAAACCACCATCTTGGCCCCCAGATCCTTTAAATAAGCCGTTGTCTCCAGAGAGCTCTGGAAGTCGCTGGCAATGGCGACAATGCACACATCAAAATTGCTTACGCCAAGTGTTTCCAAAAACTCCATATTGGTGCTGTCTCCGATCTGGGCATTGGTTACATATGACATAACCGCCTCCACGCGGTCCTCCTGCTTATCTACCGCCATAACCTGATGATCCAGCTCGTATAATTTTTCTGCCACATGACGGCCGAAACGGCCCAGTCCAATAAGTAAAATTGATTTCATAAGTCATTTCCCTTTCTTTTATCCCACAGTAATCTTTTCCTGGGGCAACCTTGAAACATGAGGCTTCACTCCGGAAATAGCCGCATAGACCAGTGTCAGTCCTCCTACTCTTCCGCAATACATTAAAAGAATCAGTATGATCCGTGATGTCGTTCCCAGCTCCGGCGTAATGCCAAGGGTCAATCCTACCGTAGCAATGGCAGAGGCTGTTTCGTAAATACAGGTTAAGATAGGAAGGCCTTCCAGATAACTGATAGCAAGCGCGCCTCCGATACAGAGTGTGATATACATCATCATTACAACCGCCGCATAACGCACGGTTTCCTCTGAAATACGCCGCCCGTAGCACTGCGTATCCTCCTTGCGGTAAAATACTGCCCAGCCGGACAGCAAAAGCACTGCCAGAGTAGTCGTTTTCATACCGCCTGCCGTAGACCCCGGCGAACCTCCTATGAGCATCAAAATCGCTGTAAGAAGCTGTCCCGGCTCGCTCATGGCTGTCAGATCCACCGTGTTAAATCCCGCAGTCCTGGGCGTTACAGACTGGAATAAAGAAGCCCAGATACGCGCGCCCCGTCCCTGCCACTCAGGCCCGTTAAATTCAAGAAAATAAAAAATCACTGCCGGGATCAGGATCAAAAGAGCCGTTGTGGTGAGAATCACCTTGCTCTGCATCCTGTATTTTCTCCAGCACCGCCGGTTGGCCCATATATCCTCCCATGTGAGAAAGCCCAGACCGCCCACTACAATCAGCATCATAATGGCAAAATTGATGACCGGATGGCCCACATAATGGGTCAGAGAGGAAAAGGGTTCTCTTACGCCCATAAGGTCAAAACCTGCGTTGCAGAATGCGGAAATCGAGTGGAATACTGCATACCAGATTCCCTTAACAAAGCCGAAATCCTTAATAAACTGCGGCGCCATCAAGACAGCGCCCGTCAGCTCAACGATAAACGTACCTTTGAGGATAAAGCCCGTAAAACGGACGATCCCTCCTACCTTGGGTGCAGAAATAGCATCCTGCATGGTACTTCGTTCCCTCAGGCCGATTTTTTTTCCAGACACCATAGCCACGGCCACAGCCACAGTCACTACGCCCATACCGCCGACCTGAATCAGCGAAATGATCACAAACTGGCCAAATTCCGTCCAGTAGGTCGCAGTATCATGTACGATCAGCCCTGTAACACATACGGCAGATGTAGAGGTAAACAGCGCGTCTAAAAAGGGCGCTCCCCCTGGTCCTTTGGTTGATATGGGAAGCATGAGGAGCAGTGCTCCCATAAAGATCACTACCATAAAACCGAAAATAATGATCTGAGCGGACGTCATATGTTTTTTTCTGCCCTGAACATTCATCATAATATCCCTCCGGTTAACGGACACCATAAAAACCGTCTCTTTATACGGTCTTTATATTGTCTCTGTAATTGCTAATTATGCCACATCATTCAAAAAGATTGTGTTAAAAGTAAAAACGCTGGTATAAAGATTGTATAAAGATGGCATAAAGGCCCCATTAGGAAACTGCCTAAAAATCTCCGCTCTTATCCATATCGGGAAGTTCCATCGCCGTCTTATCGGTAGGAGCGCAGCCGAACATCTTCCGATAGGCTCTGAAAAAGCTGGAATAATCTCCAAAGCCGGCTCTGGATGCAGCCTCAGCCGCCGGAGTCCCCATTGCCAGTTCTTTTCTTGCAATAGTCATGCGCTTATAAAGAATATAACGGGCTACCGTAGTTCCTGTTGCCTGGCGGAATATGGAGGTCAGATGATTTCGGCTCATAAAAAACTGCTCTGCCAGCCCCTCTACCGTCAGCGTATCCCTCAGATGGCTGTTAATATACCGGATTATCTCCTGGGCCTGTCCCTCTGCTCCATGAACGCGTCCCGCACTTCGGACGTATATTGCAGAAATACCCGCCAAAAGCGACAGGATCCGTGTGCGAATTGCAATATTCTGCAGCTCCTTCCCGTAAGTACCGCACTCTTCGATTGCATGAAAATACCATTCAATGGGGAACTGCTCTTCAAGACAGCCCCATCCCGTTCCAAAGGGCTTTAACAGAAGCTCCCGCTCCTTTCCATTTAAAAGATCCTCTGTAAAATGAACCCGGATCCGGTCATATTCATTTCCATCCAGCACTCTCAGACCATGAAAACAGCCGGGTGTGATCACTAAAAGGCTTCCCGGACGGGGACAATAGGATCTTCCTTCCAGAAGATACTCTACATTCCCGGTTATCATATAATAAATCTCATAGCTGTTATGGCAGTGCATTTTATACTCCATGTCTGCCTCATCACTGCGGGTATGGGCATAGATCACCTGCTCTGTCTTAAAACTGACCTCCTGGTACACCTCATTTCCTCCTGACTTTTTCTGTCCGTCCCTTCCTTCGGCCGCACATTTTTCGTTATCTATCAGTTTATCAGAGTTTGTGCATTTTGCAATATTTCTTTTTCATTTCACAATGGAAATCCTTACCCCAATATACTATAATCCTAACTGTAAACAAAACCGAAAGGGTCCTCCCCCTTTCACACATTTTATCCCCCCCTTTATACACATAGAAAAGACCAGGTATCCCCAGTACCTGGTCTTTTGCTGTTTAAGCAGTTTTATAATTTGTAATCCACCGGATGGCCCGCCTGGGTCATATCCACCAGACTTAAATAACGATCCAGTTCTTCTTCCGGCAGCAGTCCCTCCTCAAGTACGATCTGGCGCACCGGAATCCCGGTTCGATTGCATTTTTTTGCAATTTCGGCCGATTTTTTATATCCCAGAGCCGGACAAAGGGCTGTAGCCAAAGCCGCGCTGGACTCTACCAGAGCACGGCAGCGCTCTCTGTTCGCCGTAATACCGAGAATACAGTTATCGATCAGCGTCTCCACCGCCCCTCTTAAGGTATCGATCGACTCAAAAATCTTATAGAAAATCACCGGCTCAAAAGCATTTAGTTCCAGCTGTCCTGCCTCTGCAGCCATAGTAACGGTTACGTCATTTCCGATCACATTGTAGGCAACCTGGGAAACCACCTCCGGGATAACCGGATTGATCTTTCCCGGCATAATGGAAGAGCCGTTCTGCTTCGGGGGCAGATTGATCTCTCCCAGTCCTGCTTTGGGGCCGCTGGAGAGCAGACGCAGATCATTGCAGATCTTAGACAGATTTACCGCACAGACTCTGAGAGCCGCAGAGGTATGTACAAAGCCGTCCAGATTCTGGGTGGCGTCAAACAGATCCTCTGCCTGGCTGCAGTCTGTGCCACAGACGAGGTTTACATTTCGGATAATGTGAAATAAGTACACCGGGTTTACATTGATCGCCGTTCCCACCGCAGTAGCTCCGATATTCAACACCTTAATCTCTGAATCCAGGGAGCGTATCCGCCGGATATCTCTCTCGATCACTGCCGCATAGGCTTCAAAGGACTGCCCCAGGCGGATCGGCACCGCATCCTGAAGCTGGGTCCGTCCCATCTTTACCACATCGTCAAATTCAATGGATTTGTCCCTCAGAGCCTTGTGCAGCCGTTCCAGCTGTTCCAAAAGGCCCGGAAGCAGCGCCAGGATCGTAAGCTTTCCTGCACTGGGGATCACATCATTGGTAGACTGGGCCATATTTACATGGTCATTGGGATGAACAATCGTATAATCCCCCTTTTCACCGCCCAGGATCTCAATCGCCCGGTTGGCTATGACCTCGTTAGCATTCATATTGGCCGAGGTGCCTGCGCCTCCCTGAATGGCGTCTACAATAAACTGAGAATGGAGCTTTCCCTCTATGATCTCATCACAGGCCTTTACAATGGCATTTCCAATCTTCTCGTCCAGTATATGGGCCGTCATATTGGTATAAGCCGCGGCCTTTTTTATTCTCACCAGATTTTTTATAAATTCCGGATGCAGCGGCCGTCCTGTAATGTGAAAATTCTTCTTCGCGCGTAATGTCTGTACTCCATAATACGCCTTCATGGGCACCTCCATTGTGCCTATGGAATCCGCTTCTTTTCTGGTTATCATAATATATTCCCTCCTGTTTTGCAGGTAGTGTCAAAAACCACCTTTACTCCGGCTCCTATCTGGAGCATATCACTTTTTTACACTTCTTTAGTATACCATAATTTCCCTTTGTTTTCCAGACAGCTGAAAATCGGATATGCTGTACTCTTCGCACAAAACGGAAGGCATTTTCTGTTTCCGCAGTACAAAACTAACTCTTCCTCTTAATTTATTATTGACGGCAGGAAAACCAGGTGCTATAGTCTTGTTCATCGAAAGGCAGTAAGCAATGGGGCTTGTGCATAAAGTACAGGTCCCATTTTTATTTGCGTCGATTACTAAAAAAGGGAGTGAACCATATGAGCAGAAAAAAATTTATTAATGCAAAATTAAAGAGCGTAAATGAATTACAGGAAATACTGACTGACCATGGAGTATTTCAGGAAATCAGTCCCCGTATTTCCGCCCCGGACTGTGAAATCATCGATCTGCAGGGCAAACTCATCCTGCCTCCTTATGTAGATCCCCATATTCATCTTGATTACGTATTTACCGCCAGAAAACAGGGGGCTGCAAACGGAACAGGTACTCTGTTTGAAGGAATCCAAAGGTGGAGCGAAACAAAAAGCGACCTTACTGTAGATGAG
>NZ_JBBKBT010000026.1:0-13259 GCF_037890305.1 Enterocloster sp. HCN-30185
GAAGAAGTCTCATAATCAGTCTGTTCGTCCTGCATGAAGCTGTTTTCCTTTAAGAATGACTTTTCCGCTTCGGCTTCCGACTTCTGGACGCTATGACCAGAAGTTGCATTTCTTGTACGACTGCCATGGTTCGCATCCCTTGACAGGTTGCTCACAGGCTTCTCGCTGGCACTAAACTGGTTTTCCACAGAAAAGGTGTTGTCCTGCCTGTGTTCTATATGTTTTACTCCAGTCACTTCCTTATCTTTGGAAAATGTCTCTTTTTCAAATGCCTTTACTGCCTGCTTCTTCTGTCTCTTTTCCGCCATTTATACTGCGTCCTCCTTCTGCACCGATTCCTCCGGCTTCGTATTCATAATTCTGTAGGTCTTGGTGTCTGTCGGGTATTTATCCACGAAGGGAATTACCACGTTATCAAACAGTATCAGACCACTTCCCGGCTCAGAGTTGGTGACATAGGAAAGCTGCTTATCAGAAAGTCCCAGCTTATCAGCGAGGATTGCCTGATCTTTGGCATTCTGATTTAACAGATACACAAAATCGCTGTTACCCAAAATACCCTCAATCTCCTCAGAACGGAGAAAATCGCCCACATTCTGCGTCAAACCTGTCGGAATACCGCCCCATTTTCTGAAACGCTTCCAGATTTCCACAGAGTAGATAGCTGTCTGCTTTTCCTTCAGAAGAAGGTGGAACTCATCACAGTAATAACGGGTTGCAATCTTTCGCTCCCTGTTCTGTGAAACCCTGTTCCACACTGCATCCTGCACGATCAACATTCCAAGTTCCTTTAACTGATTTCCCAAGTCTCTGATGTCAAAGCACATGATACGGTTGCCACTGTCCACATTGGTATGGTGGTTGAAATAATTCTGGGAACCATGCACATACAGCACAAGGCTGTTTGCGATACGCTCTGCCTTTGGATTCTTATGCTTCAGAAGTGCGTTGTATAAATCCTCCAGTATCGGCATATTTTCTGGCACCGGATTTTCAAAATATTTATCGTAAATATGACGGATGCATTCGTCGATGATACCTTTCTCATCATTCTCCAGACCGTCCTTGCCACCTGCAATCAGATCGCACAATGTAATGATAAAATCAGATTTCAGTTTTAATGCTTCCTTATCCCCCTTATGGCTCAACTGAATATCCATCGGGTTCAGATAATCTTTGGAATTAGTGGCAAGTTTTACAACCTGTCCATGTAGTGCTGCCACTAGCGCAAAATACTCGCCCTCCGGATCGCAGATAATAATGTCGTCCTTTGTGATAAGAAAACAACTTAAAATCTCACGCTTTGCACTAAAACTCTTACCACTTCCGGGTGTTCCTAAGATAACTCCGTTTGGTGTACGGAGCCTTTTGCGGTCTGCCATGATCATGTTGTTGCTGAGTGCATTTAACCCGTAATAGATTGCCGGAGCAGGCATAAATAATTCCTGCGTGCAGAATGGTACTAAGATTGCGGTGCTTTTTGTGGAAAGAGTACGCTCAATACCTGTCTCATTGCATCCAATCGGTGCGGATGCCATAAGTCCCTGTTCCTGCAAATACTGTAAACATCTGAGGTCACAGTTTGCCTGCTGAATGATACCGGACACTCTCTGCATTAAGCTCTCCAGTTCCCGCTTGGTTCTGCCATAACAGGTAATAAGGAATGTCATGTTGATCATCTTCTGATTGCTCGTATTCAAATCATCCAGAAATTCCAGCGTATCCTTTTCATAGGTCACAATATCCGTTGGAAGAATATCCATATCGTAGCCGCTCCGGACTGCCTTTTTCTGCTCCTCAATCTTCATCTTCTGGATATTGGAAATGACCGCTTTTAACTTCTTGATTGCCTTTACCGGATCTTCCGTCTGCATGTGCATGGAGATAGTAAGGTTTGCATCAATGTCAAGAAGCTGCTTGATCAGCTCGTCCGTAAACTTCGGTGCGATAATATCCAGATAGGACACACAGCCATACATATTTCCCGACTTGAAGCGGTTCGGATAGCGGAAATCAAACCCCGGCGGTGCAATATAGTCCTTGACCGACTTACCGGATTCTGCCAGATCCTTAAACGAAAAGCGGAAAGGCTCCATGGTATCCTGATTAAAATATTCATGCAGGATACGCAGTCTTTCCTTTCCGTCCAGTCCCCTCGCAAGGGTTCCTATATTGTTTAAGTTTCGTATGACATCTTTTTCAATGTTGTTAAGGCGGCTCTTGGCTTCCCTGTAGCCATTGCTCTCCACACCAAAAATCAGATATTTTGATTTGATGATACCATTGTTTCCCTTTGCCGCCTGCTTCTTTAACATCTCCGTATATTCTTCACGAATGTCATTAAAATCATCCTCCTGCCACGGAATGTCAAACTGTTCCGTAAGCATCTGCTCGTTGACTTGCCGGTTGAATAACACCAGTTCAAATTTCACAGACGGATCAAAATAATTGATGAGCTTACTGTACTGTGCCAGTATATCCGCCTGCTCATCCACTTCCAGAAGCGAATAGTTTATATCAAAAAATTCCACCATCTTTGTATAATAATGGTGGCTGACCTGACAGATACCGTCACGGAACATCTTCTCAAAAGTAATCGTCTTTTGTGCGGTAGTCGGCTTTTCCTTCTCTTTGCCCCTGCCGGATAAAATATGCTTTAATTCCATAAGACGCTTTTTCTCTGAAAAAGTAAGACCGCCACTTTTGCTGTTATTTCTGCTATTGCCCTGATAACTGCTTTTTCTGTGTTTTTCCGGTTCTGCCTTTTGCTTTTTCTTCAAGATAACGAACCTCCCTTCGTAATTTTTCTTTCTCCTCCAACTGCTTGTAGAGGTTTTCTGACCGGTACGGTCTGATTCCCGGCGTGAGTATCTTCTGCCGGAGCATAAAATACAAAATCTTCTCCGCCGGAAACCCGTTTTTCTCATACATCGCAAAAAAGAAGAACGGAAGCATTGCTCCCATCATTAAAAGTGATGCCGCTGATGTCCCGATCAGTCCCTTAGTCAGAAAATACAGAGGGATGCCCGTTACTGCCGCACCACTGAAACAGATGATCTGTCTCTTTGTTAAATTCAGTGCCACTTTTGTCTTGATCCCGGACAAATCCTTTGGCACCTGCACGGATATTGCCATATCGTTCCTCCCTTAGTGCGCATTCCAGATAGATTTTGACAGCGAACCTGTCTTAAACATGGAAAAACATAAAATCACGGTATATGCTGCCACCGACCAGAGTGCCGTATGCAGGTTATCGGATACTGCCACACCAGCCACAAGCACCGCATAGATTGCAACGCATACCATCATAAAAAATCCCTGAAATGCAAGGGCACAAAGTCCCTTAAAATAATTGGTTCCTATTGTTCCCCACTCCCGGTTGGTTACGGTTGCGCAGGGAACAGGTGCTACTGATACATAAAGTAGGGTAAGAACCCGGCGCCTTACCATATCACTATGGTAGGTTTCCGAGAACTCCCCTCCGAACCGGACTTACACCTCTCAGCGTATCCGGCTCTCCAGATGTCAGTCTAATTTCCCAGCGTGTAACTTATCGTGACAGTAGACGCAGAGTGCCATTGTCTTGCGCTTACGCCCAATCATGGCGATTTCCCATTGTTTTCTGCCACTTAAATCTTTGAGTTTTCGTACATGGTGTATTTCAAGCGGCACATTTTCTGCGCCGCACCACTCGCATTGGTTCGCTTGCAGTCTTTTAATCAGGCTGTTGCGTCCATAATTCTCAACGGCTCGTGCTACTATATCGGGATTTCCGCTTTCTACTTTGGTATTCCGGCGGAAACCGTCATTGTAGAACAGCACTTTTCCCACCTTGCCGTTTTTCTTCGGATACTCCACAACAAAATCTTTCCCTTGACGGTACTTGCGGATAATTCTGCTGATTCGTGTCCGATATTTTCCAGCAAAGGTTTTGAGCATACTGTATCTCATTACATAGTAGAAGTTATTGAGTACAGACACGTTGTTTGCAAGTCGGTAGTAGTTATACAATCCATGAATTTCTGCGTTGTACTGGTTTAAGATTTCCAAATCGTCCAAGTGCAACAGGCGAGTGCGCCGGACAGGTTCCCAAACCTCTTTGTTTCCATTTTGTTTGTCGTATTTAATCTTGAGGGCATTGTAGGAGAACAGTCGTTTTACCCACTTATCATGGGGAACATAAAGTAAGACTTTTCCATTGTTTACCCGTCTGGTAGCCCCGGTTTTGGTCTTTTTGTTGTGTTCGCCTTTGGCGATTGTGACCTCATATCCCAAGAACTTCGCAGCGTCGTGTCCATGAGTAATCAATGTCTTTTCCTCGGACATTTCCAGATGGAGTTTGTCCCGGATAAAGCAGCCTACATCTTGTTTAATCTGTTCTGCGTCCTCTTTGCTGCCGATAACTCCAATTAAGAAATCATCGGCATATCGGATATAGCAAATCCGTTTATAGCTATCGTCCATCTGGTCGCTATACGGCATAGATTTCAGACTACGCCGCAGTTCCCGGATTTCTGCAATTAAGCCCTCTTTTTCTTCCTCGCTCATTTTAGAGAGATTTCTTTTAAGCCTTTGTTCTTTCCCCCGGCAGACATCCAGCTTCTTCTTGAACGCAGGATTGATTTTACGGCGGTTTCCGCAGTTGAATTTCTCTGCATACTCTGCCATATAACTGTCCAGTTCGTTCATGTAGATGTTTGCAAGGATTGGGCTGATGATGGAGCCTTGCGGAGTACCGGAATAAGTATTGTGATAATTCCAATCCTCCATATATCCGGCTTTCAAGAACTTCCAGAGCAGACCGATGAAATGTTCGTCTGCAATCCGCTTTCGCAAAATAGCAATCAGCACATGATGGTCTACGTTGTCAAAACAGCCCTTTATATCTCCCTCAACGAACCACTTTGTCCCCGTAAAATATTTCTGCACGTATTTGAGTGCCGTATGACAGCTTCTGTTTATACGGAAACCGTGGGAATAGTCGCTAAAGGTTGGCTCATAAATGCTCTCTAAGATGAGCCGCACCACCTCCTGTATCAGTTTATCGTCGAATGACGGTATCCCCAGAGGACGCATTTTCCCATTGGATTTCGGGATATACGTTCTCCTTGCCGGGTTAGGCTGATAACTGAAATCCCGCATCTTTTCAATGAGGGCGTTTATCCTTGCCATTCCCATTCCGTCAATGGTTTTGCCGTCTGTTCCGGCTGTCATGTTGCCTGGTTTCGCCTGTATCCGCTGATATGCCAGCAGATAGAATTGTGGATTGTACAGGTTGCGGTATAACCGCTCGTACTTGTAACTCTTGTTACACGCCTTGGATTTTAGGCTTTCCAACACATTTTCAGGACTTCTCATAATGCCTCACGCACCTTTCCTTTTTATGAATTGGTTGACATCCTGCCTCCCTTCACCATGTAGACGGCTTTCCCGCCCTCGGACTACTACGGAGGCTCCGTTGCCATGCCGGATATTCAGCGTCATCTTTCTTGGGTTTTTACCCCTTGAAATTTATCGCCTTGCGGCATTACGCATAGCCGGATAGTTCCGGCGTTCCGGTTTAGGCAATCTCCAGTTAGACACTTTGGGAAAAGCGTATTGTGATGTCGGTAGTGGGTTTTCGTCCTTTTCCGCTTACTGCGGCTGGCTGTCATAAGTATCGTGCGGTCTGTGTTTACCTGTCACATTCCGCTATGACATACGGCGAATACAACCATCCTGCGCCGCCGGGTCGAGTATCCCGCCTCGGACTGCCCTTAAAGCAGTTTAGCCTTGCTCCTCATTCACAATGTTGCGTCTTGCCGCTCAGTCGTGGGTAGATGGTTTTCCCAACTTGCGATTTTTCCGATACGCTATTGTCCCCCTTGTGGTTTCCCTCCGGGGTAAATCGGATGACGCTAAAGTGACGCTTTTCACGTCTTTGATACTTTTCTTTACCGGCTTGCTAAAGCCGGGTTCCCAAAATGCCCGCACACCGCCTTTGGATGAAAAGCGGCGCTTCTGGACGCGCGATATATTTCAATCATTCGCCCATAAAGAATGACGGTGATCAGGACTGACATGATTTTCATACATAAACTGACGATCATGGTCTCCATCCCCAGTCCTAACAGCTCGCCTATACTCATTTCCGAAAACTGCTCATTGAACATCGTCTGCAGCGTACTTGAAACATCAATACTGGTTTCCCCACTGATTGCTGCGGCGGCAGAATTGACGATGTGGCTTCCCACATCAAATACCGCCATTACAATGTCAAAAGTCTTGCTTAACAGCATGACTGCAATACACGCTTTCATAAAAAAGCGGATAAAAATGGCTGTATTGAAGTCATGCAGGTTATTTTTGTCAATGACCATGGAAATAAGCTCATAGACGAGTACAAAGCTGATAATCATTCCCGCTATGGGAATCATCACATTGTCGGACAGGGTTTTTATCATATCAAAAATACCGGAGTTCCATGTGCTGGGAGTTTTGCTGACCTCCCCTGCAATCGTGCCTACTTTGTCATTGACATCGGTAAACATGGTTTCAAAGTTGGTCAGAACCCACCCCTGCAACAGTTCCTTTATGAATTCAGTAATCTTATCAATGATCCCGCCCATGAATTATGAGAACAGTGTGGTAAGCTGTGGAATTACCGTCTGTGCCACAATGATGATGCCACCGCCACTCATAAGCTGTTTTATCCCCAATTAGGTGTAAAATTCTGCTCGATGGCGGGCGGCGGCGTACAAAAAATCTATATGGTATTTTTAAGAGAACCGTCCCGGCGGGACAGGTCAGGCAGTGACCTGTTCCACCTCCGGGATGGGTTTGAGATTAAAATGAATTTCGATAGAAATGTGTCTTGTTTTATCTTCGTCAATGCGCTCATGCACGACGATTTCTTTGATTAAGCGGTTGAGGGTGGCTGCGTCCAACTCTGTGATGTTGGCATATTCCTGAATGGCTTCCACCCATTGTTTTGCGTCATTGGCAAGCTGGACTTCATCGGACAGCCGCTTCCTGCCTTCGGACACTCTGGTTTTAAGCTCCGTCTGCTCGGTCTGTGTCTTTTCCAGCATGGTGTTGAAATTCTGCTCACTGATACGCCCTGCAATCATATCTTCATAAAGCCGCATTACCATTTTGTCCAGAACCTCAATCCGTTCCTCGTCCCTTGTAAGGGAGCGTTCCATTGCTTCCCGCTGTTCCCGCTGCTCGGCTTCACAGGTATTGGTCAAGCGGTCGGCAACCGCTTCCCCGTCCATCAGGGCGGCTCTGGCACATTCCCGGATTTTCCGCAGCACATGGCTGTAAAGGGTGTCATAGTCAATCCGGTGCTGGGTGCAGTGGTTCTTTCCAAAGGCATTGTAGGTCTTGCAGGAATAAATCTGCTGGGGATGTTTTGCGTTTGTGTAGCGTATCGTCAGCGACTTCCCACACTCGCCGCATTTTATCAGTCCGGCAAACAGGCTGATTTCATTGGTCTGCCCCGGACGCTGGCGGGACTTTAGCTTGTTCTGCACAATATCAAAGCTCATGCGGTCAATCAGCGGTTCATGCTGTCCCTCCACCACAATCCAGTCCTCCGGTTTCTTTTCCCCAATCGTGCCGATTTTGAAACGGTAGTCTTTTTTCTGGGAAGCAATCGCCCCGGTGTAGACGGGATTCATCAAAAGGTCTTTGATAACGGAGAAGTCCCACATATACCGCCCGTTTTCCGGGTCTTTCTTTTCCCATTTGGTGCGGGTATTGCGAAGCCCCCGTTCCCGGTTCCACCATGTGGGGCAGGGGATTTTTTCTTCCTCCAGCCGTCTGCGGATATAGTTCGGACCATGACCGTTTAGGGCATATCCGAAAATCAGCCGCACAATCGGGGCGGTTTCCTCGTCAATGAGCAGATGGTTTTTGTCCTCCGGGTCTTTCCGATACCCAAACGGGGCAAGACACCCGGTAAACTGTCCTTTCTGCGCTTTCAGAAGATAAGAGGAATGGACTTTCTTGGAAATATCCTTGCTGTACATCTCGTTCAGGATATTCTTGAACGGGGCGATGTCGTTGTTATCCCGCAGGGTGTCGATACCGTCATTCATGGCGATATAGCGGACACCATTTCTTGGGAAAAAGTCCTCAATCAAATGCCCGGTTTGCAGATAGTTACGCCCCAGTCGGCTGAGGTCTTTCGTGATGACAAGGTTGATTTGCCTGCGCTCAATGGCTCTCAACATTCTCTGTAAATCAGGACGCTCCATATTAAGACCTGTGAAGCCATCGTCCTGATAGACTGCCACAACCTCCCATCCCTGCTTTTCGCAGTATTTTTCCAGCATATCACGCTGGTTTGCGATACTGGCACTTTCGCCTTGCAGGTCATCGTCCTTTGACAGTCTGCAATAGACCGCTGCACGATAACCCCCGGCAAGTGCCGAACCGATTGTTCTGTATTCCATTTCGTTCATCATAGCCATTTACCCACACAATCCAGACGGTATCTGGCTCTTTTGAACCTCATCTTCATTATACTTCAAATATTTCTTTTTAGCAAGATATTCTTTCGTATTTGTCTTACCGTATTTCTGGGAAATCAGGCTGACGAACACATCGGTTGCGTCCAGCTCCCCGTCAAACACCGTTGTAACATGAATCTCTGTTTTGTTTTTTGCCATAGGCAGTTATCCTCCATACATGAAAATAGCCAGACAGAGGGTGTCGGCAACGAAGTCCGGCAACGGGCTTCAAAAGACCTTGCAAACAATCTCAATCTGGCGATGGTTACTATTTATACTTTTCTTTTATTTTTCTGTTGTTTTGGTTGTCATAGGGGAGAAAAGCCCAGAAATAAGGGATTTTCCCCGGCAACCGGCTCGGCAACGGGATAGCAACAGGGGGTGCAACGGGCTGTCATTTTCAGAATGGAAGCTCCATCTGTTCTGAGACCTCCACAAAACCGTCCCTCGTTTTTTCAGACGGGTTGCCGGAGTCCGTTGCCGGGTTTTCACGCTCCCAGCCCTTTTGTCTGCCATATTCGGAAAACATTCTTGGGTTCGGGAAGTACCGCCAGCCGGAAATACACTGATTCATAATCTCGTTGATTTCCCGGATTTCCCATTGCTTCGGCTCGTCAAAGGCATGGTTTAAGGCTTCCTTGTAGAGCTGCTTGGAACAGACCATGCTCCCGGTGTACTTATCAAGATACGCCTGTATCATCCCGGCTTTGGTGTCCTCCGGCATAAAATCCCGCTGGTGTTCTTTGAGATACCGCTGCATGGCGGGGCTGAAAGCCAGCTTGAACCTGCCGCTTCGGTAAATCTCCATCGCTTCCGCCCACATCTGCTCGATATAGGCTCTGGAAGCAGCTTCGTCCTCCAAAATGTGAACTTCCGCCTGCTCCGGGTACACCATGACCGGGATAAAGCGGCGGTTGCCGGAACGGTCAAGGGGCAGGAAGTCAAGGGCATTGGAAGTGCCGCCAAACACGCACTGACGGGGGCGGTCTGCCGGGTGGGTTTCATAAGGTATCTTGTAGACCTCTTTCTGCCGGCTTAAAAATGACTTGATTTCCTCAATGCTCTTGGCGTTGGCGGTTGCCATCATTTCCGACATTTCAATAATCCAGTGACCTTGCAGCTTGCGGTACACATTGTCATCGTCCAGCTTCCGCAAATCATCGGAGAACCACTCGTCCCGGACTGCCAGCAGCCGGAAGAAGGTGGACTTTCCAGCCCCCTGACCGCCTACCAGACAGAGCATGATTTCAAACTTGCACCCCGGCTGAAAGGCTCGTGAGATTGCACCCAGCAGGAACAGCTTCAACGCTTCATAGGTGTAATCGTCTGCGTCAGCCCCCAGAAAGTGCCGCAGGCAGAAGCGGATTCGCTCTGTCCCGTCCCACACAAGGGTATTGAGATAGTCCCGGATGGGATGGTACTTGTTTTCATTCGCCACAATCCCGATGGCGTTATCAATCTTTTTCTCATTGGTAAGCCCGTAGGTTTCTTCCAGATAAAGAAGCAGATACTTCATGTCCGTATCGTTCAGGGCGGTGCTTTCTCTGTGAAAACCGATGGGCTTTATGATGTCCTTGCGGTCAGTCAGGATGTTGTATGCGATAGCCCCGGAAAGTAGCGGGTCACGCTGGAATACGGTCAGGCAGTTCCGTATGCTCTGACGGACACCGCCTTTCTCGGTAGTTTCCAGCCCCGCCTTGATTTCCTCAACGCTCTGGGGCGGCTGCATGGCGTTCATGGTGTTTTTTAGTTCTTGCTGCGTCTGCGGCTGCAAGCTCTGCCATTCGCTGTTCAAGCTGTATCACATCCTTTCCGTAGTCCGTAATCAAAGCCGCTTTTTCCTCTGTCTCCCCGAACAGCAGCACATCCAGCAGATATTCCACTTGGTCTTGCTTCTGTAAGGCTTCCACAAACCGGGGATGAAAGGCTTCCTCCGGGGAGTGCGGGGCGTAGTCTGTTCTCCATGCCATAAGCAAGTGAAGATAATCGGCAAGGATACGGAAGCAGCGGTTCTTTGCTTCCTGAAACTGTTCCTCCGGGGATTTCTGCCGGGGCTTGGGCTTTTTTGCCTTTCCCGGCGGCTTCCAGTCCTCATAGGAAAGCCCGAAGTCCTGTGCCAGTTGTACGGCGGCTTCTTTCTTTCCCAGCCCATACAGGGCGGCGGCAAAATCAATCACATCCCCATCAGCACCGCAGCCGAAGCAGTGGTAACGCCAATCCAGCTTCATGCTTGGGGTTTTATCGTTATGGAACGGGCAGCAAGCCATCCCGTTCCGACCTATATGGATTCCATAATGCTCCGCAGCCTGTCTTGTTGTGACGGACTGTTTCACAGCTTCAAATACATTCAAATCTATCCCTCCTTGAAAAAAAGAAAAGCACCTGACATTCTCTGATTGAAAATGGCAAGTGCCTGTTAAAGTTCCATATCCTGTTGTTTGTGTTTCGTCTGTGCCGGGGCGGTTCTTTGGGCTTTTTTCTCGTCCGCCTTATCCTGCAAGGCTTCCTTGATAGGCTGTTTCTTGGGCGGCTCTTTGCTTTCCTCTGTGCCGGGGGTGGCTTTCCGTACCCAGTAGCGGATGTCCCGCAGCTTCTTCAAATCCTCCTGTACCTCGGTCAAAGGTTCTTTCAGCTCTGCGATTTCGCTGAGAAGTTTTTCCTGCTCCTCTTGCAGCTCCTTTTGGGTACTGTCCTTATCGTCCGGGTGCTTGGCAAGGTAGGCGGCGGCTTTCGCATACCGGGCAACCTCCGGGTGTTCCTGTTTGAATTTCTCCTTTGTTTTCTTAAAAAATATCTTCTGGTACTTCTCATAGACAGGCTCACATTCCTTGCAGGCTGTCCGGGCAGCAAGAATCCCGTCAATCACTTTGCTTCGGGTTTCCTTGGGCTTCATCTGATTGCGGTAATCTACGGCTGATTTTCCGGACGCTTCCAGAAATGCTTCTAAATCCTCCACAGTGGAAAGCCCCTTTTGCCGGAGATAGGACAGGGCTTCGCTGACTGCTTTTAAGTCCTGTGAAGTCCCCCGATTTTGTCCAGCCCTTGTCCAGTCGCTTCGTTCTGCCTTGCGTATCTCCAGATACTTCATCAGCAGATTGGGAAGAAATGTCGCTTCCTCCGCTGCCTTTTGTGCAAGCAGCTCTTTCCTTTTTTCGCCCAGCTCGGTAATCCAGCCTTTGAGGTTTTGGATAAGCTGCCGGATGGACTTCATCAGGCGGTTGGCGGCTCTGATTTCCCGGTTCAGGTTGCCGATATTCGTCTGGATACCTCGCTTTTCCATCTGCCGGACAGCAGCCCCCTCATGGACAGTGGGAACAATATCAAGCCCCTGTCTGGCATAGGAACGCAAGTCCACACGCTCCGGGCGGTCATTGGCTTCCAGATAGCGGTTCTGGATGACCTCCCATTCATGCCGCCAGATTTCACAATACTTCTGGTCGTTCCAGTCCACCGTATCCTCCTTGTGGCTTTTCCACCTGCCGGACGGCAGTTTTATCCGTTCCCCGTTCTCATCAAGGTCATAAACCTTGCGGCTCTTGGGAAGCCATTTCCCATGTTCGTCCATTGCCCTCATAGTGAGCAGGACATGGGCGTGGGGATTGTGTCCCGGCGGATGGGGGTCATGGATGGCAAAGTCAACGATCATGCCTTTGGAAACAAACTGCTGCTGGCAAAACTCCCGGACAAGGACAGCGTACTGGTCGGGCGGTATCTCTCTGGGGATGGTAAGCACCCACCGCCTTGCAAGCTGGGAGTTCCATTGCTTCTCCACCGCTTCGGCGGCGTTCCATAAGGTATTGCGGTCTGCATATTCCGGCGGGGCATTTGCTGGGAGCAGGATTTCATTGTGGACGATACCACGCTTTTCCGGGTAGTGCTTCACTTGCTGGTCGTATTCACAGAACAGCTTTTCTCCACTCTGGTAAGCAGCGGCGGCAACAGCAGACTGCCGCTGACTGCGCTGAACAATCGTGATTTCGTTGTGTGGACAGGGCATTTCGTGTCCCTCCTTTCCTTGATTTATGGATGGGGTGGCGTTTTACCACCGCATTTTGGGCAGAAAAAAAGCAGAAGACCTTTTTCAGATTTCCTGCTCGGTGTGCCGTTGTGAGAGCGGCGGGTATTTAGTTGTAAAAGTTCGGGGCAATTTGACCCGATGCGAAAGATTTAACAAGGAGTCTGTATCTTATTGCAGAATACTATTAGCAAAAATAAGAGGTATCGTATATTCATATGATGTTCCATTTTCATTATCTGATAATTGTATTGTAATTGTATCTTCCCTTTCACTTTCATCTTTAGGAACTGCATAGACAAATGAGTTTTCTTCTTTATTGGAAATTTTTCCATTTTCAGATGAAACGGTATAGTCCCAATCCTTTATATCAGTAACAATAATAACGGTTGTTTCTTTTTCTTTTCCGCTTTCTAAAGAAGGTTTGTCTATCAATACTTCAAATGGTGTACGTTCTCTTGCTTCTTCGGAAATTTCTGCTGTTTCTGATATATTCGTTTCATTTATTGTTTCGTTAGAAGAAGTTTTTGCATTGTTACAACCAGTAAGCATAGTAACTAAAATCATAAATACCAATACTGTCTTTTTCATTTTCCGCCTCCATTTCTTCAAAATCCAATTCACTGTTAATCTTATTATACTATAACTGTCCAACTTAGGGAATAGATGAATTGCAAACTTGTCGGCTGGGAACAGCTTGCATTGCAAGGTGTTCCCAGATGGCAAGTCCACAAAAGGGTAGCTGGCGA
>NZ_JBBKBT010000027.1:0-12647 GCF_037890305.1 Enterocloster sp. HCN-30185
GTGAATGGTTTCGAGTAGAAAACACTCACGAGCCGATTATTGACAAGGAAGTGTTCTATCGTGTGCAGGAGCAGATAAAATCAAGACGCAGACAGACAAAGGAAAAGGCAACGCCGATTTTTGCAGGGCTTGTCAAGTGTGCGGATTGTGGTTGGTCTATGAGATTTGGAACGAATAAGACAAATAAAACGCCTTACAGTTATTATGCTTGCAGTTACTACGGGCAGTTTGGCAAAGGTAATTGTTCTATGCACTACATTCGTTATGATGTGCTGTATCAAGCCGTATTGGAACGCTTGCAGTATTGGGCTAAGGCAGTACAGCAGGACGAAGAAAAGGTATTGAACAAGATACAGAAAGCTGGCAATGCAGAGAGAATACGGGAAAAGAAGAAAAAGGCAAGTACATTGAAGAAAGCCGAGAACAGACAAAATGAGATTGACCGTTTATTTGCGAAAATGTATGAAGATAGAGCCTGTGAGAAGATAACAGAGCGAAATTTTGTGATGTTGTCCAGCAAGTACCAAAAAGAACAGATAGAACTGGAACAGCAGATAACAAGCCTAAGAGAAGAACTAAGTAAAATGGAACAGGATATGATAGGTGCTGAAAAGTGGATTGAGTTAATCAAGGAATATTCCGTACCAAAGGAACTGACAGCACCATTATTAAATGCCATGATAGAAAAAATCCTCATACATGAAGCAACAACGAATGAGGATAACGAAAGAATACAGGAAATTGAGATATATTACCGATTTATTGGAAGAGTTGAGTAATCAACAAGAGTAATATTTTTAACTAAGGGAAACCGGAAGAGGGTACCCAAGTATAGATTCGTTAAAAGAAATATCTAGATATTTTTCTGTATCCATTGATGATTTGTTATCTGGAGATCAATTGATTTTCATAGCAGAAAAAGAAAACAAATCAAATCTCAATAGTTTATGCGACTTATTATTGGGGATTGTTGACTTGCTTTCTCTGATGTTGATATTTCTGCCGCTATATCCCAAGCCAATTAATAGTTATATTTACTCGGTAAATCTCCTTGGGTATGTAAATAACAATACTCTCATTATCAAAATATATTGGGCATTGTATATCAGTTTAGCGACAATAGGAATCGTGAAAATGCTGATGGTCTATTTCAAACTCGAAAAGGGAAAAAAGATGATTACTGACTTATCTGTAGGAATCAGTATAATTGCTGTTTTGTTTTTGGCTATGGCGAAAGAACCATATGCGACAACAGTAATGTTCCTTTTATTACTTATCAAAGGTGGCCTATTTTATAGGCAAGCCAAGGTAGGGTAATAAGATATTGTTCTCTACAACTTCCTGACTGTAGGGGAATTGAAATGTTGTATAAGTATTATAGCATTTAAGACTATTAGTTGATTTTGATATATAGCATATTGCTGACAATAAAATGACAATAGAATTAAATGAAAAGGTAGAGAATATATGCAAAACAGTTCAAAAACGAACTGTTCTAAAGCTGAAATAACGGGGAAGAACTACAAAGCAAATAGAACTTTGCGAGTTTGAGTGATGAAATGAACTTGAAAAAGCCTTTATTTATGCTGATTGCAAGCAAATTTGTTTAAGCCTTGGCAACGATTTGGCAACATTTTGGGTATCACTCACTGAATAACAGAATACTTCAATAAGAGAAAAACCTTGCTGATTTTCAGATATGGAAACTGAACATCGGCAAGGTCTTTTTATGCTTATTTCTGCTTTTTCTTTTTAGACGCTTTCTTTTCTTCTTTCTCGATTTCCTGAAATTCTTTGGCAAGCATATCACTGACCGCCTGCGAGGGAACACTCCCCCAATGTCCAGAGGTGTCAAGTTCTGGGTACTTGTATCGCCACTGGTCGTATTCTTCTCTGCTAATCTCGCCCCGTTCCAGCTTGGCAGATTGTTCCTGCCATGCGTGGAACATTTTGAACATGGAGGAATAGGTGGAACAGTCGGACTTGTCCAGCCGCAGACACACTTCCCCGTCAATCTCTCCGATTTTCAGTCCATACATATCTTCCAGCGCAAAAAGTGTGTGCATAAGCCCGATATAGCTGTCAATCTCCGGGACTGTGATTGCTCGTGGGCTGACATCAAAGATATTTGCCATTTCTTTTACAAGGTCTTGCTTCGGCGTTCTGGCTTCTGATTCATACTGTGCCATACGGACATCAGAGGTCTTTCCGAGAAAACCGAGGATTTCGCCTAACTGCTTTTGCGTCATGCCTTTCCGATTACGGAAAAAGCGGATTCGTTTGCCGATTGCCATAATAAAACCTCCGTTGTAGTTATAGTGATACAACCATTCTTGACTTAAACATTTCTGTTGAAGTTAGTATAACATTGTGCAATAGGAATAGCAAGAGGAACTTAAATAAAAAAAGTTAAGATTTTTCTGCAAACCACTTGACTTAACGGAATTTATTTAGTATCATGGATATAACTTAAACAAAAACAGTTAAATAAAGAAAGGAGAGGATAACTGAATGGCAGAAAAATCATTTATGACTGTGGAGGAAGTGGCAGCGGAACTGCGGGTGTCAAAGTCAAAAGCCTACCAGATTGTGCGGGAACTAAACGCAGAATTACAGAAACAGGGCTATCTGACGGTGGCTGGTCGTGTGAACGCTACATTTTTTCATAAAAAGGTCTGTTACAGCGATTAAGCGGAAAGGAGATGATTTGAATGGCTGTATACAAAGACAATGCTACAGGAACGTGGCGGGTAATCTATCGTTTCACGAATTGGAAAGGGGAGCGGAAGCAGACCCAGAAACGAGGATTTGCTACGAAGAGGGAAGCACAGGCGTGGGAACATGAAGCCATGCTGAAACAAGGTGCAAAGCTGGATATGACATTTGCCAGCTTCTTTGAGGTTTACGAAGCCGACAAGAAACAGCGTGTCAAGGAAAGCACATGGGAATCCAAAAGCCATGTAATCCGCACAAAGATTTTACCGTATTTCGGAAATCGGAAGATAGCGGAGATTGAAGCAAAAGACATTATCGCATGGCAGAATGAACTCATGGCGTACCGGGACGAGAAAGGGAAGCCTTATTCGGCGGATTATCTGAAAACCATACACGCCCAGCTTACAGCAATTTTCAACCATGCTGTGAACTTCTATAACCTGCCCTACAATCCGGCAAGGCGGGCCGGCACAATGGGAAATGAGGTTCCGAAAGAAATGGACTTCTGGACGAAAGAGGAATATCTGAAATTCTCCGAAGCCATGATGGATAAGCCCCGTTCCTATTATGCCTTTGAAATGCTTTACTGGTGCGGAATCCGCTCCGGCGAACTGCTGGCACTCACTCCGGCTGATTTTGATTTTCAGAAGCAGACAGTCACAATCAGCAAGACGTTTCACCGATCTAAAGGGCGGGATATTATCACAAGTCCGAAAACAAAAAAGAGTAACCGTACAATCAAAATGCCGCCATTTCTCTGTGAGGAAATACGGGAATATATCAAAATGCTTTACGACATTCAGCCAGACGAGCGGTTGTTTACGGTCACGAAATCCTATCTCAACCATGAGATGGAGCGAGGGGCGAAGCAGGCAGGAGTGAAAAAGATTCGTGTGCATGATATTCGTCATAGTGCGGTTTCTCTGTTAATCGACATGGGATTTTCGGTGTTGGCGATTGGGGAGCGCATGGGGCATGAAGCGGAGAAAATCACTTACCGCTATGCTCATTTATTCCCTACGGTGCAGACGGAAATGGCAGAAAAATTGGAAATGGAGCGAATGACAAAGGAGGATACAAATGGAAAGAACACTTGATTACAAAGGGCGGTGGCGCAATCATACAGTAGCGTTCCGGGTATCGAACGAGGAAGCGAATCTGCTTAACGATTTGGTGGCACTGTCGGGATTGACGAAGCAGGACTACATCACAAGGCGGCTGCTGTGCCGGGACGTGGTGGTACAGGGTAATCCGAGGGTGTATAAGGCTCTGAAAAATCAAATGGCGGCTATCTACGAGGAATTGAAGCGGCTGGAAGCATTAAGCCCGGACAATGACGAACTGCTCTATACGTTACAGGTAATCGGAATCACATTAGACGGTCTGAAAGGAGAAGATGAATGACAGAAAAAATAAAAACGACTGCTCCCGTATTATCTGTTGGCGCAGATAGGGAACAGCCGAATACAAAAAATCACAAAGAAATTATAGCAAATGAAACAGCACAAATCAATCTGCAAGCCGCACAAAACCCGGAGAAATCCAGGAGCGGCGGGCTTCAAATCGTTTCCATGACGGAACTGTATGATACCGTATATCCACCGAGAACACCGGTTGTGGACGGGTTTCTCTACGGCGGTACTTACCTCTTTGTAGGTGCGCCGAAAGTTGGAAAATCGTTCTTTATGGGGCAGCTTGCCTACCATGTGGCAATGGGGCTTCCACTGTGGGATTATCCCGTCCGAAAGGGGACGGTGCTGTATCTGGCACTGGAAGATGATTACGCAAGGCTTCAGCGCCGACTCTCCGGTATGTTCGGTGTGGAATGTGCGGATAACCTGTACTTTGCGACACAGGCAAAGACCTTGAATGAGGGATTAGACAGGCAATTAGAGGAATTTCTGAAAGAGCATACAGACGCAAGGCTGATTATCATTGACACGCTCCAGAAAGTGCGTGAGGTTGGCGGGGACAGGTACAGCTATTCCAGTGATTACGAGATTGTGACAAAGTTAAAATCGTTCAGCGATAAATACGGTATCTGCCTGCTGGTGGTTCATCACACACGCAAGCTGGAATCCGAGGACAGCTTTGATATGATTTCCGGCACAAATGGGTTGCTTGGAGCGGCAGACGGGGCGTTTATCATGCACAAGAAAAAGCGTACTGACAATGAGGCAGTGCTGGATATTGTGGGGCGTGACCAGCCGGATCAGGAACTGACCATAGAGTTTGACCGGGAGTGCTGCGTCTGGAAATTTAAAAAGGCGGAGACGGAACTGTGGAAACAACCGCCGAATCCTCTGCTGGAAGCAATCAACAATTTTCTGACAGAGGATAAGCCGGAATGGGAGGGGACAGCAACAGAACTTGTGAGCCAGTTGCCGGATATGCAGATACAGGCAAACGTGCTTTCCAGAAAATTGAATGTAGTCAATAGTCAGTTGCTTAATAACTATGGAATTTTCTATGACAATAAGCGAGGGCATGAAAGGAAGATTGTTCTGAAACGGCTTGAGCCGAGAGAGTAAAAGCGACGATATGCGTCGGTTGCGACGGTATTTTTTACAGTGGGCTGGTATAGAAAATATTGACGCTATCGACGCAAACCGACGCAGAAAGGATTAAGTGATGAAAAACGTGCAAATTCCTTATGAATTGTTTGTATCTCTGCTCCGCTATCATCTAATGGAAGATGATGATTGTCTGAATGAAATCCGGCAGGGATTGGAGCAGAAATTGGATTCTCTGGTGCGCCATGAATTATATGCGAAATATAAGACTGCGCCCACACAGGAAGAACGGGAAAATGCCAGACAGGAATATCTGGAAAAACGTGGAGTGCCGGATAGCTTCCGCTGGTAGTTTTCCTTTGATGATAACAGACAGGAGCGTGTCACGCTCCTGTGGATAGCAGATAACGAGAAAGGTGTGATTTGATGATAATTCAGCCGGAATGGGGAACCCGGAACGTGAACAAATATTTTTACGAAAATGAAGCCCGTAGGATTGCCGCATTCAATGAAATCTTTGGAGATGTGGAACTGACTGCGGCAGAAATGCGGACGCTGGTATGGCTGTGTGGGTGGGAGGAATGTACAGTAGAAAACGTACTTTCGGCTATCCGAAAAGCTATGGCGGAAGCAAAGCGGCGGGAACAGCCGCCCGTCCGTAGGACGGAAAAGCCCTCGGCAGAGCGCAAAGGCAGCTTTTGATGGACGGAACGGCTGTCAAAAGTGCTTTTGCGTTACTTTCGGCGAAAGTAACAAAGCTTATGCGCCGTATCCGGCGCTGATTACCCGAACAGGGAGAAAGGATATTGATTGAAGCGAACAATCAGCTTTATGACAGGAAAAGGCTCTGTCAACCATAACAGCAGAAAATTTCATGCAAAGAATACTGACCCGGAAAGAAGCTGTCTGAACGTGGAATACTGCAACGAAAATATTAAGGACGTATATCACGAATTGTTTGATGAAGCACTCGCCCGGTACAATGAGAAGCAGACTAGAAGTGACCGCCGGATTGATGATTATTATGGGAAAATCTGTTCCGGCAAGCAGGAAAAACCATTCCATGAGATTATCCTGCAAATCGGGGATAAGGACAACATGGGAGCGAAAACGGAGAACGGACAGCTTGCGGTAAAAGTGTTGGATAAATATATGCAGGACTTTCAGCAACGAAATCCTACGTTGAGGGTGTTCAGTGCCTATCTTCATATGGACGAAGCAACGCCCCACTTGCATATAGATTTTGTACCGTATACGACAGGAAGTAAGCGGGGACTTGATACAAGAGTTTCTTTGAAACAGGCGTTATCTGCTCTCGGATTTAAAGGCGGCGCAAGACGGGAAACGGAATTAAATCAGTGGGTGGCTTATGAGAAAGAACAGCTTGCCGCTGTCATGCTGGAACATGGGATTGAGTGGGAGAAGAAAGGCACACATGAAAAGCATTTATCTGTCTTGGATTTTGAAAAAAAGGAGCGGGCAAAGGAAGTTGCAGAACTGGAAACGAAAAAAGCGGAATTGCAGGAAGAAAACGCTACTTTTCAAGAAATCAACGAAGATTTGCATGAACAGTTGTTACAGGTTGATGATGAGATTCGTTCCTTACAGGAAGATTTGCAGGAGTCCCGGCAGGAAGCAGAGAAAGCACAGAAACAGGCGGACAAATATCAGAAGCGCATGAATGAACTTGCTCCTATGGTAAAGAACATGGAAAAGCTGGCGGCAGACTTTTCCGCAGATCCGGAGCAGACGCTTCCAGAAGCGGCGGTTATGGAATCTGCAAAGTCGTATCGGGAAAAGAAAGCAAAACCGCTGGTAAAGAAAATTGTACAAGTTATGCGCTCCGTTTATTCGGCATATCTGGATATTTCAAATAAGTTTACAAAGCTGCAAGCGGCGTATAACAGGGAACGGAGCGGAAACGAGCGACTGACAAACAGGCTGGAAGAAGTTTTGGAGGAAAACCGGGAATTGAGGATAGTGGTGGAAGATTTTGGGCGTATAAAAGCTGTGGTCGGCTCTGAACAGGTTAATGCTGTGATTGACCGGGTAAAGCAGCAGGAACAGATAGAAGCCGAGCAGAAACGGGCTGCAAGGAGAAAACATAATCGGGAAGCCCGCTGACAGGCGGAGGGCTGCTTAAAGACCTCTTAGCTGCATGAAGCGAATCCCCGCCAGTTAGTCAAGAGTGGCGTAGCCGTTAATTTACTCTTGACTGGCTGGTGGGGATTTGCTATTTCCATTTACTCTTTCAAACGAAGAAGTTATAATTAAAATATAAAGGCTGAAGAAAGGTTAAGGGAGAATGGATATTACAAAGGAATTAAAAAAGGATGGTATGTTACTAAAAAAGATTCCTAAAAAGGAACAAACGATAGATATTTGCAAAATGGCTATTAGACAGAATCCTTTAGCTTTACAATTTGTGTCCAGAAAATGTTTGGATTCAAAAATGTGCTTAGCAGCGGTAAAAAAGGATGGACAGGCATTTCGGTATGTTCCTAGTCAATTTATTACGAGGAAAATGTGCGAATTGGCAGTTGAGGCAGACCCGGAACTTTTGAATAATGTACCAGAGAATTTTAGGACATTGAGAATTTGTATAAATGCTATTAAAAAAGATGTAAGTACTTTATCATATGTATCACGAGAAAAAAGATATGAATTGTTTGACAATAACACAGAAATTGATTTAATTAAAAAGGTTGTAGAGCATAATTCTAAATGGTTAATGTATATGCCTAACCGCCCAGATGTGAGGGCGTTTTGTATAAGTTGTATGGAAGAAGATTTTTCTGTTGCACAGTATATGCCAGAGCAGATAAAAATTGCTGATGATATTCTGAACTATCAAAAAACGAAAGGAAAATTACATTTTATACACAAGTATTATAATTCCGAAGAAGGAAAATTTTGTGTAAAAATTAAGGTTGTATGTGGACAACATGCCTCAATATTTGATGAAAATGAGATGATAGAAGAATCATATTGTGTTGTGATGGAATTTGGAGACTTTGACAAGTTTTATAGCTTTTTAGATGGAGATCTTTTTGATGCAGAATTAAGAAATTTTGATTTTAAAGGAATAGATTTAAAGCAATATAATATTGATGGTGCTACTATCAATAGTGAAATATTGCAATTACAAGGATTATATGACGGGACATATTTTTCATCTATTAAAAAGATTTTGGAAACAGATTCAGATGAATTTATGGGAAGTAATGAGATTATGATACCTAATGAATTTTGTTATCCCAAACCTATAGATGATGATGAACATGAGCGATTTGATATTAGTCATATTCCGTTTTTTTATATTAGTGACATTCACTTAGCACATCGAGTTTGCAATAAATTTAAGGATAAGGCAACAAAAGAAGAAATACGCTCATATATAAAGTATTTAGCAAGAAGTATGGTTTCTTCCATTGGAACCAGGCCATATAATAGCTATTTGCTGATTGCAGGAGATACTTCATCTATTTTTGAGTTTGCCGCTATTTTTTATAACGAACTTATACAGTGGTGGAATCCAAATCAGATAGTGGTTGTGCCTGGTAATCACGAATTATGGGATCCTTGTATTGACATGGAAGATAATATAGAAATATATAGGAAATTTTTTGATGATTTAGGTATAATATTTTTACAAAATGATTTAATGTGTGTAGAAGATAGGAAAAAATGTGAGATATTCAGTGAAGTAGAAATATTGAAAATGAGTGAAGAAGAAATAAGGAGCAAGTCTCAATGTTGTTCGGTCATTATTTTGGGTGGAATAGGATTTAGTGGTTTAAATGAAAAATTCAATGCCTCAAATATTCGATATGGGAGAAGTTTTGATGAATTATCAAGAGAAGCAGCTTTGAGGAAAGATATACAAGAGGCAATTCGTTTTAATACGATATACACCAAAATATTAAAAAGCTTAGGCAAAAGCAGAGTTATTGTCCTTACACACGTCAAAAAAGGAGACTGGAATACTGAACCACATAATCCGTATTGGATATATTTGAATGGGCACAATCACCAAAACTTTTATGAAGTGAGCGATAGAAGAACTATATATGCTGATAACCAAATTGGATATAGAACAAAGAATATTGGGTTAAAATATTTCTATTGTGATAATAATTATGATATATTTGCTTATTATCAAGACGGAATACATGAAATAACACGGGAGCAGTATATTGATTTTAACAGAGGGAAATTGGTTTCCATGTCATTTAAAAGGGAAGATGGAACAATTTATATGCTAAAAAGAAATAGTATATATTTATTTTTGATATACTGTGAATACTCCAAACGTTCAAGAGGAAAATCACTATATCTTATGAATGGTGGAAAGTTGGGGAGATTAGGACGAAATAGGATAGAGGATTTAGCTTATTATTATGATAACCTCAAAAAATATGTGGAAAATGTAAATCAACTACTATACAGGTACGTGGGAGGTCAACAGAGAATTTCCGAATTTATCAAACATCTTGGCGGTTCTGGAAAGATACATGGTTGCATTGTTGATGTAGAAAGACCTAATGAATTAGAAGGATTTTCATATTGTCATTTGTTTGTTAATCCGATAGATGGGAAAGTGACACCATATTTTGCTTATGATGTAAAATCAAGAATTGTATACAAAGATTTTAAGGCTTTACTGCAAGCACATGATAGTTGCAAGTTAATGGCTAATAATTATTTGAGGCTTGAAAAAGAATCTGTGCATAATTTACCGACTATTCAGTATTCGGGGCAGATGGAAGAATGGGAAAATGAAGATTCCATGTATGATGAGGGAGGTTATCTATATAAAATTTCTCGAATTATAAAAAGTTTACAGTATTGTGCGGAGAAAAATATTGTACGTCTTTGGAATGAAGAGTTACTCAATTACGATTTTGTAAATAGGATTAAACAATCGAACAAAATTGACGAAATTGTAGATGACAGACTAATGATTGATGAAAAGAGTATTTAATGGTAATGTTACGTTTTAGACATTCTGAAATGCTTGTTTTGTAAGGAATTTCAAACGCTGTGGGAGAGGGTGTGATACTTTATACCTATATCCTCGAAAACGGGCTTCTATTGCGTAACATTTCAAAAATGTATTGTCAATCTGCGAAGATTTGCTATAATAAAGGCGTGGCAACATTTTGGCAACAGAAAATCAGCAAGCCAGAATAAATGATGTAATCGAAGTAAAAATCGGTGTGTATTTGCATAAAACTTAAACAAATACAGTTAATAACAACGAGGGACACGCCGAGTTTGAATAGTCGGAGCTAAGCCGCAAAGCCCGTAAACACAAGGGTTTGGCGGCTTTTTCTCTTTATCATTGCATTACGATTGCATTTTTCTATTCAACCTCTTTATGATATGCTGCGGTGTGCTGATTGCTTGTGTAATCTGCAATGCTGTGTGAAGCGGGTGTGTATGTCAGCACGCCCGTTAATTTATTGGCAACTTCAAGATTGCTGTTCGGGTACAAATGCCCGTATGTTCCTAAAGTGGTCTGTATCTTCTCATGCCCTAAACGCTCTTTAATCAAAAGCGGGTTTTCTCCCATGCTGATTAAAAGGGAAGCGTGGGAATGTCTTAACGCATGGATTTTGATACGGTGTACGCCTGCAAGCCCGGCTAGTTTTTCTAAGGCTCTTGGAAGTGTGTGCTTACTGGTAGGAATACCGTTGTAGCTCAACACCAGATCGCAGTCTTTCAAAACTTTCTGCTGAACCTCATGCCACGCCTGCAATTCTTTTAAGGTGTCCGTGTCAATATAGATTGTGCGGACGCTTGCCTGCGTCTTTGGTTCAACAAACTTGTAGTCGTCCATTGACTTATAGTACAGGGTCTTTGTTATGCTTAAAAGCCCTGTTTCAAAATCAATGTCAGACCATTGCAGGGCGGCGGCTTCGCCAATCCGTAAGCCTGTCATAAACAGTACCCAAAAGGAAATGAAAAGGTAGTGTTCGTAATAATCGCCCTTATAGAGCAGGGAAATCACTTTCTGAAATTCTTCCAACGTCCAGAAGTCAACCTTTGTCTTTTTGCTTTTGATGTTGCCTATCATTCGGGACGGGTTCTTTTTCGCAATTCCCAGAACAATCGCCCGGTCAAATGCAATAGACAGCATACCCTGTACGACACGGATATAGTTGGGGCTAAATTCTTTCGCAAGCTCCAACTGCCAATTCTGCACGTTGATAGGTTCTATCTCGTCCGTTGCCATTTTGTAGAAGTATGCGAAATGCTTCTGAATGGTGGAACGGCGGTTCAAGTAGGTGCTTTCCTTTACCTGTGTTTTGTACCACGGGAGATAAGTTTCCTCAATGAACGTCTGGAAAGAAATTGTTTCCTTTTTGGCGGTCAGTTCTTCGGTGGAAGTGAGGACAAGTTTTGAATATTCTTCCCTTGCTTCCTTTTTTGTCTTAAAGCCGCTTCGGTATTTCTGTATCTGTTTACCTGTTATCGGATTGTAGCCTAAGTTTGCTCTAAAATAATATGTTCCGTTATCTGCTTTCTTAATTGGGTCTTTTGCCATAATCTCACTCCTTACATAGATGTGCAAGAAGTACATTCAGCCTGTCCGTCTGGAAATGTAATACCCAATAATTCCTCCACGGCTTCCCTCGGTACACGGTCTAATTTCCGGGACTGATAGTATGTATGTCCTTTGGAAATCATAAGTTTTTTTGCTTCCCGTATAATGTCAGCCGCAAAAGAAGTCCCATAACCCAGAGCAATTAAATCTTTTTTGGTTACGGTTATCATAGCCCTCCTTTCCTAGACCAGATAATGAAACCTCAATATCTTGTCTACGATCATAACAGATTTTCAGCAAAAATGCGCTATAAATTTTATTATTTTTCAAAAAAGTTGAGTAAGAAAGGCAAAACGGACGGCTTGGCAGCTCCACGGGACTTGCACCCCTCTCATTCTTATGAGTAGCCGTGTCATACGGGTGTATCATTATACCAATATGCGGGTCATGGCGGCGGCAGTTTCCTCTTGCCGCCTGCGGTGCGCTGAATAGTATCGCTCGCCCCTTTGCCGGGGTCTTGGCGTATCAGCCCGCAGGCTCGCCGCATATTGAACGTGTCCGATTGCCCTATGCTGCGCCGTGCGCTTTCTTTGTCAAAGTTCTTGGGGCTTGTCAGCCCGCAAAGGCACACCATGAAGATGTACTTTTGCGGAATGGCAGGAAACAGCGGGCGGCAAGCCCGCCCGTGCTATTATTCCTCTTTTGTGTCCTGCCCTTTAAGCTACATTAAAGGTCATAACCGTTATGATCAGCTTGGTTTCCAGTCGGCGGCGCAGTTCTTCGTCTACCCACGGGTGGGGGCTTCCTGCTTCGTCATACATGGTGCGTGTTGACAGTGCGGCAATGTAGCCCTCGTAATGCTTCAACAC
>NZ_JBBKBT010000028.1:0-9546 GCF_037890305.1 Enterocloster sp. HCN-30185
TTACGTCAAATTTTGCTGAAATTTGGATTTATGATATGAACCAGAAACAGCCAGAACCGACAAAGATTGCTTTAGATGAATTACAAAGCAAATATCCATTGTTGGACTTCTTGGTGAAAAAGGAAGTAAAGACAATATCGCATGAAATGGAAGTATCAATAAAAGCAGGAGGTATTGTTGGGCTTATTTATGATGCGTTTTTAAAACAATATCGTATACCAGATATTAAGGAAAAGGATGAAACACTTGAGCAGAGAGAAAAAAGAGAGCATAAACTAAAGAGCCTGAATGCTTTATGTGTGCGAATTGTTTTTTGCTTGTATGCAGAAGATGCTGGTATTTTTGGAAAGAGAAATATGTTCCATGATTATTTGGAAACATATGAAGTAAAGGATTGCCGGAGAGCTATAATAGAATTATTTAAGATATTGGATACACCTGTATCAGAGCGAGACGAGTATTTAGAGGAAGAACTTGCTCAGTTCCCGTATGTAAATGGTGGGTTATTTGCTGATGAAACTATTGAGATACCACCTTTTACAGAGAAAATTAAAGAATTACTTCTTACAAAAGCGTCAGAAGATTTTGACTGGAGTGATATTTCTCCAACTATATTTGGAGCGGTATTTGAATCTACATTAAATCCTGAGACCAGACGTTCAGGAGGAATGCATTATACATCTATTGAAAATATTCATAAAGTTATTAGTCCTCTTTTTTTGGAAGATTTGCAGAAGGAATTTGATAGTATTAGAGCAATTCAAGTGAAGCGTACCAGAGATAAAAAATTGGAAGAATTCCAAAATAAATTGGCATCACTTACATTTTTTGATCCTGCGTGTGGTTCCGGAAATTTCCTTACAGAAACATACCTGTCGCTTCGTCGTTTGGAGAATGAGGTGATAAAGGAAAAAGTTGGCGGACAAATGACATTGGTAGAGGTAAATAATCCAATTAGAGTTTCTATTCAGCAATTTTATGGAATAGAGATTAACGATTTTGCAGTTACAGTTGCGAAAACGGCTTTATGGATTGCAGAATCTCAAATGTTGGAAGAAACGAAAAATATTGTGTATGGATTTAATGACGATTTTCTTCCTTTAAAGACATATGTAAATATTACAGAAGGAAATGCATTAAGAATTGATTGGAATGATGTAATTCCTGCAGAAAAATTATCGTTTATAATGGGAAATCCGCCATTTGTAGGAGCACGTTGGATGGCGTCGGAGCAGAAGGAAGATGTTGAGAAGATATTTGAAGGATGGAAGAGTATAGGAAATCTTGATTATGTTAGTTGCTGGTATAAAAAAGCGGCTGACTATATGGGAAATTATAATATCAGAGCAGCATTGGTATCAACTAATTCAATTACACAGGGAGAAAGTGTTTCGATTCTCTGGAAACCGCTTTTTGAATCAGGTGTACACATTGATTTTGCATACAGAACATTTATATGGGATAGTGAAGCGTCAATAAAAGCGCATGTTCATTGTGTAATTGTTGGCTTTAGCAGAGCTGTAAATAATAAGCAGAAAATAATTTATTCAGGTGAGAACGCAATTCCGGCGAATAACATTAATGGATATTTGCTTGATGCAGAAAATATATTCATTGAAAAAAGAATGAAACCATTGTGTAATGTTCCTGAAATAGCATTAGGTGGGCAAGCAATTGATGGTGGATTTTTAATATTGACGGAAGAGGAAAAGGAAGAGTTTTTGGAAAAAGAACCACAGGCTTCTCCGTTTTTTAGACATTATATGATGGGAAAAGATTTTATTGATCGAAAGCCGAGATATTGTATTTGGCTTGTTGGAGCTGATCCTGGATTATTAAAAAAATGTCCGATGATATTAGAACGAGTGAATAAAGTACGTGAATTTAGACTTAGTAGTACAAGAGCGAACACAAAAAAAGCGGCTGAGAATCCAACTTTATTTGCATCAATACTTGAACATAAAAATCAATATATTGCGATTCCCAAAGTTTCTTCTCAGAATCGTAGATATATTCCAATGGATTATTTAGATGGTGAAATTATTCCGGGAGACAAATTATTCACTATGCCCAATGCATCATTTTATGAATTTGGTGTATTGATGTCGAATGTTCACATGGCATGGATGCGAGCAGTGTGTGGAAGATTAAAAAGTGATTATAGTTATTCAAACACAATAGTGTATAACAATTTTCCGTGGCCTGTAGTAACGGAGAAGAATCGGGAACAAATTGAAAAATCGGCACAGGAAATTTTGAAAGCAAGAACATTATATCCTAGTAGTAATCTTGCGGCTTTATATGATCCTTTAACAATGCCAGCCGAGTTACGACGAGCACATACTGCAAATGATAAAGCTGTTATGGCTGCGTATGGCTTTAGTACAAAAATGACGGAAGCAGATTGTGTGGGAGAGTTGATGAAATTATACCAGAAAATGCAATGATAAAAGTTTATAGAGCTGTTTTTTGCTCAAAGTAAAATATTTGAAAACATAGAATATTCCAAATCCATAAAAGATGAATGAAAACCAATATGGGAATTTTACATGTGTTACAAAATTTGTAAAATTTTCATATTGGTTTTTTTGTAATCTGTAAAAATTATAAATTTGGATATCGAGTAAGGTTTCGGATTTTTGATTTTTATGTATTTTTCAATTTTGGATATGGCTCCGAAATTGGTAATTTTGCGGAAGTGTATCCACACTTCCTGTCCTTGCTATTTTATAATCACATGGTGATTTCACAGGGATATAGGGCTGTTTAGCCTATTTTTTCTCCCTGTGCTGTGACCGAAGAAATTCGAGGAACCAATTATATATTTATGCTGAATGTGAGGAACTAGGGAGCACAATCCTTAGCAAGATTCCAACATCCGGAAAATGCCATAATGCTAAAATAGCGATATGGTATTACCGGGGTGGATCTTGCTCTAATGTGTACAGTAATCTCGGCATAAATAGAAAGAATGGGTTTGGGGAATCCCCAGCAAGATATAAACCTGATGAAAGAATATTTGTCGGAAAGACAATATTGTTAAACACAGGTGGATCTTGCTCTGGGGTAAGAAAGAAGTATCTTTATATTATCAAAATGATATTTGGAGTTTATGTTGTTGGAAAGTCGTAAGCAGGAAGATAACTTCAAGTTGTTGGTGCAAATATAATGAATAGAAGTGTCCAGTACATTTTTGGTGATGGGTATTTTGGTGGAATCCATTTTTATTTATTTTGAATAATAAAATTTTGAATCTGCAGCCGATTCTGCCTGCCGGACAATGTTTTTAGATATCTGTAAACGTCATGGACTGGAACTTGATGAAGAACCATCGTATGATGGAAGAAAGTATTTGGAAACACGATAGAAGCAAACGCTGTACTTATCGTCTTGTCTGGCAGGGAAGATTATTAGGCATTAACCAGAGAGATATCGGCAGAGAAAACAGAAGTGATAGACAATGATATTTGTTAGATATGCTTCTTGTCGTTGGCTGTATCATATTAAAACGCTTTTTACGTTAAAAAAGTGCTGTGATCACAAGGCTTTTTGCAAGCAAAAATGAAAAGGCTATATATAGGTAGCCTGTGAAACTGGAAGTGCCCATTTTGGGCCTGATTTAAAGAATAATGTTCTGACAGAGACCAATGGAATGACTCTCTGCTGGGGCTCCAAAAGAAAGGAAAAATGATTATGGAAAAAATGATGAATACAAAAACAGAGGGTAACACATTTACAAAGAAAATCGGGCAGACAGTCTATGTTGTCCGTTATCATTTCAATGAAAATGCAAAGGAAACAATGCAGGAGAAGATTAACCGGATGCTGGTTACAGAAGCAAGTCGACAGGCAGTATATTAAAATTAGGTGGATGTAATTGAAGAAAAAATATGATATCATGTGAGTAACCAATCGGTATTTATAAAGGAGAATATTGATGAAACTATTTTTATGTTCGCACTTTTCAAGTGTAGGAAGTCTGATAAAAGAAGAAATTGAAAATAAGAAAGTCGCATTTATTCCAACAGCTTCGTTGCGTGAAGGCTACACCGGTTATGTCGGCTCGGCTCGAAAATTATTCAAAAAGTTGGGAGCAATCGTAACTGAAATTGATATTTCAACGGAGGCTTATTCAACGATACAGTCTGTTTTTGAAGATGCAGATGTGATATATTTTACCGGCGGAAATTCTTTCTTTCTTATGGATCAACTCCGTAAAACAAGAACTGATGGGTTGCTGAAAAAGGAACTGGTAAATGGAAAATTGATGATCGGCGAGTCGGCAGGCGCAATTATATGCGCTCCAAGCATCCAATATATCGAGCAAATGGATGAAAAGCCGGAGGACTACTCACAAGAAGATGATGCAGGGCTTGATTTGATTGATTTCTATGTTCTTCCGCATTATCTTACAGCACCATTTAAGAAAGTTACCGAGAAAATAATGACTGAGTTTTCGGATTTGAATCTATGCCCTATTAACAACCATCAGGGAATTGTAATTGATGGTGAAGGTTCAAGGGTTATTTGCAAAGACTAATTTGCAAAATCCTTTTTTTGAAACTGGAAAATCGGAAGCTGAGGAGATAGACTATTGAGAACATATGAGAATAAAGACGAGCTTAAAAACGAGATAAATAAAAGCTTTGCAAAGTATATTTCAGAATTTAATGATATTCCGGAGCATTTAAAAGATAAGAGAATTGATGAGGTCGATCGAACTCCGGCAGAAAATCTTGCTTATCAGGTTGGCTGGACAACTCTTGTTATTAAATGGGAATCAGACGAAAGAAAGGGTATTCCTGTCAATACTCCTTCGGATAATTTTAAGTGGAATCAGCTTGGCGAATTATATCAATGGTTTACAGATACATATGCTCAGCTGTCACTGCAAGAATTGAAAGACAGATTGAATGAGAATATCAACTCTATTTATGCAATGATTGATTCTCTGAGTGATGAAGAATTATTTAAACCACATATGAGAAAATGGGCTGACGAAGCAACTAAAACAGCTGTCTGGGAAGTATACAAATTCATACATGTTAATACAGTTGCTCCGTTCGGAACCTTTAGAACCAAGATTAGAAAATGGAAAAAGATTGCACTATAACTTCCAGTTTGTAGAATTCAAAAATTTAATATGAAATGTGAGATAGAGCGTATGGAAATAATCTATACGTTCTATTTTTTTGCCTTTTTTGAAAAAGTGATTAAAAAACTATTGACATTTTGTTACTGGTAGAAGCAGATGGTTATAAAAAGCTTTTGGTATCTATGAGTGCAAAAACAGATAGCTGCGAAAATTTATTATGAGCTAATAGCAAAATTTGATATTTTGTGATATTGAGGGTATGGGGAATCGTAATCTCCATTAAGTTCGTCAGAGAATCATAATCCAGAAATGGGATTTTGAGTTACTCTAGGCGATACTTGCTTTAGAAAATGATTTGCCATAATGAGTTAGAATATGGGAGGAGGAAGCGTTAAAAAAAGAGAGAGCCATAAGCAACTCTCTCTGTGATAAAATCAAAAAGTTATAGTATCAGTGATTCGGTAAGATTACAAAAATCCTTAACAGGAATATTTTCTTTAAGTGGTAAAGCTGTCTCTAAAAAGGTTTCGTCTGCAAATCTTTCGAGTTCAGAATCAAAATATATAATTGAAGCATTTGTATTTAATTGGTATGGTGGAATTGTAACAAAATAATCATAATCTTCGTAAGAAGGAGTGGCGCAAGAAACTTTGATTTTTCCGCCCAATTTCAATTTTGCAAATTCTCCATAAATGGCAGTTAAGGCTTTTTTTCTTTCTTCATCAGAAGTAATTCTATCTACATATCTAATATACCAATAATCTATATTTCCCTCTTTTAATTCAATTAAATAATCGTATGATCTGGGTGTTCCGGATTTTATTGTCCATTCAACTTTATGCAGACTTGTCATCATGGAAAGTCCACGCATTAAGGTAGAAAAAAATTTTTCATGCACCTGAACAGTAGAGAGATCCAGAGAAAATCCATTGTCTGCAATTATCTTTTTCCGTTCCCGTATTTTCTTAGAAGAATATCCCGTTGCATCATATAATTCTTGGATAAGTTCTGGATCATCAATGGCTTTTGCAATTTTATCAATAGTGCTTTTATATGGTCTTCCAGATCGGGCACCGTTGAGCATTCGTGAAATGGTTGCATTATTTAAGCCTGTTTGTTCAGATAATTCTTTTTGTGTTTTTTTCTGTAAAATGATTTGAAGTATATTGATGAATCTTTCCTGATCGTAAACGCTGTCAGGATTTATTAGTGTGCCTGAATTTGATATAAATTCGTTCATTCAAATCTCCTCTTGACTTCTTTGACTTTGTATAAATTGACTTCTTGTATTTTATCTTATCAATTATATCCCTAAAAATCAATTTAAAACATAAAGAAATCAAAAAATGCTTTATTGATATTCCTTTAAAAGTCAAAGAAGTCAAAAACGTAATTGACATTTTGACATCTTTGTGTATAATGTAAATCAAGAAGTCAAAGAAGTCAAACAAATCGAAAAGAAAGGAAGGAGGGCTGTGGATTGAAATATAGGGTTGTTTCGGTTTTGAAAGATAATAGACCACGTTTTTTGATTATTTCTGATATTGAAGAAATTGAAATCCTTCCATCAAAGTATTTGAAGCATCTGGATCAGATTAATGCTTCTCCGAATACTGTAAAATCCGCAGCCTTCGCACTTTCATATTATTACAATTATCTGCAGGAGCAAACGATAGGATTGGATGAGATTACATTGCTATCCTATTCAGAGCAGAATAAACATTTTATTGATTTCTTGTATTGGGTTAAGAGTGGAAAGCATACTGAGCATAATACACAAACGAGCAATAAGACCTGCAATATGTATCTTGGTGCAGTTTTCAGATACTACCACTTTTTGGCACTGGAAGATGTTTTGCCAATGCTTAAAGTCTTACGAGTAAAAAAAGTATCGTATTTTGACAGTATGGGAGTAAATCATCAAAATGCAGTGAATTCGTTTAAAGGTTTCTTCAAAGAAGAAGAACCTAATCTGGAAGAAATAACATCCGAAGAAATACAGGAGCTGATAAATGCCTGTACGAATGATAGAGATCGATTGCTGATAGCAATGATGGCAGAAACCGGTCTTAGATTAGGGGAAATTCTGGGAATCCATTATACCGAAGATATTGATTTTGAAAGAAGGACGGTTCGGGTAAGGTATCGTGAATCCAATACCAACTTGGCAAGAGCAAAAAATGCAGAATATAGAATGGCTTTGTTAAGTAATACAACTTTTGAGTTCTTGGTTAAGTACATTTCTGATAATCGAAAAAGTCTGATGAACTCGGAGTATCTATTTACAAAATTGACTGGAAAAAACAAAGAAGAGCCATTAGATGCGGATTCTGTGTATAGCATGTTGAAAAGACTATCCAAAAAAACGGATATCAATTCCCATCCGCATCAGCTCCGACACTATTTTGCGGAGGAAAGAAGAAAAGAAGGATGGGATTTGAATGACATTCGTTTTGCCCTGGGGCATAAGAAGGTTGAAACTACCATTAAATACTTGGGTGAAAATAATGAACGATTGATAGAAGCAACAGATCAATACTACTCAAATAATGAAGATTTATACCAAATTGCAGATTTTCTGTAAAAGGAAGGAGGGATTACCTTGGCAGTATTAAAAATTGTTCCGAAGTTATATCAGGAAAAAATATCTGAGAAATTAAAGGAAGAAATATCTTTAGTTACGAATGGAGAAGCAAAATACTATAACCGGTTATATAAATTTTTTCAGTATACAGATATACAGTGTACTGCAGATATTAACTATGAAACGAGAAAAATGTATATGGAGTCTCTTGAAAAAGAGGATATTTCAGAAAAATATAAAGTGGAATTAATGAGCTTATTTGATCGTTTAAAAATAGAAAATATGCCGGATGTCTATTCACAAGGAAATCCTTTCTCTGTAGAACAGGAGTTTTTTAAGCAAGACAAATTGTTTTTGCTGTATGTCCCCAATAAGAAGAAAGCACAATCTTTCCGTCAGGTGGTCGATAAGAATGATTTGTTATGGGACTTAACGAGGATACATTCATCACAGTTGGTGCGACAGACAAAAATATTGCTGTGTGAAATTCTGAATATGGATAAGGTACAAAGACATCGAAGATATTTTTTAGAACCATTAAAAGCACTTGTACGGTTTTGCGATAAGTACGGAATAGATGATATTGAAGAAATGGAACAGGCAGATGAAAACAGATTTTATCTGTATTTAAACAAGGAGTCAGAAATTATAAAAAAACAGGCTTCTAAGATTGTTGAGTTTGCGAGAAGAACGTTATTTCTAACAGATTCAGAGATAAATTGGCAAGCATGTATCTGGTATATGGATAGGTTTCAGTTTGATAAATCAAGAATCAATGCCAGTTCACCTGTTAAAAGCCTTTCATTTATTAATATTTACGAAAAAGAAAATCGTTGGTATTTACAATTATACGCAAAATATTTAGTTGGGATATCTGATCTGTCTTTATCAAATATCCGAAATACAATAAGTTTTATTTCACAATTTTTAAAATATCTGGATGGACAGAGTAAGAAAGTAACTGAACTGGAGATACAAGATATAGCGGATTATGTATCTATTTTGGATGTGTCCGATATTAAATATTCCACGTTTAACCGATATATAACTCATATACATACATTTCTACAGTTTTTGAAAATGAAAAATATTGAAGTGTTGAAGTTTTATCCGGAACGATTTTTAAAAAAAGGTTTTCCAGAACACAACGAAAGAAGTGTTCCAGAAAAAACAATTGCTCATCTGATTAAGGAGTTGCCGGCATTCCCAGAGCATTTACAGTTGATGTATTTGATTTTGTTTTGCACAGGAATTAGGAAAAGCGAGGTTTGTACAATAAAATCGGGAGCCTTTTATTCACAAGGCAATGAGAATTGGATGCGCATATATCAAAGCAAAATGCGGAGGGAAAAAGTCATTCCTGTTCCGAGTTTATTGGTTGGACTGGTGAACGATTATGAAAAAAAGTACGGAATAAAAAATGGGGAGTATTTATTCAAAAATAAAAAAGGTGGTGCATTTAATGGACAGACATTTTCAAATCAGATGATTCGGGAGTGTAAGGCTCGTGGGATTGCCTGTGGAGATTATATCTTTAGAGCACACGATTACAGACATAACCTTGCAACTTCAATGTACGGAAATGGAGTTTCTATACAAGGGGTACGAGATTATCTGGGACATTCAAGTGAGAATATGACAAAACAGTACATTGATTTCATGCCGGAACGTATTGTATCGGCTGAAGATAAATATTTTTCAAGAAATCAGTCATTTAAATTGAAAGGAGTAGAAGATGATGAAAGGTAATATTAATTTGATTTCTTATGACTGTTATCAACAAGCTACAGAAAAACAGTTGGCTGGGCTGAAATGGAAGGAAAACAGGGTGTACTACATATCAGAGATTCGTAATGAAAAGATACAG
>NZ_JBBKBT010000029.1:0-6728 GCF_037890305.1 Enterocloster sp. HCN-30185
TTATTTCTAGCAGTAGTGCAAATTTATTGCATTGCCATTGGTGTGCAATTTTGGCATAAACTCGTGTAGACACTATCTAGTTAACTATATTTCATTTTGTATTTATTGTAATGTTATTTGAACCAAATCGATTGCTATTTCTTTTGCCAATGTGCTGGATACATTCATACCATCAGTTCTTCCAAGACGCACACAAAAATACACATCTCCTGTTTTACTTTCCGCAACCCCTGTAAACCAAGCGTCAACAACAATACCATCGACTTTTCCCATTCCGGTTTTTCCATATATAGAAATGTCAGTACTATCAACCTCTGATAAAAGCATAACTTGCTTTAATGTATTCTGTGTTTCTTCTGAATAATTCGATTCTTTTCCAAAGATATGCTCCATTACTTCCACTTGTTCTTTGGGTGAAATCATTAAAGAAGATTCAATCCAAAAGCCCGTCAAAGCTCTATTACTATTATTTGTATTTAATCGTCCCTCCCAATCAGAAATATCACAATTACCATATTGGAGCTTATCTAATTCCTTCTGCATTAAATCTTCTCCAATATCATCAATGACCTGTCTGAAATACCATACACAAGAAGTACGAAAAGCTTCTTGAAAATCAATATCTTTATTCCAATCTTCATTCCAAAATATTTCACCACTCCATGTTTTAGTAGAGTTTTCCGTTTCAATAATTCCGTTTTCTAAGGCAATCAAAGAAGAAATAATTTTAAATGTCGAACATGGTGAACTTCTTGTAATTGCAAGATCACGATTATAAATTGTATATTTTTTATTGGATGCATCATATATAACTGCTGTTCCATTCAATCCATTAAAATACTCTGACCAGTCTACCTCTACTATTTCTGGTATTTTCTCTGTGCTTTCATCGGAAAATTCCATACTTTTTTCCATAGAAGTTCTGTTTACTCCATTTTCCAGTGTTTCTTGATTTTCTTTTTGGTTTTCAACCAAGCTTTTTTCCTCTACAGTATACTTACTACCACAGCCAGTTAAAATAATTGCACATATACATGCTGTAAATATCATTTTCAAATAAAATTTATTCTTTGTTATCATTATTATCTTTTCTCCTGTCTTTATATTTTTTTATTTATACCACAAACGTAACATCAACATCACCGTTATTGCAAAGTACTTTTAGTGTTTTTTTACCAATATCTTTATGTTTTGGCAAACTGCTATCACCTTTTTTGACTTCTGATTGAATGACGAAATCCTCATACCTGCTTCCAATCATGCCAGAAATATCCCCATTTTTAACGGTCAAAGTCAAGGTATTTCCTACATCTAAGCTCTCAAAAGTGATGTTTCCGTCGTTAGTCGAAATATCAATGCTTCCCGTAACAGCCAATACTGGAAGTGATATATCTTCATTTGTCGTAGATAGCGTAACAGTATCCAGAAGTGTAGTCGGCATTTGTAATACGATTTTCCGATCTTTGGTAGAGGGTTTTCCCCCGATATAATCCGTCCATTCTTTGTTGTTGGCATTTACCATAGTCAGCACATTTCCATCGGAAACAGAAATATCATAATACTCTTTGCTGTTTTCAGAATATTGGATATGCACCTGTTCGTCGTCAGATAGTGTTACTTCAATTTCTCTGTCCCTCACATCAAGATTTATTTCGTTGACCTTTGTATCCGGCGTAAAACTTTTTTTCTCAAAAGGTTCGCTTTTCCCGAGCAGCCCGCCAAAACAAAGCTACTCATTACAAAACAAAAAGCAAGTGCAAATATTTTTTTCATAGTCATTCCTCCATATTTGATAGATTAGATTTATATTTCTAATTTGTAGTAATATCCAGCTTTATCAATTTCTCCGGTTGAATAAAAAACATAAAAAACGAAAGAAAGATAAAGTTTTTTTGCATTTTAATTGGTGTTATCTATTATCACTATCACTTTTTTAACGACTTGAATTTTTAGACCTCTTAAAATGTGTTTAAAGGCTTTTTCATCAAACCTATTATGCCGAAATCTGTCGTCAAACAAGGTGGAATATTTGAATGCGACCTATAGAAAGCTAAATAAGCAAAGGAGTGTACTTCAAATCAATACTGCCTTGCTAAAGATACTATATTGCTTTACTTTCGAAGCAAGCAAAAGGTAAACTAATACCATTCGGAACTGAGCGCAGAACTATGATAAACTGAGTATTATATATGAAATAGGATTTCAGAGTAAATCAATATCTTGGTTAAAATGTTTGAAAAGCCGCCTGTTATCGATACCCGTTAGATAGATAGTATTTATAACATAAGGTTCAAATCTCTAATTTTAAGTATTCCAAATTGTTATAGAAGCATCCTTATTTATAGACTTTTCTACATATCCTTACAAAAAAGGTGAAATGCTTGAATTCAAGTATTTCACCTATATCGTCATAGAAGAATCTTATCTATGGTTCTTTTTGAGAGTTTCTAAGATAAAACTTTTGTAATTGTATTTTGGTATATTAATTTATTTTTGAGTGAATCAATTTTTATGATATTAAATCAAAGATGATTTTTGTGGCATCTGCTATCAGTTTATTGTCATATTCTGCATCTTGTTCTGCTTTTTTTGAAAGTACAGCTACAAATATAGGTTTTTTATTTGGGGGTGTTACAATAGCGATATCATTTCGTGTTCCGTAAGAACCAGCACCACTTTTATCTGCCACAATCCAATCACTTGGTACACCAGCGCGAATTAATTCATCACCAGTTGCATTATTTGACATCCAATCTATAAAAATCTCTTTTTTATCATCTGACAATATATCTCCAGTTGCATATTCTTTTAAATTTAAAGCCAATTGTTTAGGAGTACTAGTATCTCTTATATCGCCAGGTACAGCATCATTCAATTCAGTTTCTATTCTAGAAGGCTCACTTACAGTATCACCAATTTTACTTAATGATTGTTTAAAACCATTAGGTCCATCAAGAAGAGTAAATTGTAGATTTCCAGCAGTATTATCGCTTTGTCTAACTGCAGCATCACATATTTCTCTAATAGTCATTCCAGTATCTACTTTATCTTTTGCAACTGGTGCATAAGATAAAACATCTTCTTCTTCAAAATATATTACATTATCAAGTTCTTCAATATAGTATTTTTCTAAAATGGCACCGGCAGCTAAAGCTTTATATGTTGAACAGTATGCAAATCTTTCATCTGCATTATAAGAAATTTCTTTATTAGTTTCTGTATCAAGTGCATAAATTCCTAATGTAGCATCATATTTTTCTTCCAGTTCTTGAAATAGAAAATCATAATCTGCATTAACATTTTCATTGCCATCAGAAATGTTTTCTTGATTATTACTACATCCAACAGATAATAATATGACAAAGATCATTAAAATACTTATGGTAATTTTGTTGTGTTTCATAACTTTATCCTCCTAAAATATAGATTATACATAGAATTTTGAATTTTTGAAGCATTTATATCATTTCATATAGCTAACTTATGCATTTGTAATATATTATCTCCACCTTTCAAGTTTTTCATTGCAAATCCATAATAAAATAGTAGTATTTACATTTTAAAGGATATGAGAGTTGTATTTGTCACAATATATAATTCTTTATTTAGGTTAAATTTAGTAAACCATTCATTTTAGTTGTGCTTACGAACTATAATCCAACATAGTTTATCTTTTCTCAACATATTTGTATTAAGATTTTGAAAATGTTTTGTCACCTCTCTTTATAAATAAAATGAATTCTATATGTATTTGTCAATATAAAATTTTAGTTGAGAAAATATAGCAATAAGTCTATTGTGTGAAGCACGCTTTAAATATTACAATAGTAATATTTAAAAGTCAAGCAAAATTTAAAATAATTTTTCCTATTGTATCTGAGCATAAAAAGTGAACTGAACCAATAAAAACGGACAATGACAAAAAGCCCCCTTATTTAAAATAATAGAATCACATAAGGAGCCTGTGGTTTCAACAAAAAACACTTGATTATATGAGCAGGTTTTGTTATAGCAAAAAGTAAATACACGCATATCAAATAATTGAACCAAAGCTGATTGCTATGTGTAAAGTAGGAAAAACCAATCCGTAAGCTTGTAAAATACTTTTAATTAGAGATTCGACAAATTGAAAACTGAATCAATTACTATAATCGGGAATAGACTCGTCTTATTGCTGGGCTTCTGCTAAAATACAGAGGACGTCCTAAAAAACAGACAGAACCAGCTAGTATCAGAGAATATCAGTAAGAAATTGAGTGCCTGAAGATGAAAAATGAACTTTTACGGAATTTTCTGCGATTAGAAGAACGGATGTGAGAGTACAGGTGCAATATGAGGTTATATACAGACACAGAGTATGCGATACATTATCAATGATGTATCATTTCTTTTAGGTATCTTGCTGTGGATATTATGATTTTCGAAAACAATCATGCAATTTATGAAGAAATATGGATAGAAAGTTGCTGACACAGAAAATGGGTAATAGATATTTCTTATATGTATATATAACAGGATATTTTATATCTGTTAGTCATTTTTTATAACCATAAGTATGTCCAGTTAAAAACAGGAGTGGCATTGCCACTCCTGTTTTTAACTCAAATATTATTATCTTAACAAGAATGTTTTTTATATGCTGTCCACACAATATGGGTAGTTTATCTTTTTGTGTACCATCCTTTTATCAATTTAAAGAATTGTGTTGAACTAAACTGATTGAGTTATGTTGTTTTTTCCTATCTATATGATTGTTACTTTTATAATTTATAAATATTCATATCAGATAATATAGAAAGTGTAATTTCAGATGCAATACTGCCAGTTGCATTATCTATAGCTTGAATATTTGTTGCAAAAAAATATGTATGATTTTTAGATTCCACGAAACCTATAAACCAACCGTTTACATTTTTTTCTTCAATACATCCAGTACCAGTTTTACCATAAATTGTGCAATTAACATCTGAAAATAGCTGGATACTTTCTTTTGTAGTTTGAATGTTTTCTGGCGTAAATCCAAAATCATTAAAGTATAATGACGTTAAAAGTTCTACCTGTTCTATAGGAGAGATTTTTAAGGAGGATTCCATCCAATATGAAGAAAGTTCTCCATTTATGTTTTGATTTCCATATCCAATTTGTTCAATATAAGATTGCAAATTAGATTTACCTAACTTTGCATCCAAAGCTTGAAAATACCAAGTAACAGAAGAATTCATTGCAGAAAACAGAGTTTGGTCTTCATTCCATGATTCAAATGGATAATTCTGTTGAGGACAGGAAATAAAAGAATTTTCTGAAGTAATAATATTTTCTTCTAAAGCAAATAGAGCATCATATATTTTATAAGTAGAGTTGGGAGATATTCGTATAGTTGCCTGTTCTATATCGTATATATTCCAATTATCTTTCTGTAAATCGTAAAGCACAAAACTTCCTTTGTACCCATCAAAATATGATGAGAGATCTACAAGCGTAATCTTTTTTGAGGAAGTATCCCAAGTATAGCATTCCTCCGATGCATATGTGGACAACATAGGAGAGCAACCAAAAAGTAAAATAGCTGTCATTAAAAAAGCAATCAATCCTTTTATTCGTTTCCAATAGGTAGGATTTTCATAAGAAGCAATGTTAAGAATACGGCGTTTAATTTGCTTCATATTTCCGCCAAGTCCAGCTACAAATGGAAATGGAGTGGTAGAAATTTTTTCAGCAAAATTAATCAATGTATTTCCATAGTTAATATAGTCCTTATATTCAAGCATTTTTAATACAGAACTATCACAAGCAATTTCCCTATCATGACACATTTCTTTTAGCGCAACCAATACAATAGGATTAAACCAATAAATAATTCTAATAAGAATCATAAAATAGTTAGTAATATTATCCCTATATTTGTAATGTTGTAACTCGTGTAGCAACATATATCGTAAATCAGAAGTATTATAATCAGAAATCAAATGTATCGGCAAATAAATGCATGGTTTCCAAATACCAACGATGATGGGAGATTTTAAAAAAGCAGTACTGTAAATGGGGATATCCTTTTTTAAATTCATCTCATCTAAACAACTATAATAAATTTTTCGTACTTCAACATTTTGCAAAGATAGAGCGGATTTTTTTAACATATGTAAGCGTAAAACTGATTTTGTAACCAAAATAATCATTGTTAGTACACCTATAATCCAAACAGCTCCTAAAATCAATCCAAATATTGATGATGTATCTTGAGTGATAGAAAGTGTAAAGTCATTCATCCAATTCATATTATTTTCAAAAATTGTTTCATTGGTTGTATGTGATACAATATCATTATTTGGTAATTCTGATTGTGGAATGTTACTAAATAACGCAAATATGGAAAAAAATTTTGTTGGCTTTGATGGTACAAAAGGGATTAACAACAATATAAATAATAAGAACCATAAATTATATTGCATACGGCTAGTTAAAATTTTTTTGAATAATTTTTTAACTACTAAAAGGATTCCAATGATACAGCTAATCCATAAATTACAAATGAGAAAGCGTATCATAAAATCACTCATATTACTTTCCTCCTTTTTGTGACATTTTTGTGAGAATGGAACGGAGTTCCTCTATTTCTGTTGTAGGTAATGCATCATCTTCGAGATAAGAGGATATCATAGCTGTTATTTTACCATTATAATAACGATTTAAAAAAGAATGACGTTTTTGTTGAATATATTCTGATTCGT
>NZ_JBBKBT010000030.1:0-4905 GCF_037890305.1 Enterocloster sp. HCN-30185
TGGTAGAGCAGGTGGCTGTTAACCACCGTGTCCCAGGTTCGATTCCTGGAGGGTCCGTTAGCCTGGTTTAGGAATCTCCACCCAGACGTTCCAGGCACAGAGAGACATCCTTGTGTGTGGGGGTTTGTTTTTTTTAAAATAGAATAAAAAGTTTAATTTGAAAATTATATAAAATGTCAATGGATTTTTTGTATAAAATAGCATATACTAAATGTAAATAAAGTATTGACAAAAAGTAGACTTGGATATAATAGGCATTATATTCAAGTTTTTTGCTTTATTTACTGGGAGGTAATACTATGTATAGTGCTATTGATGTTGCAAGATACATTATCTGGTATTGTAAAAAACAAGGCTATTCTATTAGTAATCTGAAACTACAAAAAATATTGTACTTTGTTCAGGCGAATTTTCTAGTTAGTATAGGAATTCCTTGTTTTGAAGAAGATATTGAAGCTTGGGATTTCGGCCCCGTAGTGCCAGAGGTGTATCATGAGTTTAAGGTTTTTGGAAGTTCTGATATCCCTAAATTTGTATGTCGAAACGCTGAAGAAATGATTTTAAAGAAGGATAAATTGTTAATCAATGAAATGGTTGATCAATGTGCACAATATTCGGCATCGACATTGGTTGAGATAACTCACAATCAAGATCCATGGTGCAATGCATACGAAAAGTATTGCAATAACATTATCGAAAAGAAAGCTATAAAAGAATATTTCGAAAAGGATTAATAAATGATTGAGTGGGATAAAAGAAAAGAAGGAAAGTCAAATTCGACATCTGATTATATTCGCGAAATGGAAAATGCGGTAGATGATTTATGTGAGCGATTATCTAAAGACTCAAAAGAATTTGATTCAAAACTATTCTTTGATATATTGCATCAATATATTAACAAAGATGATAGATTATTATATACTAATGTAACGAATTATATCTTTTCTCTTAAAAATGAAGAAACATTCGGAACAATGCAAACAAATTTAGATAAGGTTATTAATTACATATATGGAGAACAGTTTGCGTTGGATTATGAATGGAAGCCGGTTCATAGGAATCAGAAAAGTCCGTATGATAGGACAAAACGTACTGTATTAAAATTATGGGATCATATGAATCTTGCAAAGCGACAATATTCTCTATTTAAAATGACAGATGAAGATTATTCAAGGGTAGTTGATAAAAAAATGGAGGAGGCTGAAGCAAAGCTCACCAAAGATATGAATGGTCAACTTATTTCTCTTGTGTCCATTTTCACGGCCTTATCTTTTATTGTATTTGGTGGAATTAGTTCATTAGATAATATTTTTTTGGGAGCAAAAGATATACCAGTTACTAAACTGATGATAGTGGGAACGATTTGGTGTTTCTGTATTATGAATTTGGTATATGTATTTATGTTTTTTATTGCCAAGTTAACAGGATTAAATATTAAATCGTCACAAGATGTGAATGCTAATTTAGTGCAGAAATACCCATTGATTTGGTGGTGTAATTGGGTGATGATTACAATCCTGCTATTTAGTTGTTGGGCATATTATATAAAGCATGAAGGATTTAGTAGCAAGATATATACAACTCTTAATCAACATCCAACAATGTATTTTGTTGGTGGAACACTAGCGATTTTAATTTTGGTAGTTTATGCAGGGGTTAAAATATATCAATTTTCAAAGGGGAAGATTTGAAGGGATAGCTTCGGCTATCTCTTTTTCTATACCCCAAAAAACAAACACGAATGAGAGGTGGTGAGGCTTGGCAAGGGCACCAGATGAACGTCAGGAGCAGGCAAAGGAGCTGTTTCTGCAAGGTATGAAACTGATTGATATTTCTAAGACTTTGGAGGTTCCAGTGGGGACAATCCGGAGTTGGAAAAACAGATATAACTGGGATGAAAAATCCAATGCAACGTTGCATAAGCGCAAACGCAACGTTGCGAAAGCAAAGGGTGGTCAACCGGGCAATCAAAACGCCATTGGAAACCATGGCGGAGCTGCCCCAGAAGGCAATAAGAACGCAGTCACCACAGGAGAGTTCGAGACTCTCCTTTTTGATTGTCTGGATCCGGAAGAAAAGCAGCTGGCCGCAGCCGTGCCAAATGACAAGGAGCAGCTTCTCTTTCAGGAAATCCAGCTGCTGACCGTCAGGGAGTGTCGGATGCTGAAACGGATTGAGAACCTGCGGCAGGCGGACTTTACTACCGTCAAAAAGAAAAAGGGAACCGAAAAGGATAAGTGGACGGATCTGGATGAGAAACACGCAACGCTGGGCCAGATCCAGAACATAGAGGATGCCCTGACCCGTGTGCAGGCCCGCAAGCAGGCTGCCATTGATTCATTACACCGCTTCGGTGTAGATGATGCCCGTTTGGAGATCGAACTCATGAAACTGGATATGGCAACGCTGAAGCTGGGAGGACAGGAGACGGAAGTGGAAGAGGATGGATTCCTGGGGGCATTGAATACGGAGGCCGGAGACTTGTGGGGTGATCCTAATGATGATTAAGGAGCGGATCAGTCAGACAAAACAGAAGATTGAAAAGCTGAAAGGCCAGCGCAATATCCTGACAAAGGTTCAGATCTTCAAGTTTCAGCCATTTTCCCGCAAGCAGAAGCAGATCCTGACATGGTGGGTGCCTGACAGCCCTGTAAAGGATTATGACGGCATTATAGCAGATGGGGCCATCCGATCCGGTAAGACCGTCTGTATGTCCCTGTCTTTTGTGATGTGGGCCATGAGTACTTTCTCAGGTCAGAACTTTGCCATGTGCGGAAAGACCATCGGCTCCTTTCGGCGTAACGTTTTATTTTGGCTGAAGCTGATGCTTAAAAGCCGCGGCTATCGGGTGGTGGATCATCGAGCCGACAACATGGTGGAGATCAGCAGGGGACAGGTCACGAATTACTTCTACATCTTCGGCGGTAAGGATGAGCGCAGTCAGGATCTGATTCAGGGCATTACCCTGGCGGGCCTGTTCTGTGATGAGGTGGCGCTGATGCCTGAGAGCTTCGTCAACCAGGCAACTGGCCGCTGCTCCGTGACTGGATCAAAGTACTGGTTCAACTGCAACCCGGACGGCCCCTATCACTGGTTTAAGGCAAACTGGATCGACAAGGCCATCGGCTACCTGGGAAAGAAAAAGGTCGCCAAGATCCGGGAGGAGGCAAAAGCTGCGGGGAAGGAGCCGGATCTTAAAAAGCTGCTGTATGTCCATTTCACCATGGACGACAACCTGAGCCTGTCGGAAGAGATTAAGGCCAGATATCGCAGAGACTACACCGGTGTCTTTTTTAAGCGTTATATCATGGGCCTTTGGGCCATGGCCGAGGGCGTTATCTACGATATGTTTGACCCGGATAAGCACACCCGGAAAATACGGGACATAGCTCCTCTTTTGATTGACGGAGGACGCTATGTGAGCTGTGACTATGGTACTCAGAATGCGACGGTTTTCCTTCTGTGGAATAAAGGTATAGATGGCGTTTGGTACTGTATCCGTGAATACTACCATTCAGGGCGTGAGACAAAGCAGAAATCCGGGTCTGCCTATGCGGATGATTTTGAGGTTTGGCTGGATGGGACAGCAATACAGGGCGTGATTATTGACCCGGCAGCTACTTCATTTGCCGCAGAACTCAATGAACGTGGTTATAAGACGATTAAGGCAGCCAATGAGGTGACTGACGGAATACGGCTGACCATGAGTATGTTGAACCGGGGGAAAATCATGTTCAGCCAGTCCTGTATCAATACCATAAAGGAGTTTGCGTCCTACATCTGGGATGCAAAAGCAACGGACCGGGGAGAAGATGCCCCGGTGAAGCAGCACGATCATGCTATGGATGCAGTGAGGTATTTTTGCTACACAATCCTGAACAATAAGAGGGTGCGCATAAAGAAGAAATCTTCTTATGGCCTGAATTAGGAGGGAGAACTATGTATACATACACAATGCCTAGGGATGCCTGGGATGAAAGCAACCCGGATAAACGGGCAATTTACACTCTGATTATGAAGCACCGGAGAGAGGCGGAAAAGCTTAGGGTCCTGATGCAGTATTACGGAGGAGAACATAAGATCCTGTCCGAGAACCGGAAAAATAAACTGGTCTGTAACCATGCAAAAGATATCAGTGATACAGCCAGCGCTTATTTTATTGGGAATCCAATTTCGTATAAATCGGATACGGATATTGCAGATTTGACGGATCTTTTAGAAGCTGCCGGAGCGGACGAGGCCGATGGGGACAATGGTTTGGATCTGTCCATTTACGGGAGATGCTACGAATATATTTATCCCAAGGAAGATAAAACCATCCTCGCCGTGAAAAATCTTTCTCCCGAAAATACATTCATGGTTTATGACGATACGATCGAGCAGGGGGAGCTCTTTGCGGTATATTATTATATCAGGAAAGATGATACAGACAAACGGGATATAACCTATGTTGCCACTGTTCTGACTCCAAATTTTAAATGGGTACTAAATATTGAAGCCATAGATACCCCTCAGGCCCTTTTAGAGGAGCCGGAACCCCATTATCTGAGGGAAATCCCGATCATTGAGTATCTAAACAATAAACTGGCAATTGGAGACTATGAGCTTCAGATCCCGTTGATTGACGCATACAATGCCCTGATGAGCGACCGTATTGCTGATAAGGAGCAGTTTATTGATTCCATCCTTGCCATTTATGGGGCTTTGCTGGGGGATCCGGATGCTGTGGATGAGGATGGGAACACGGCAAAGGACAAGATAAAGAAAGATAAGCTGCTGGAACTTCCGGCAGATTCGAAAGCGGAGTACCTTACCCGTACATTTGATGAGACTGGGGTAGAGATCCTTAAGAAAGCGATCGAGCAGGATATCCACAAATTCAGTCACATTCCCTGTATGACGGAT
>NZ_JBBKBT010000031.1:0-4607 GCF_037890305.1 Enterocloster sp. HCN-30185
TAGGTTAAATCAATAATGAGTGCAAAAAATCGTTTCATAATCCTATCTCCTTGCTAGCCTCCTTGCTAGCCTTATAATACTCTCTGTCAAATTGAAAAGAATCTGCCCATCTCCAGGCAGATTCTCCCAATGTCTATCATATCATGCTGTCTACTCCAAAAATCCCCGAAGTCTCATATAGTCCTTGATCAGGACGATCATCTGGTCATAGTCAATGCGGCTGGCGTTGATGGGCAGGTCATAGTTTTCCATGTCCATCCAGTTGCGGCCAGTAAAGTAGCGGTGGTACTCGGTACGGGTACGGTCAATGCGCTTCATCCGGCGCAGGGCCTCTGCCTCGTCTACCTTATCCACATCCATAATGCGGCGGACTCTGGTAACGGTATCCGCATATACAAAAATACGGATCACATCATCCAACTGATCCTGAAGCACATAGTTGCCGCAGCGTCCCACAATGATGCAGTTTTCTGATGCAGCCAGCTTGCGGATGACAGAGGACTGGAAACGGAACAGATTTTCCGGAGAAGTGATTTTATGGCCGTTCTGGGCGGGTTCTGACAGCTCCGGCTTTATATTAGTCACAATGCGGTACAGCAGGTTATTTCCCGCCTTTTCATCTGCCAGACGGAAATACTGCTCCCCGATGGCGCTGGTCTCTGAGGTCATCTTCAGGATTTCTTCATCATAGAAATGGATTCCCAGTTCCTTTGCCAGACGTTCGCTGGTTAAGCGTCCTCCGCTTCCGTACTGACGTTCTACCGTAATTACAAAATGTTTGCTGCTCATAGATTTATGCCTCCTTTTTCGGTTAGATCACATCAATATGACACATTTTCATAGCGTTTAAAGCATTTTCGTGGCTTTGTGGAGTTACGCCGGCACAGCAGTCCGCCTTTACGCAGATTTCCGCCTCTGGCGTCTTTGCCTTGATCAGCAGGGCATTTGAGATCACACAGATATCGGTACACAGTCCAAGAAGCTCAATTCTTTCATATCCGCCTGCTGCTGCATACTCTGCCAGTTCGGGGCTTCCAAAGGTAACTTTCTCAAAGCGCTTTCCGTCAAACTCCCTGAGGCCTGCATCCAGCTCCCAGCCTTCTGTTCCCTTCAGACAGTGGGGAACAGGAAGCTTTTTCCCCTCCATGGTATCCATGTAATCAGAACCATGGGTGTCCAGGGTAAATACAACCTCATCCCCTGCTTCCCTGTATTCACAGATCCGTTTCCTTACAGCCGGAACAATCTGCTGTGCTTCCAATGTACCCAATGCTCCGTCTATGAAGTCCTTCTGCATATCTACAACCACTAAAAGTTTCTTCACGATTCTGCTCCTCCCGATGATCTTGTGTGTAAACTTTCATTTTGTACTATAATAATACCACAAATTTACATCTTGGGGAATATAAAAATAAAAACACAAAAAGTAGTTGACAAATGGCAGTTCCTGTATTAGTATACAAAACAACAAGCCAAACCATTGAGAAAGAGGAGTAAGCTTCCAAAGCATTTTCACAGAGAGCCGCGGGTGGTGGGATCGCGGTACTAGGCTGGCAGCTGAATGGACTTTCGAGGGCGGTCCTGAACGATACAGACATACCGGTTACGGCAGTCGATGTAGGGACTGACGGATTCTGCACCCGTTATGCATGCAGCGCATATGATAGTATGTGAGAGTGGACTATTTCAGTCAATTTGAGTGGCACCGCGGATTCGATTCGTCTCAATTACAACCAGGTTGTAATTGGGACGTTTTTTTATTTTCATGATCAAGGAGGAAAATATTATGAGAAAATCAATGGCAATCCTTTTAACAGCAGCTATGAGCGCATCCCTGTTGGCAGGCTGCGGCTCCTCTTCCCAGAGTTCATCCTCTGCCCCGGCAGAAAAAACAACCGCGGACAGCAGCTCCTCTTCCAAAGAAAATGCAGATGCTGCTCCGGAAGAAGGCGCAGACGCATCCTACACCATCGGCATCGGACAGTTTGCAGAGCACGGCTCTCTTGATAACTGCCGAGAGGGCTTTATCCAGGGACTGGCGGAGGCAGGAATTGAGGAAGGAACCAATCTTACCATCCTCTACAGCAATGCTCAGGCAGACGGCGGTACAGCCAGCCAGATTGCCAATACCTTTGCAGGGAAAGATGTTGATTTAATGTGCGGCATTGCAACGCCCATGGCACAGGCACAGTACAGCCTGGCAATGAAAACAGATATCCCCGTTATCTTCACCGCAGTAACCGATCCCGTTGCAGCAGAGCTGGCAAATGCGGACGGAACTCCTGTAGGAGAAATCACCGGAACCAGTGATAAGCTCCCCATTGAACAGCAGCTTCAGATGATCCGTGAAATTCTTCCCGATGCAAAGAACATCGGAATCATGTACACCACCAGCGAGGTAAATTCCGAATCAGCCATTGCTGAGTATAAGGAACTGGCGCCAAAATACGGCTTTGAGATCATAGATTCCGGTATCTCTTCCTCTGCTGATATCCCGCTTGCTGCCGATACACTTATCGGAAAGGTGGACTGTATTACTAATCTGACAGACAATACGGTGGTTGCTTCCCTTCCCGTTATCTTAAGCAAGGCTTCCGCCAAAAATATCCCTGTATTCGGAAGTGAGATTGAACAGGTAAAGATCGGCTGTCTGGCAGCTATGGGACTGGACTATATTGAGCTTGGAAAGCAGACCGGACAGATGGCTGCAAAGGTATTAAAGGGCGAGGCAAAAGCCAGTGAAATGAATTACGAAACCATCAAGGAAGCAGCTTTTTACGGCAACACAGAAGTAGCGGAAAACCTGGGAATCACTCTTCCCGAATCGCTCACCAGCTCTGCCGTTGAAATGTTTGACACTATTGCACAATAATTTGGAGGACGATCATGACAATCATCTTGGGTATTCTTGAAGAAGGCCTGGTTTACGCCATTATGGCCCTGGGCGTTTACATTACCTATAAGATCCTGGATTTCCCGGACCTTTCCGTTGACGGCACCTTTCCTCTGGGAGCTGCCGTCACAGCCGCAGGCATTGCAGGAGGCTTCCTCTCTCCTGTGGCCGCCCTTTTCGTATCCTTTTTAGCCGGCGCTCTGGCCGGATGCGTCACCGGCCTGATCCATGTGAAGCTTAAGGTCCGCGATCTTCTCTCCGGCATTATTGTCATGACAGCCCTCTATTCCATCAATCTGAGGATCACGGGAAAAGCGAATCTTCCGATTTTCAGCAAGGAAACTATTTTTTCAAATGAATTTCTCTCCGCAAACGTACCGGAAGCTTTTAAGCCCTATACCACCACACTGATTCTTCTGGTACTGGCCGTGCTCTGCAAGGTGCTGCTGGACGCCTATTTAAAAACAAGATCCGGCTATCTGCTCCGGGCGGTAGGCGACAACGAGACATTAGTCACTTCGCTTGCTAAGGACAAGGGGCTGGTAAAAATCATCGGTCTGGCAATTGCCAATGGCTTTGCAGCCCTGGCCGGCTGCGTATACTGCCAGCAGAAAGGCTTTTTTGAAATCTCTGCCGGCACAGGAACCATGGTGATCGGTCTGGCAAATGTAATCATCGGAACACAGCTTTTTAAGCGGTTTGGCTTTGTAAAATCCACCACAGCCGTTATCATCGGCTCTATCCTCTATAAGGCCTGTGTCTCTGCAGCTCTTCTTGTAGGCGATCTGAAGATTGCCGGCCTGAACTTGTCTGTCCCGGTTACTGCTTCTGATTTAAAACTGATCACCTCCGTACTGTTTTTGATCATCCTTGTATTAAGCCCTGCGGGCGGAAAGAAGGTAAAGAGCCATGCTTGAGCTGAAACACATCCATAAATACTACAATACGGGTACGGTCAACGAAATGTGCCTGTTTGAAGACTTTAACCTGACAATCCGGGATCACGAATTTGTATCCGTTGTAGGAAGCAATGGTTCAGGAAAGACTTCCCTTTTAAATATCATCTGCGGCAGTATCCCTTTAGATGAAGGGACGATCCGCATCGGCAATGAGGATATTACTAAAATGGCAGAATACAAACGCCAGCGCCGCATCGGCCGTGTCTACCAGAATCCGGCTATGGGCACCTGCCCCTCTATGACGATTGCAGAAAACATGGCATTGGCAGACAATAAGGGCAAATTTTTTAATCTGCGCCCCGGAAAAAATAAACAGCGGATCGATTTTTACCGTGAAAGCCTCCGCACACTGGGTCTGGGACTGGAAGATAAGATGGATGTAAAGGTAGGCGTTCTCTCCGGCGGCCAGCGCCAGGCCATGGCGCTGCTTATGTCCACCATGACTCCGATCGAATTTCTGATCCTGGATGAGCACACGGCTGCACTGGACCCAAAAACCGCAGAAACCATCATGGAGCTCACAGACCGCATTGTAAGGGAAAAGAATCTGACTACCATTATGGTAACCCACAATCTGCGCTATGCAGTGGACTACGGAAACCGCCTGCTGATGATGCATCAGGGCAAGGCCATTATGGACAAAGCGGGAACAGAAAAAGAAGAAACAAGAATTGATGATATTCTGAAAAAATTTAATGAAATCAGCATAGAGTGCGGAAATTAGTAAAAAAAGAATCAGGCAGCCGGCCATTTCC
>NZ_JBBKBT010000032.1:0-3258 GCF_037890305.1 Enterocloster sp. HCN-30185
GACAAAGAAAAATTCCTGCGGGGGAAAGAAAGCAGTATCATCATTCACGAAGCAGCCGCTAAGACGTTGCAGGCGGCAAGGAACGGCGGGAAGCTGCCCGACTTCAAGAAGCTGCACACGGAGTATAAGGAGCTGACAGAGAAGAAGGATAAGCTGTATCAAGAGTACGGAAAGCTAAAAAAGAAAGTGAAACAGTATGATATGATTAAGCAGAACGTAGACAGCATTTTGCGGCAGGCGAAGCAGCCGGAGCGGGACAGGCAGACAGAGAGGTAATGCGGACAGTTAGGACGGCGTGTAAGGCGTTTTAAGGGCGTTTTGTAACGCAGGCAGGGGATTAACCATTGCCGCCCGGAAAGGGCTTCTAAGCGTCCACAAGAGCAGAAAAAGACACCGGGAAATGACGGTCTATCAATCGTCATTTCCCGGTGTTTATGCACTGAATTTATAGCCGACACCTAACACGGTTTTTATATAGGTCGGGTTCTTGCTGTCCGGCTCTATTTTTTTCCGTAGGTTATAAATCACGTTGACAACGCTTGAATGGCAGCTCTCGCTATCCATGTTCCAAACAGCTTCAAATATCTGCGTTTGCGTGAACACAATTCCTGGATTGGAAGCAAGGAATATAAGGGTACTGTATTCAAGGCGGGTAAGGTGTATCTCTTTTCCATTCTGAAATACCCGATGTTGATGTAATCTTATTTCCAGTTCCGAAAAAGTGAGTATTTGAGAGTATGGCGGCTGTATAGTTTCCAACTGTAAGTTATTAGCAAGGGTGGCTATAACTTTTTCAACTGCCTTTTCTTCTTTATCATCAAATGTAAGTATAATTATTTTTCCTATGTTGCCACCTCCTAATTTTCAGCTTTTTTCTGTTGCTTAGATAGTTTTATTACGCTTCATTAGAAAGGTGTTCAGTTTTTTTATTAAACATATGGCGTACTTTATCTATTCGGCTATTGGGGCGGCGTGATTGAATAACTGGTTCACAAGCAGCAGCTTGATAGCCTTTTAATTCTGTCAAACAAACTGCTTGCCCATTTGTATATAGAGTTAAAGCATTACGGTATGCACTAATACAACGTACAGGAATATGTCCCGTAAAAATGACTTCATCATTTTTCGGTTGGCTTGTTTCAATAATTGCACAGTATTGTGGTGCGTCGTTATATGCACGGGAAAGATATTCCTGCGGTGTAAAAAGAGTAAACGAAAGATACGGCTCTAATAATTGCGTTCCAGTTTTTTTCAATACTTGTTCCAGTACAATAGGGGCAAGGAAGCGAAAATCTGCGGGAGTGCTGACAGGGCTGTAATAAACACCATATTCAAAACAAATTTTACAATCTGTTACTTTCCAGCCATACAATCCCTGCTCCAATCCATAATCAATACCGTCCATTACTGCATTTTGGAAACTTTGGTTTAAGTAACCGAGGGAAACTTTGCTTTCGTACTGTATTCCGCTGCCTATTGGAAGCGGAGTTACCGATAAGCCAATCGACGCCCAAAAAGGATTTGGCGGCACTTCAATATGAATCGTATAATCTGCCTTTTGTAATGGCTTTTCCAGATAAATAACCGTAGGCTCTTTGACGTTTATGTCTATATGGTATTTTTCAGTCAGCAGAGAACAGATAACTTCTAACTGCACCGTTCCTAAAAAAGAAATGATGATTTCATGTGTTATCGTATCAACATAATAACGTAAAAGGGGATCTGTATCTGCAATTTCTGTAAGAGCGTCCAATAAATACTCTCTTTGTTCTGGTTTTATCGGTTCAATCATTGTCCGCAGCATGGGTACAGGATTGTCATTCCATGCGTTGCATGGCAACATTTTTTCGTTTCCCACAATATCATTCAATTTTAATATATCGTTAGGCAAAATAACAATATCTCCGGAACGGGCAATTTCCGTCTGTATCATTTCTCCATTTGAAGGAATATACATTTCAGTAAGTTTCATTTTCTTCTTTTCTGACAATATAATGGTATCCCGTAAGTGTAATGTTCCACTGTAAAGGCGTAAATAGGCTAATCTCTGCTTTCGGTCTGTATATTCAATTTTGAAAACACTTCCGCATAGTTCTGACTGGCTTTTATCCATTTCGGAACAAAAAATATCTGAAATGACTTCAATGAGCTGTTGTGTCCCTATGTTGTTTTTTGCACTTCCATGATATATTGGAAACAAAGAACCTTTCTGAACCCGTCCATATTCTTCCTGTTTTAATTCCTGTACCGTCAATGTTTCCCCTGCAATATACTTTTCTAAAAGTCTGTCATTTCCTGCAATTACAGCGTCCCATTTTTCTAAATCCGTGATATTTTCCAGTGATACTTCTGGAGTCAATGTTACATTCTGCATAATGATAATATCAGTCGAAAGTTTTTCTTTGATATTTTGATAAGTATTATGCAGGTTAATTCCGTACTGGTCTATCTTGTTTATAAAAATGATTGTTGGTATATTCATTTTTTGGAGTGCATGGAATAGTATCCGGGTTTGAGCCTGTACACCGTCTTTCGCAGAAATCACTAAAACTGCCCCGTCAAGAACAGACAAAGAACGATATACTTCTGTTAAAAAGTCCATATGTCCGGGAGTGTCTACAATATTGATTTTGTAGCCGTTCCAGTTGAAAGAAGTAACGGCTGCCTGAATGGTAATTCCACGCTGACGTTCCAAAAACATAGTGTCTGTCCTTGTCGTTCCCTTATCTACGCTACCTAATTCTAAAATCGCTCCACTTGTATAAAGCAGGCTTTCCGTTAAGGTCGTCTTTCCTGCGTCTACATGGGCGAGAATGCCGATATTGATTATTTTCATGTAATTGTCCTCCATTCAAAGCCCTAAAGGGCATAAAAATCCCCAGCAGTAAAATACTTTTACCACTGGGGATAATATATTTATGGACATATATACATGACAAACTGGCAGGCAGTAATAGTCAATTTAGATACGTCAAAATCTATAAAGTAAAAGTATTCTTAAATTGGGTACAAAAAACAAACCTCATTTTAAAGAGGCATTTTAAAATTCTTTGTTCCCACTATTTGATTATAGTTTTATTTAAGAATACCTTGCCGCATATTTTTTAACTCCCTTTTTAGGATATAAGTATTATAGCATATGAATTTGTAAAAAGAAAGAGCTAAAAAGAGAAATTCACGGAATAGTGTTAATTTCAACATAGTATACATCTGCTATGCAGAGTTAATATAAACAAAAAAGGGGAATAGCAATCCTCA
>NZ_JBBKBT010000033.1:0-3078 GCF_037890305.1 Enterocloster sp. HCN-30185
TTTTCCCTAAACCTTCTGGTCAAGCCCTCGACCGATTAGTATCAGTCAGCTCCATGCATTGCTGCACTTCCACCTCTGACCTATCTACCTCGTCGTCTTCAAGGGGTCTTACTCTTGCGATGGGATATCTCATCTTGAGGGGGGCTTCACGCTTAGATGCCTTCAGCGTTTATCCCGTCCAGACTTGGCTACCCTGCCATGGCCTTGGTAGGCCAACAGGTACACCAGCGGTCTGTCCATCCCGGTCCTCTCGTACTAAGGACAGCTCCTCTCAAATATCCTACGCCCGCGCCGGATAGGGACCGAACTGTCTCACGACGTTCTGAACCCAGCTCGCGTACCGCTTTAATGGGCGAACAGCCCAACCCTTGGGACCTGCTACAGCCCCAGGATGCGATGAGCCGACATCGAGGTGCCAAACCACTCCGTCGATGTGAACTCTTGGGAGTGATAAGCCTGTTATCCCCAGGGTAGCTTTTATCCGTTGAGCGATGGCAATCCCACTTTCATACCACCGGATCACTAAGTCCTACTTTCGTACCTGCTCCACCCGTCGGTGTCGCAGTCAAGCTCCCTTATGCCTTTGCACTCTTCTAATGGTTTCCAACCATTATGAGGGAACCTTTGAGCGCCTCCGATACCCTTTCGGAGGCGACCGCCCCAGTCAAACTCCCCGCCTGACATTGTCCCCCAGCCAGGTCATGGCTGCAGGTTAGAAATCCAATACCGCAAGGGTGGTATCCCAACAGCGGCTCCTCACAGACTGGCGTCCATGATTCAAAGCCTCCCACCTATCCTGTACATGCAGTACCGAATCCCAGTATCAAGCTGGAGTAAAGCTCCATGGGGTCTTTCCGTCCTGGCGCGGGTAACCAGCATCTTCACTGGTATTTCAATTTCACCGGGTGCATTGTTGAGACAGCGCTCAAATCATTACGCCTTTCGTGCGGGTCGGAACTTACCCGACAAGGAATTTCGCTACCTTAGGACCGTTATAGTTACGGCCGCCGTTTACTGGGGCTTCAATTCAAAGCTTCGATTGCTCTAACCTCTCCTCTTAACCTTCCAGCACCGGGCAGGCGTCAGCCCATATACCTCACCTTACGGTTTTGCATAGACCTGTGTTTTTGCTAAACAGTTGCTTGAGCCTATTCTCTGCGGCCTGGTTTCCCAGGCACCCTTTCTCCCGAAGTTACAGGGTCATTTTGCCGAGTTCCTTAACAATGCTTCTCCCGCCGGCCTTAGGATTCTCTCCTCATCTACCTGTGTCGGTTTACGGTACGGGCACGTATCACACAATAGCGGCTTTTCTTGACAGCCGGAATCGCACACTTCGCTACTTCTGTTCGCTCCGCATCACAGCTTCGGATTGCCAGACGGATTTGCCTGCCTGACTCCTACCCTGCTTGCCCCGGTCTTCCCATTCCCGGGATGTGCTGTCCTTCTGTGTCCCCACAGTTCTGATGATACGCGGTACAGGAATCTCAACCTGTTGTCCATCGGCTACGCTTTTCAGCCTCGCCTTAGGCCCCGACTTACCCAGAGCAGATCAGCTTTACTCTGGAAACCTTGGATATTCGGCCTGGAGGATTCCCACCTCCATCTCGCTACTCATTCCGGCATTCTCTCTTCTTAAAAGTCCACAGCTCCTTGCCGGTACTGCTTCGCCCCTTTAAGAATGCTCCTCTACCAACGATCTCTCGTTCCTAAGCTTCGGTGTTGTGTTTCAGCCCCGGACATTTTCGGCGCAGGACCTCTCGACCAGTGAGCTATTACGCACTCTTTGAATGTGTGGCTGCTTCTAAGCCAACATCCTGGTTGTCTCTGAAATCCCACATCCTTTTCCACTTAACACACACTTTGGGACCTTAGCTGTAGGTCTGGGCTCTTTCCCTTTCGACTGCCCAACTTATCTCGTGCAGTCTGACTCCCGTACATCATTTATGCGGCATTCGGAGTTTGATATCCCTTGGTAAGCTTTGACGCCCCCTTAGGAATTCAGTGCTCTACCTCCGCTAAACTAATACGAGGCTAGCCCTAAAGCTATTTCGAGGAGAACCAGCTATCTCCGGGTTCGATTGGAATTTCTCCCCTATCCACACCTCATTCCCACCCTTTTCAACGGATGTGGATCCGGTCCTCCACGGAATTTTACTTCCGCTTCAACCTGGACATGGATAGGTCACCCGGTTTCGGGTCTGCCTGCGCTGACTTTACGCCCATTTGAGACTTGGTTTCCCTTCGGCTCCACGGCTTTACCGCTTAACCTTGCCAGCGCCGGCAACTCGCCGGACCGTTCTACAAAAAGTACGCGGTCGCACCTTAACGTGCTCCCACAGCTTGTAAACACAGGGTTTCAGGTTCTCTTTCACTCCCCTCCCGGGGTCCTTTTCACCTTTCCTTCACAGTACTATGCGCTATCGGTCACTAAGGAGTATTTAGCCTTGGAGGGTGGTCCCTCCGACTTCCCGCAGGGTTTCTCGTGTCCCGCGGTACTCTGGATCCTGCCGCTGCCTATCGCTTTCATGTACGAGGCTCTCACTCTCTCTGGCCGGGCTTCCCAGCCCGTTCCATTAACGAATCAGCTCACTTATGCAGTCCGTAACCCCAGCATGCACGCACGCTGGTTTAGGCTCCTCCGGTTTCGCTCGCCGCTACTCCCGGAATCGATGTTTCTTTCTTTTCCTCCGGCTACTTAGATGTTTCAGTTCACCGGGTTCCCTCCGCACAGCTATGGATTCACTGTACGGTGACTGAGGGTTGCTCAGCCGGGTTTCCCCATTCAGATATCTCCGGATCAATGGATATTTGCTCCTCCCCGAAGCTTTTCGCAGCTTATCACGTCTTTCATCGGCTCTTAGTGCCAAGGCATCCACCCTGCGCTCTTTATAGCTTGACCAAACGATGTTCGCCTGCGGGTGCGGGCTACTTATCTTTAGATGCATAGCGTTGCATCCTTTGGTTCTAGGTTTACAAATTTGTTGTTTGTTTCCATACACTCTCATGTATGGCCTCGGATGTCTTGATATTCGATTGAATATTCAATTCTTTTTGTTCAATATGCGGTTTTCAAGGTAC
>NZ_JBBKBT010000034.1:0-2000 GCF_037890305.1 Enterocloster sp. HCN-30185
GGTTCTTTCTGAACTTTGGGTACTGTGAAGTATTATTTATGCTGGCATCGAAAAGATGCCAGCATTTTCTATATCAATGACGAGAGTGTGAACGCATCGTCTTTGAGCATAAATGCCAGTTTGCACTTCTTTGAGAGATTGACTAATCCACTTCTTCCGTATACAATACGTTTGAGGAGTTTGAATTTGTTGTTGTTTCCTTCAACAAATCCAGAACTTTCACGATGGGATATCGCGTTCTTGACCGGGGCGATATCCTTTTTTAATCCTTTACAGAAAGTTGATATGACACTTTCTTCATACTGTTCGATAAAAACATCTATCTCGTCTGGAGAATTCCCCATGATAATTCTATGAAAATCTTTGAACACAGTTTCAACATAAGCAGCAACCGGATAAGCTTCCTTTATTACATCAATATATTTCCCTAATTCCAGATCTTTCTGTTTCTTAGGATTACATGTCAGAAGATATTTGAGAATTTCTGTTCGTTTGAAACAGATAACATCTGGCGGCAGAACTTTTTCCATAAGATAGTTCGCATTAAATGGTATCCGGTCCGGAAAGTTATTTTTTCCTATCAGATATATGTATTTTTGCAGTTTCTTTTCAGATTCATTAAAATCGGGATGCTCTTTTATGTAAAAATAAATCGTTTCATTTGTATGTCCATCCAGCATCATCTTAAATATCACATTCAGCCATTCATTCATGGCAGATTCTCTTTTTTTATAGTTTTTAGGGGTATCCAGTTCCTCCAATTCTTTTGATGACATATAGATATACTTTTTGGCGCAGGGCAGTGATAAATGAAACTGTTCTGCAACCGTTTTTATCCTTTTCTTTTCCGATTCCGCCCAAAAACTCTGTATTTCTTTGATCAATTCTTGTTTTTTTTACGCTGTATCTGCAGTTCTTTATATTTAGATGATGCAAGATCATGTTTTTTGTTATCAAAACTCCGTTCGGAACCATCTGGATTTTTGGGCGGTGTACAATCATAATTTAATGTAGAAAGATATGTGTAATCAGGAGCCTTTTCCTTCAATATTTTTTCAGGCTCTTGTTCCAGTATTTTTTCATTTTTTATATAAATAGTAGCCGGCATATCTGCTTTAAAGATATCTTTCAGATGTTCCAGAAGATTTTGGAGCAGATGAAAACGGTCGGCTACTTGAACGCATTCTGGGAGAACAGCATTGATAGCGGCGGCATAAGCACTGGCACGGTCACGTGCTACCAATCGAACTTTCCGGTGATTTTTCAGCCATTCCTTTAATGTCTCTGCATCTCTTCCTTTAAGAAGCGCTATCAGATGATGATCTTTCAAATCGTAAACAGCGGTTGCATAAGTCTGTCCTTTACGAATGGCCACATCATCAATCCCTATTTCTTCTACATCTGGATTGTCAATAAAATCGATTCTGTTATACAAACGCTGGATGGTATCGTTGCTGACCTTAACTCCTAAAAGTGACAATACCTTGCTTGCTCCTTCATTACTGAGGAACATAGATACACCAAGAATCAACGAATTCAATGCATCTGTACGAACCTGTGAAGCCTTAGCAAATGGAAGGTCTTCCATAAAAACCGTGTGATCACAATCGGGATTTTCACAGTCGTATTTATAAACATTTGCATGAAGATATGTTTGTTTACAATGGATTGGTGTATCCTGCAAGACTCTTTCATAAGTTGCGTGCAGGGAACGGCTTACCATGCCACAGTAAGGGCATTTGGCTTCGTGTGGTCTGGATTTGACAAAGAGATGTAATGTGTCATCATCTTCTGTATGTTTATAGATATAATGGTTTTCTCCCAATAAGAAAGAGTAATCTGTAATTTCTTGATATTTCATCTGATTCTATACCTCTTGATGTTTATATTCATCACTATTATACCAGAAATACCCAAAATAGAGAAGTTATTGCATGAAGAAAAAGCAGGTATTTTTCAATACCTGCTTTAAACATAATACCCAAAGTTCAGAAAGAACC
>NZ_JBBKBT010000035.1:0-1988 GCF_037890305.1 Enterocloster sp. HCN-30185
AATCCTCAGACTACTATCCCCCGGCATTTCATTTACTCCATATCTTCAGCAGGCAGAAACACAAACCTGGCAAATTCTTCCTCGGTCAGTTGCTTCAGCTTTCCCGCTGTACGCTCCGCAAGCTCCTGTATCTCTGTTTCCATGTAGGGCAGGGCGGCGGTCATTGCCGCCACCGTATCAGCCCTTGTTTTCCTCCTGTAACAGCAGATAAGGTTGGTTTCCTCAAATGTGAATGTATTCATGTGTCATACCTCCAATCCCTTGTTTTTGGTCTTTGCCGCCTGCTTTTTCGGGGCGGCTTTTACGGTTTCCCTGTCCTGTGCAAGCTGCGCCCGCAGGGACGGCTTTTTCTCTTTGCCGGACAGTTTTTCGATATGCGCCTTTATGTCGCCGCTGTCGAAGTGATCTCTGTTGTATTTCTCGTCCCATAGAACGCCACGCAGGGCGGCGGGGTCTTTGGGCTGTTCTTCAAAGCGCAGGAACTTCCCTAAGTCCGGGTCAGCGTCCCCGGTAATGCGTTTTTCGGCTTCCTGCATACGTTCTCCGTTCTCGTAGATCAGCTTGGTATCTCCGGCGGGTACGGAAACGTCCTTGACGTGTTCATAGTGTTTTTTATAGTCCAGTTCGTAGAGGTTGCCCGTTACCCTGCCTTTCTCAATGCCTGTCAGCTCCACGGCATAGGCAAGTATCTTGTCGCTTGTCTGCTCGGCGTAAAAGCAGAAAGTGTTATGTTCCCGTGAGCCTTTGATGAAAGTGTCACGTTCCCGCAAGCACCACGTCCCGGCGGGGCGGCATAACCAGAGCTGCTTTTTGTCCTCCGGGTTCGGGCTTTTCGCCGCCTGCTTCAAGGTCTTTATGTCTATGTCAAAATCAGACTGGAAATGCTCGGTGTGGGTCTGCATGATAGCTTTTAGGGACTTTAATATATCCACGTTCTCAAATTTCTGCATGGGGTCAGCTCCTTTCTAAGTCCTGTTTTTTGCTTTTCTCCGCTGCCTTTTTCGGGGCAGATTTCAAGGCTTCCTTGTCCTGTGCAAGCTGCGCCCGTATAGAGGTTTTTTTCTCTGTCTTGACGGCTGTACGGGCTTCCTTTTGTATCTCTGTGGGGCTTTTCCCGGATAAGGGGCGTATGCAGGGTAAGCGGTCAGCAACATAAATAGCGTTGTCGTTTAGCTGCCTTTGCCACGCCCCGGCTTTGGGCGACCAACGGAAGCCGTTTTCCTTTAAGGTTTCACGGGTCTTTTCGTCCGGCTTTTCCTCAAAGAAGATTTGCAGGCGGTTGTCCTCCCGGTTGGCTTCCACTTTGCCGCCGTCAAATTCCCACCCGGCGTAGGCGGTTTCCTGCTTTTTTGTCAGCTCCGCAATGCGTCCCTTTACCCGGCGTATCTCTGCGTTGTTGTTCGATAAAGCCCATGAGGGGTAGGGTCTATCATCTATATGCCACTGTGACGACATTTCCGCTTTCATCTTTTCGATACTTTCAGCGGAAAGGTTGGGGCAGCCGTCAAGGGTCTTGTGCTTTCGGTAGTAGGCGTTTATGGCTTTCATGGTGTCCTGTGCCGCTTGCAGTTTTTCCAGTTTGGCTTCCAGTTTTTGTACTGCCTGCGGGTCGTCTGCGCTGATACCGCCCATGCCCGTACTGCGTATCTTGTCAAGCAAGCCCTGTATGTCGTTCCATTCCTCCATGTTCCTGTCACGGGCGGCGTTCTGTTTCTCTTTCTTGCGTACCGGGAAATTAGAGCCGCCTGCAATGAGGATAGAGGGTACACGGGCTTCAATGGAAAAACTATTGTTCATGTTCTCCGCAAGTTTCCGGGCGTAGGTGTCAACAAGGCTGTCAATCTTTTCATGGTACATGGGGTCTACACGCTTTTTCTGCTGTTCCCCGATCTCCACGACTTTGTCTACCATTTGGCGGTATTCTGCGGTTGCGCTGCCGGGCTTGTAGTCGGAAAAGCTGTTAGCGTCATTTGCTCGGCGGGCAGCTC
>NZ_JBBKBT010000036.1:0-1796 GCF_037890305.1 Enterocloster sp. HCN-30185
GGGTTCGAATCCCGTCTCGCGCTTTTTTTTATGGCTGGAATTGCTTGATTTTTCGAGGGTTCCGGCCTTTTGCGTTCTCTAAAAATCGGTAGACAATATAAGTGTTCTATTTTATGTCAGAGGTACAAAAGTGTGGTATAATTTATTAAATAGTTCTGTTTGCTTTTGTAATCAGGTTGAATTTGGAAGGAAACTCATGTCAGGTAAGGTGTAATTTACTGCCTATACCGAGTTTCTGGAGACGAAGTGGTAATATTGAATTAAGCTAACAGTTAAGGAGGAGGCATGAATATGATCGAATCACAGTTAAACGGAAGAATGTTGGTGAGTGATCCGCGCGATCGAGAGATATTTAATACGCAGCTGCTTTATTTTACCTGTTCATCGCTGTCTGAGGATGGTGAAAGGGTTTATATGATCAGCGATAAGACCGGCTCTCCCAATGTGATCGTGAGAGATTTGGTTACAGGAGAAGAAACGTATTTAACAGATAATCATAAAGGAATTTTAAAGAGCTACGTTTACTTTGACGGAACTCCTGGAGAGGGATTGGGAAAGGCCAGCGTGTGTCTGGATTATAAACGGGAAGTTGTGTATTACATACAGGATAATATGATTTATAAGACAGAACGGAGCGGAAACAGAAAGATACTCGCACAGGTGCCTGAGAACCGTGTAACGGCATTTACACATATAAGCGGAGACGGAAAACGCTTGTGTGTTCCCATGACAGACGGTCGCTGTCTGGAGTTCGATCCTGTCACTGAGGGAACAGGATTGGATCGAAGACCTGCTTACGATATAGATGGGAGAGTGCAGCAGGAGCATTTAAGCAGCTATCTTTGTGTTTATGATACAGAAAATGGGACACTTCTTTACGAAAAGGAGATTCCTCTGTGCTGGATTACGCATGTACAGTTTCATCCTCTTGATTCAGAGCTGATTATGTATAACCATGAATGGGCAAGTTTTGATTGCGGAATCAGGAGAATTTGGATCTATGATCACCGCTTGGATCAGCTTTATCCGGTCCGAACGGAAGGAAAGGATACGCTTGGAAATACAAAAGGATATGAACGCAAGGCAGGAGACTGGGTTTGCCATGAGATGTGGAGTGATGATGGTTCCTCAATTATTTATCATGGTGGTTATGAAAATGGTCCTGCAATGGTAGGAAAATATGAATTGGCTTCCGAACGCTATTGGGAAATTGCCCTTCCGGATGATTATAATGCTTATGGACATTTCACAATGGATCATGAAGGAAATCTAGTATGTGACGGATATTTTAAATATCCCTGGGAAATAAAAGCGGTGAGGGAAAACAGTACGGATAATGGCCCTGATCCCCATAAGAAGGATGGGGAATATATCAGTAAAGTAATACCAAATTGGAACGATGGCAGTCTTACATGGATTCCGCTCTGTAAACATAAAAGCGACTGGCTGGGACAGGATGCCCATCCACATCCAATTTACAGTCATAGAGGAGACAGCGTGTTTTTTAACAGCCGCAGCGAAAAAACAGTAAATGTATATTGCGTGTCTGCCTATACACTGGCTCACCAGTCAAAATAATCGACTTCACTCAAGCCCAAATCACGCATAATACAAGCGTGTTTGGGCATCCTCATAAAGGGGAAAATAAAAAATAAAATAAATTTAAAAAAACTGTTGACATTTGGCAATACATCTGGTAAGATAATCTTCGCTGTCGGGAACGACAGAAACACAAAAGAAACGACATTAAAAAATGTCAAAATAAATTTAAAAAAGTTGTTGACAAATGAAAAACA
>NZ_JBBKBT010000038.1:0-1539 GCF_037890305.1 Enterocloster sp. HCN-30185
CAGATGTGACGGATGTACCGCCGGAACCAGAAAGAGCAGCTATGCAGAGCTGTGAGATATCCGTGGAGGATCTGATGCCAGAGCCGGAGCCTCTGCCAGTGGAGAGCGTTGCGACGTCGCAACCAGAGGAAGATACTGAGCCTACAGACATGGAGCTGCTTAGGGAGATGCTGGAAAAGGAAAAGGCACTCTTGGATGAGATGATAAAGGTCGATGCAGTGGAACCCTTACCGTCGAAGCTGCTCCGGAAAAAGAAAATACTGGTGGCAGCCCTTGCGGGGATGCTGTGCGACCTAGAAATGCCGGAGCCGTATCAGGGCAAGAAAGGGTAAGTTGTAGTAAACAGTTGTGGTATTAAACAAGTAGTTGTTGTATCGAGTTAAATTAAAATTTGGAGGAGAACTATGGAAGTTAAAGAATTAAAAGTGGATATAGCATATGTAAAATATTTACTGCATCTTTTTAGTTGAAAGAAAGGAGAAATCATGTGGAGTTTAAAAAATGATTCAAAGAAAAATCAAGAAAAATGGTATGCAGTAATGACAGCGTTTATTGATGGAAAACTGCTCGAATCCAGGTGTTGCTTTATTGATGAAAACAGCATGGTTGGCTGCCAGATTGCAAGTCATTCTGAACAGCCCATGAATCGTTCAGTTAAGGAATTTTTTGGAAGAATCCAGATAAATACGGACTGGTTCGAATCTATAGAACTAGCGAAAGCGTTTAGTGAAGGAAAGATTACCTATGTCCATCATTATGATGCGTATTACAAGGCTTCCATCAACTCCACTTTAACACAATACCGTTCACGGGAGTTGGTGGAAGTGTGTGAAGAGAAAGGGATTATGCCATACACAGGAATCCATAAATACCATAAATTGGAGACAAAGCCGTACTGGGCGTAAAAGGAGAATCAATATGAAGTTAGAAGTGACTATTATGTATCCGGAAGGATACTTACCAACACCTCGTTGCAGAAAACTGAGATTTAGGAGAGGATCATGGGAGAATGGAAGAGAACTATGGATATTCTGCCGCCTGAGAATCTGACGGTGGAAACCAAGATTGATGATGGTGTATTTATCCGAAATGAGCAGCCGTTGTACCAGTACAAGAATCTATGGTTTGGACCGAATGGAGAAGTTACTGGAGGAGCGGATACAGAACGCGGAGAAGATCAAGCGCCAGGTGGAAGCATGGCTCAATACAGTTTCGCCCAGGATGCAGCGGATTATTCGGTACAGGGTGTTCGAGGATATGACTTGGGAACAGGTTGCAATGCGAATGGGAAGAAGGGCAACAGGAGAGAGCGTTAAAAAAGAATTTCAGAGATTTTTAGAAGTGTCCTAAAATTTGTCCCATTTGTCCTGAATGTCCCACTTCAAAATGTTATAGTGTACCATGAAGCCAAAGGCATACAGCCGACGGCTTGCACTTAAATCGACGGTCGCCAGGGTGCTACAGCCGGGTGGCCGGTTCGTCTGGCTCTGGTTCCATCCCAGGGCTGGACGCCCCCCTTCTTCGGATCCTTAGCTCAGT
>NZ_JBBKBT010000039.1:0-1490 GCF_037890305.1 Enterocloster sp. HCN-30185
TGAGCCTGTGAAACTTTTTCTGTAAAATAACCTAAGTAAGGTCCTTCTATGATACAATAAATATCATTAGGAGGGCCTTTTACTATGGCAAAACAAAAGAAACCAGTTCACAGAGTTGAAATGACTGAAGGAAAAAGGAACATCATCCGCCAGCTTCTCGAAGAATACGATATCGAGACCGCAGAAGATATCCAGGATGCACTCAAAGATCTTCTGGGCGGCACCATTAAAGAAATGATGGAGGCTGAAATGGATGACCATCTTGGATATGAGAAATCCCAGCGTTCTGACAATGACGATTATCGTAACGGTTATAAACGCAAGCAGGTAAACAGTCGATATGGCTCTATGGAAATCGAGGTCCCACAGGATCGGAAATCGACCTTTGAACCACAGGTGGTGAAAAAGCGTCAGAAAGATATTTCTGATATTGATCAGAAGATCATCTCTATGTATGCCAAAGGAATGACCACTCGCCAGATCTCGGAAACGATTGAAGATATCTATGGTTTTGAAACATCAGAAAGTTTCATATCCGATGTGACGGATAAGATACTTCCTCAGATTGAAGATTGGCAGAACCGCCCATTGGATGAGGTATATCCAATCCTTTACATCGATGCGATCCACTATTCTGTGCGGGATAATGGAGTCATTCGTAAGCTTGCAGCCTATGTTATTCTTGGCATTAATGCGGAGGGGAAAAAGGAAGTCCTGACGATTACGATTGGTGACAATGAAAGTGCGAAATACTGGCTGTCAGTCCTGAACGAACTGAAAAATCGCGGAGTAAAAGATATCCTGATCATCTGTGCCGATGGCCTTACAGGCATTAAAGAAGCGATTTCAGCTGCGTTTCCCAAAACAGAATACCAGAGGTGTATTGTCCATCAGGTAAGAAACACCCTGAAATACGTTCCGGACAAGGACAGAAAAGCCTTTGCTGCAGATTTAAAAACCATCTATCAGGCCGCTGATGAGCAGAAGGCTCTGGCTACCTTGGAACGTGTAACTGAAAAATGGACTCCGAAATACCCGAATTCCATGAAACGCTGGAAAGACAACTGGGATGCTGTTTCTCCAATTTTTAAATTTTCAACCACTGTCCGGAAGGTCATTTATACAACCAATGCGATCGAATCACTGAACTCCACATACCGGAAGCTGAACCGTCAGAGAAGCGTATTTCCAAGCGATACCGCCCTGTTAAAGGCCTTGTATCTGGCTACTTTTGAGGCTACGAAAAAATGGACTACCACCATCCGTGATTGGGCTCAGGTTTATGGAGAACTGAGCATTATGTACGAGGGACGCTTACCCGAGTAAGCAAAAGAAGGGTTAAGAAGACAGGCGGGAAACCGCCTGCTCTTGACATGCCCGTAAGCAACTGTTATATATAAAACAAGAACGACAAGCCTGATTCACAAGCTTATCGCTCTTAATTATCATAGAAGAATCTTATTTACAGAGATTTTCTCATACTCTCGAAA
>NZ_JBBKBT010000040.1:0-1430 GCF_037890305.1 Enterocloster sp. HCN-30185
GAGCAGCCTCCGGCTCAATCCCCGGAAAATCTGTAATACTGATCTGCCCCGGAAGCTCCACATACGGGATTTCCTTAGGCTGTTTCATGGCTCGGATCTGGCGCACGGTCATATCTGGAGTTACCTGCTCCAACTGCTCATCATCAAGCCCAAGCATCTCCTGAAGCTGTGCTTTGCTGAAATCCCTGTACCGATCATCCAGTATGGGGCTGTTGCCTCCCTTGGAAAACCGGATGCACCGGTCTATATAGCGTTTGGTGGTTGACCGGCTGAAACCGAACTGCCTGGCAGCATACTCATTGATATCGCTGTATCCGTATTCCTGGAACTGATTACGATCCCGCACATACATCAGCCAGTACCCGATGGATATCACACTTCTGGCGGCCGTCTTAAGGTCTGTATGTATGTACCGCCCGATCTCATCCAGTGGGATCTCCATCTGGTACCACTCCGGGCCTGTATGGTCAATGGTTCCTGTCTCAGGAACCATGGTATTCTCATCTTCCATCTCTCTCCCCCTCTCTCAAAAACTCCCTCGTCCGCTCCATCATGATCGCATCATAGTCCACATCCCTTTGTTCAAAGTTGTGGAACCGGTTGGACGATGGACCGGGAGTCTTTTCGCAGGCAGGTTTCCCCTCTGTCGGGTTCCGGTAGTTCCCATCCAGCACCTTTGCCATATTGGCATCAGCAACCAGCCAGTCAAACGTAGCTGACCAGTTCCTGCGGTTTTTGCCCTTCAAAAAGTCACTTTCCTCCGCAGTCTCAAAAAGCCGACGGAAGTCCTCAACGGTATATCCTGCCCTCAGTCTCGCACGGATCGCCTTCTTCCTCGCTTCCGACAGCTTCACCAGGCGGGGATACGACCCGCAAACGGAATTATATAATTCTCGAATCGTGGTGATCTGGGAGGAAAAGTCGTCCGGCTTTTCTGGTACCTCTTCAGAGGTACTCTTTTTATTTTGTTTTTGTTTATGTTTATATATGTCTGCGCTTTGTACTTCGCTTTCTACTACGGGAAATACTTCGCTTTTTACTTCGCTATATACTTCGCTTTTTACTACGTTTTTGAAAGTGAAATACACCATTTTGTATTTATTAGGGCTTCCTTTTCTGCCCTTCTGGTAGATGATACGGCCAGCCTTTATGAGTTCGTCCCTCGCCTTGATGAATGTGGCTTCTCGACCCATTGACATGGCTGCCATCAATCTCAGGTTATCTACTATAACCCACTCGCTCCACCCGCTCCGGTTGAAATAGTTCATCATCTTGTACCATAACAACTGCGACGGGATCGGTAAGTAGTTAGTTTCGAGCCATCGTTCGAAGGCTATGATCTCTGCCAGATAATTGATCTCCATGTAGGCTGTCACCTACCTCTCTTTCGCTTTTAATTCCCTCCAGGCCTGAGCGTCCCTGTATAACTC
>NZ_JBBKBT010000041.1:0-1371 GCF_037890305.1 Enterocloster sp. HCN-30185
CCAGACACCCATAAAGTTGAAAAATCGAGTCCGCAGGGGCTCTTTTTATATATTTAATCACAAAAATGCATAGAAAGAGAGGAAGTACAATGAAAGACACAATGATTTTAAAGGACGGAACTACCATTGAGCTGGAGGCAGGAGCATCCCTTGGAGCAATTCAGGTATCTGAATCCGACAGATCGGCCATGTTGCGGACCTGGGAGAAGCTGACCGAGGAGAATCTGGCAGAGATACAGATCCAGAATGGAAGTGGATTGACCGTTGGAACATACAGGGACCTGGTGCTGGTATCCGAAACTTCTGTAGTATCTACAGGCGGAGCAGTAACTACTACATACAGTCTCCGGGGGAAGACAGAAGTGGAGAAACGCCTGGATAACGTGGAGGCAGGTCAGGCAATTCAGGACGGAGCCATTGCGGATCTTGGTGAAGTATCCAGCCTGCTCGCAGAACAGATAGAGGGAGGTGAGGTATAATGGCAGCTTTCTATGGCAATCGGATACGCTCTGGGCTTATGACATTGGAGGAAGTACCTAAGCTGTGGCGGACAAAAACAGAGTTGTGGCTACAGCAGAATCCGGAAGATTAAGAAAATGAGGTGAGAGGATGAAAGAGAAATCATTGGAGTATGTAATCAGCGCCATAGCAGGCGCATTTTTTAGCTTCTTTGGAATTTTGGCAGTGCCTTTGGCGTTGCTGATTCCATGTAATATCATTGACTATTTTACAGGCCTTGCGGCATCAAGAGTGAATGGTGAGAAGATTACTAGTGAAAAGTCGTTCGCTGGTATTGTAAAGAAAATCATGATGTACATACTGATTTTTGTTGGTTTTGGAATTGATTGTTTAATCTCTTATGTGACTGCTACGTTGCATATTGAGATGCAGTTTCCATTACTGTTTGCGGCCATGGTGGCCAGTTGGTTAGTAGTGAATGAATTGATTAGTATTACGGAAAATTGCGAGGCTACGGGGCTTGTTATTCCAATTCTCAGTCCCGTTTTGCGATTTGTTAAGAAAAAGATTGAGACTGTGACAGAAATCCCAGAAGAAAACGGCGACAATGGAAAAATGTAAGGAGGTGATCCGAATATCTCCCGGTTCAGCCAGGGATAGAGCTGGAGCTACTATATAACACTTAGAAGAAAGAGAGGACAAACCTATGGCAAATTTAACAGGAAAACATCAGGACAAGATTCCGGGGATGGGCGGATATGTAAACGCAGGGCCAGATCTGCAGCCCAAGCAGCCGACACCATACTTGTATGACACTCCCTGTGATGTGCCCCATCCGGACAAGCATCAGAGTGGTGTGGGCGGTCCATCTGATCGCAATAACAATGGTGTAGACGATAGCGAGGAGTAAGC
>NZ_JBBKBT010000042.1:0-1218 GCF_037890305.1 Enterocloster sp. HCN-30185
TGCCTTTCCTAATCTTTAAAATCTTTATTTTGCATCCCCTTTCCCGCTTTAGGGTAAACTTAATAAAGCTACCCTTTCAGGCCGCTTAAAATCCATATTCAAGATGCATACTTATGCGAATTTTCTGTGTGAGGCCTGAATCCCCTCTTCTTTTACCGTACAATAGATCATAGTAGTATCAAGCTTCTCATGACCCAAAAACTCTTTGACCTGTTCTATTGGCATTCCCCGGTTCAGAAGGTCTGTGGCTATCGTCCTACGGAAGCGGTGGGGATGAACGTTCTTGACACCTGCACGTTTTCCCAACCCACGGAGCATATATTGCATTCCGGCCACTGTCAGACGCCCATGAGGACGATCCAGCGTAACGAAAAGTGGAAGTTCCTTCATCTCCTCAGGAGATACGCCCTCATCTTTCCCGCGTACCTGTAAATACCTACGCAGATAAAACTTGGCACTGTCCGTCAAGTATGTGCGGCGTTCCTTGCTTCCCTTTCCATACACAATCAATTCTTTTCGATCCATCCAGATGTCTCCCACGTTCAGAGCTGCAGCCTCGCTGACTCGGACACCCGTGGAATATAGAAATTCCACCAGGGCCCGATCCCTCAGCGTTGTACAGCTACTCCGTAAAGCTTCCATATCCTCAGCGCTATAAGGCTTTTTAATCGTTTTCTCCAGCTTTAATAACCCCACCTTTTTGACCGGATTGCTGTGTACCAGCTCCTCAGTAATCAGAAAATCCCAGAAGCTTGACAGATAATGCAGCCGGGTTTGCATCGTTGACATCTTAATGTGTCGCCGTTCCCGCATGATGCCGTAATAGTATCGCAAATCCATTCCTGTAATGTCCTCCAGGCGTTTTCCTAAGAAGCCCAGCATACTTCTAATCTCTCTGGTATACTGCCTTAAGGTAGCATCCTGACGGTTTACAGCCTTCTTTGAGGCCAGAAACATCCGGATTTTTGCCTCGTCCCCATCCTCTCCGGTGGCTGCCAGCTCAGTACACTGTTCCACCACTTCCACACCATGGAACTCAATATACAGAACATTGTTCAACTTCTCCAGCTGTCCAGAGTCCAGACATGGAACCATAGCATTGATTACATTTTCAAGTATTTTCTCCAGCATATCTTAATCCTCCTTACACCGTTATTCTATCGGTTTGGGGAGAATATGCCTACTTGGGGGGATTTACTCAGTTAAATAGCAATATCA
>NZ_JBBKBT010000043.1:0-1137 GCF_037890305.1 Enterocloster sp. HCN-30185
TGTGCGACGTCGCAACGCAGACAGGCCCTGGGAGTATCTTGGGGCCTTTTTTATTTGGAGGAATTACCATGGATATAAGAAAAGAAATCAGACAGATTAACTGTTATGCGGGTCAAAACCGTCCAGCGTGGATCGTGATCCATGAGACAGATAATTATAAAAAAGGTGCCGGAGCACTCAAACATGCAGAAGCCCATCGAAACGGTAACCTCTCTACCTCGGTCCACTGGTATGTGGACGATAAAGTAGCAGTACAGACATTATATTACAGCGACGGTGCCTATGCCGTAGGCAAACAATACGGTACGCCTCTGGTGCCGGGAGTAACCAATACCAACAGCATCAACATTGAGATCTGCGTTAATCCAGACTCCGATTATGATACCGCCCGCGCAAACTGCATTGAGCTTGTACGCCAGATTATGGCGGAGCTGGAAATACCTGCCGATCATGTGATCCGGCACTATGACGCCAAACGTAAGCACTGCCCCCGCAAGATGCTGGATCAGCCGCAGTTATGGACAGACTTCAAAAATGTTCTAAATCAGCCCACATATGCAACAGGGTGGCACCACGATAATAATGGCTGGTGGTACGCAGATACACAGCACAATTATTACAGATCATGTTGGCAGACGATTAACCACCATAGGTATTATTTTAATGAAGATGGTTACGCTTTGACAGATTGGCATCAGATTGATGGCAAGTGGTATTATTTTGAACCTACGGCAGGCCATCCTCTTGAATGCGCGTTGTATGTAACAGACGCAGATGGAGCGCAGAGACCAGGGGAGTTCTAAATCAAAAAAAGGAGAAGCGACTGCTATCTAATAGACAATCGCTTCTCCTTTAACTTTTTACATTCCCATATGGGGCAAAGTCAAAAATTAAAACACTTAAATCCACGCCCCAGGCTAGCTGTGGCGACCATATATATGTCAATAGTATATCATATTATTTTTTGATTTTCAAGAGATTTCTAAAATTCCCGTGTTGCATTTTCGTGTTGCATAGTAGTTAAAATACTGCTATAAATCGTATTATTAATAACAAAAAATGAATATATTATAATAAGGAAACAACGCATTTATAAGGAATCTTGTATTTAAGCGGTTTTTGGATGCATAATCTTAG
>NZ_JBBKBT010000044.1:0-1070 GCF_037890305.1 Enterocloster sp. HCN-30185
CGCCACTGATGATGAATATGAGGAAATTGCTCAAACCATCCGGCATGATTTGGTGTACAGCCAGTATGGACAGGATGTTGAAAACCTTATCCGCTATATCCCGAATACGGCTGACGGTTGCTGTCTGGAACGGGAGCTACCGGAGCGTATCAATCTGGTTTTCCTAAATACCGGTGCAGCCTATGGGTTGGAAATATTCGATAATACCGAGCCGATTGAGAGCCAACGGGAAAGAGGCAGCACAATGATTACCTCTGGATATGATGAAATCAGCGAAGCTCACTTAATGATGATGTCAAATCCCAATAGCGGCAGCGCTACCGCTTCCATTGACCGGGGACGGGGCATTGTGAGCGCCCACAAAATGAAAACACATTTTTGTGATGATTGTATCCGGGAAATCCTGACTAGTGTTGAAGATGAATTTATAGACGAAGCTGTGATTTATGACGCAGAGGAAAAGACCTTTTACCCTGTCACAGAAGGGGACTTGCAAATCGGGGACTATGCTTTCCACACTTACTATGAGGATGGCAGCTATGAAATAGAAATTGCATATACCGGCGAATAAAAGACGCTGCCGTTGTAGGAACACCCATTCCCACAACGGCAGTTTTCATTTCCAAGGTCTGCGCCGGAAATTCATGCCGGAGTGTTTGATAAGCGGGGACTTGCGGAACAGCTTTTTCAAGGTGGTGCGTTCTTCTTCCGAGAGCCGCTTATATTTAAGCTGGAACGCCTTGCAGAATATCTCTGTAAATTGCTGCACCCTGTCCCCCGGCGATTGCATAGCCTTTTGGACTTCCCGGATCAGCTCATCGGCGGGCGTGGTATCCGGCGCACTTTCACTGTCATTTTCGTGTGCCTTGCGTATGTCATGGAGAATGGTGTCCCATGTTTTATGTGTCACATGGCAGAAAAAATCTTCTTCCTCTACCTGACAGGCTTCCAATACTTTGATTGCCCGGTCTGCCGCCGCTTCGGGATGTGCTTCCAGTATCATAGCCCGCACAGCAGCCAGCGAACTGTTCATGTCATGGAAACGCATGGTTGCTATCCCGTCCACATAG
>NZ_JBBKBT010000045.1:0-1070 GCF_037890305.1 Enterocloster sp. HCN-30185
AGCCACCGATGATGAATATGAGGAAATTGCTCAAACCATCCGGCACGATTTGGTGTACAGCCAGTATGGACAGGATGTTGAAAACCTTATCCGATATATCCCGAATACGGCTGACGGTTGCTGTCTGGAACGGGAGCTGCCGGAGCGTATCAATCTGGTTTTCCTAAATACCGGCGCAGCCTATGGGTTGGAAATATTCGATAATACCGAGCCGATTGAGAGCCAACGGGAAAGAGGCGGCACAATGATTACCTCTGGATATGATGAAATCAGCGAAGCTCACTTTATGATGATGTCAAATCCCAATAGCGGCAGCGCCACCGCTTCCATTGACCGGGGACGGGGCATTGTGAGCGCCCACAAAATGAAAACACATTTTTGTGATGATTGTATCCGGGAAATCCTGACTATTGTTGAAGATGAATTTATAGACGAAGCTGTGATTTATGACGCAGAGGAAAAGACTTTTTACCCTGTCACAGAAGGGGACTTGCAAATCGGGGACTATGCTTTCCACACTTACTATGAGGATGGCAGCTATGAAATAGAAATTACATATACCGGCGAATAAAAGACACTGCCGTTGTAGGAACACCCATTCCCACAACGGCAGTTTTCATTTCCAAGGTCTGCGCCGGAAATTCATGCCGGAATGTTTGATAAGCGGGGACTTGCGGAACAGCTTTTTCAAGGTGGTGCGTTCTTCTTCCGAGAGCCGCTTATATTTGAGCTGGAACGCCTTGCAGAATATCTCTGTAAATTGCTGCACCCTGTCCCCCGGCGATTGCATAGCCTTTTGGACTTCCCGGATCAGCTCATCGGCGGGCGTGGTATCCGGTGCACTTTCACTGTCATTTTCGTGTGCCTTGCGTATGTCATGGAGAATGGTGTCCCATGTTTTATGTGTCACATGGCAGAAAAAATCTTCTTCCCCTACCTGACAGGCTTCTAATACTTTGATTGCCCGGTCTGCCGCCGCTTCGGGATGTGCTTCCAGTATCATAGCCCGCACAGCAGCCAGCGAACTGTTCATGTCATGGAAACGCATGGTTGCTATCCCATCCACATAA
>NZ_JBBKBT010000046.1:0-857 GCF_037890305.1 Enterocloster sp. HCN-30185
GCCTTTATTTCAGTCATATCGGTCATGCACTTTTCAAGAGGCTTTTCAGCAGCGAAGTCACGCTTGATTAAATCGTCGGATTTACTGGCTTCTCTATCAGCTTTGGTAATAGCATTCGGCTTACGTTTTGGTTTATGATTAAGACCAATTTCTGCCATGACACGATAAACAGTTCTCTCACCGGGAATATGTACTCCCTCAGGCTGTTTGAGCTGTAAGGCCTGATACATACGGATTCTTCCATAAGTGTCATTGCATTCATCTTCGCTGCAAATATCAAGCATTGCATCTGCCAGTGCCTGATATTTCCAAGGGGTATCTTTTGCTTTTAGGAATTTGTTGAATGCCTGCCTTGAAACATGAAGCACTTTGCAATAAAAAGAAATTTTACCCTTAATCCGGCCGTCATCCGTTTTGATTGCAATAAACATTAATCTCTGTTTTTTGCTGACTTCCGACGGCTGGCTGCGAAAAAAGCACTTGCTTCCTCAAGGAATTCGTTTTCTTCTTTTAAGCGACGAATTTCCTTATCCTGCTCTTTTACACGCTTTCTGAGTTCAATAAGCTCATCGTTGAGGGATAAAGCATTCTTGGGCGTATGAACTGCTTCATTTGCACTGAGACGCCCCTCTTTGAAGGCTTTTATCCAAGTGTACATAGTACCCTTTGGAATCCCTAATTCCTGAGCAGCTTTATGACCGCCGATTTCCTGGGCAAGCTTTACCGCCTGTGCTTTAAATTCATTGTCATAAGATTTTTGATTCTGTGCCATAGGTTTTTCTCCTGTTCTCGTATTGATTATGATTATATATCAAAATCCTTGAGAATAGGGTGTCAACTTTATTTATACACCATCA
>NZ_JBBKBT010000047.1:0-776 GCF_037890305.1 Enterocloster sp. HCN-30185
ATTTCTGCGTCTGCCAGCAGTTCCCGGAATTTTTCATGGGAGATAATCTCACACAGCAGCCGGTTGTTGAAGCGTTCGCTTTTCAGAAGTTCCACAACTTCATCATTGATATGCAGTTCCGTAAGTTCTATATTTTCTGGATTGCGGTTGTCTGTCCGGCAAAGCAGATAATCGGTGGACACCTGATAAAAGTCTGCCAGTTTTAAGATACTTCCGTGGTTGATTTCCTTGCAGCCCTCTGTTGATTCATAACTTCCAAGAGCAGATTTTGAAATGCCAACGGCAGCTTCCAGTTCTTCCAAACTTAGATGACGCTCCACCCGTAAATCTTTCATTCTTTCGGGAATGGAAACATTGCACTTCATAAGGTTCAGCCCCTTTCCAGCGGCATATATGTCCGCTGGATTTATTATAACATACTATTTCCGCAATCGTGGAAATTTCTGATTTTTACCCTTAATTCCTACTTTGTGGACATACGGCACAGGGTACAAAAATGTTCTATGATACAGGTAGTTCATCGATGGATTATTCCAATCGAATGACCAGCCTGTGTGGGATATGCTTCCCCGGCGATGTAGTGCCATGACTTTTGGCAGGGATGTGGAGGAATCCTGACCAAAACGAGCGTACCAAAGGGAGCGATACGCCGCTGTGAGATTCAGGGGAGGAACGACACCGGGGAGAACTGGCGAACTGACACCGAAATGATACCGAAACACGACAATCTGATAGGGGGATAGTCTACCCTATCGCTGATACTTCGGGAGATTTTA
>NZ_JBBKBT010000048.1:0-645 GCF_037890305.1 Enterocloster sp. HCN-30185
ATACGGATATGATTATCCATATCGTAAATCCCAAGCGGGTGCGTCTGATCACTGCGCTGGATGCAGAGCGTACAAGAGAGTGCCTGTTTGAGGTAAATGCAGAGGTAAATGAGTTCCGTTTCGGCCACTGGTACGATCAGGAGGCATTCATGATCGAGCTGCAGGCCAATTTCCAGTCCAGTGAGGATCTGGAACTGGTCCAGAAGATGGCCGGGAATGTGGAACGAAAGAACGATCAGAGTTATGCAGATGATGGGATCTCCCAGGTGGCTGTTATGACGGTAGGCGCAGCAGCAAAGGCAGATGTGAAGGTGCCGAATCCGGTGACACTGGTCCCGTATCGTACCTTCCAGGAGGTGGGACAGCCTGCCAGTGCGTTCGTGTTCCGCGTGGGTGACAAGGGAGAGCCTACCTTTATGCTCCAAGAGGCACAGAACGGCCTCTGGAGGAATGAGGCAGTAGCAAATATCAAGGCATATCTGGCGCAGGCAGTGTCCCATATGCAGCCAAATGTAAGAGACCATATTACAATCATCGGATAAGCAGTGCAGCCTTTTGGTGGGATTTGATATGTCACGGTATTAAATGACCAGAGGTGTTGGCCGGGGCGGCCGGGTTTGTACCTTTTGACCGCCGCCCCTTTTT
>NZ_JBBKBT010000049.1:0-633 GCF_037890305.1 Enterocloster sp. HCN-30185
CAGCCAGCGCAGGGGAAGCGTAGCGTCCCCTGTTTGATTTGGAGCAGACCATGACTGCGGAAAATCACAGCCCTCCGGCGAGGAGCCTTCGGAGAACGCAATGCACCAACCTCTGGGTGGTGTATAATTGCGCCCTTAGTAAACTAAGGGGTTTCCGGCTTCTCCCGTTCCAGCAGTTTTTTCAATAGTTCCTGCGTGTCCTGCCTGTGAAAAATGAGTTTCAACAACAGCATGACATCATCATCTGTCAGGCGTTCCGGCTCTTGCAGAAAACTTTCCAGCATACCGCCACGAGTACAGAGCCGGTGCGTCCGTTCCTTTCGGGTAAGCTGCTTTAACTGGTGCTGCAATGCCTTTTCATCATTGATGGCTTTCCGCAGTTTCTTTTCGCTTTTCTCCATCTCCCGGTTGAGCTTTTCCAGCTTTGAGGTGTCAGGCAAGGGCAGCGTCCTCCTTTCCCGGTATCAGCACATAAATCCTGTTTGGTTCTCCAACACCCTGACGCACCCGCATGATAAGTCCGGCGGTTTCCAGTTCATTCAGAGAACGCTTGACCGTCATGGGGCTGCGGGACAGGACTGCGGCAATGGCTGTGACAGGGAAGCAGACAAACAGGATTCCGTTCTCGTCCTC
>NZ_JBBKBT010000050.1:0-545 GCF_037890305.1 Enterocloster sp. HCN-30185
TTATCCTGAATTATTCACGACTTTGCCACGAATGTGGCTGAAAGCCACATAGTTACTGTATTTTAACTGAATATTGCTTTTCACCTATCAAGTGAATGAAAAAAGAGCATCCATTTGTGGTAAAATTAAGGTGTCTAATCAAAATAAATACCAACAAAGGAGCCCTTTATGAGTATTGTAAACACCTTATCACTAGAAAGCAATAGACAAATTAAAATAAATTTTGATGGAGGAGATTTATCCTCCGATGCAGGATTGCTTCTCATCAAAGAATTCTGTACTTGAAAAAGACACCCTTGCATCACAGCCTACGGTATCAAGATTCTTTAACCGTATGGATGAAGATACCTTAAATCAGTTACTTATGATTGGCAGAATACTCCGAAAGAGAGTTTATCGTATTCAGATGCCACAGGCTGTTATTCTGGATCTGGATTCCACTCTTCTTGATGCATACGGCAAACAGGAAGGCAGAGCCTTTAACTTTCATTATCAAAGCAATGGATACCATCCACTTGTCTGTTAGGATGGAATGACCGGAGATC
>NZ_JBBKBT010000051.1:0-545 GCF_037890305.1 Enterocloster sp. HCN-30185
GATTAAAAATAAACAGGATGCATCTGTAAATCCGGATGTTATCTTAACTACGGATATCCGTACACTGAATGGCTGGGATGCTGAACTACAGAAGCATATCCCTCAACAGCTACGGAATCAGTGGATTACGTGCATTACGTCAAGTCCTTATGATGGTTCTGCTTCAGAAGCTGTGTGCCAGATAATGATAGGTACATCAAGCGGAATTATAGCTACAAGAAACGGAAGAAACGGTGGGGGATGGTCAAATTATTTTGTGAAATAATCATTTATGTAATTGCATCCATTTCCAAGTACCTAAATCTGTACCACACGATACAGCCCATATATGTGCATTCCAGTGATTGATAATAATCATGGTTGCTTCATTGGGATTTTGTCCAAATACAATAATATTAAAGTTTCCTTGTTCACCAGCAAAGACAGTTGACGTATCATTGAAAACATTCAAATATTTCAGTCCGTTTTTTATATTACTGATAATCCATTGCTGAATATCTGAAATAGATGTTGATGCTGATTCCACGGATAATCTTTCGCCAAAA
>NZ_JBBKBT010000052.1:0-500 GCF_037890305.1 Enterocloster sp. HCN-30185
CAGCTATCTTTGACTGCTATGATTTAGCAGTATTGGGACTTGCTATGGATACAAATATGAGAGCTACCCTATGCGAACAAACCTTAGAGAATGCTTGCAAAGCTTACCCGATGCTCCGTGGAGCTATTCTTCACAGTGACAGGGGAACCCAGTATACCAGTGAGCTATATCGTAAAGCTATCAACAGATATGGCATTGTTCAAAGCATGAACAGTGCCGGTGGCAGATGCCATGATAATGCCAGATGCGAAAGCATGTGGGCACGCTTCAAAGAGGAATTACTTTATGGTCGTTACGATCCTACCTCAATGACCGTAGAGCAGTTAAAGACGCTCATCTGGAGATACTTCATCAGCTACTGGAATAATCGGAGGATCTGCTCTGCTAATGGTGGACTACCTCCAATGGTTAAGCGACAACAATACTATGCTTCGCTACAGGAGGCAGCATAAGGTCGAACATTCTTGAGAAAAAAGTGTAAACCAATATTGACAATATCA
>NZ_JBBKBT010000053.1:0-469 GCF_037890305.1 Enterocloster sp. HCN-30185
CCTTCGGGAACTCCTCATAGCAGGCCCCGATGTAGTCAAGAAGGGCGGTAAGACTGGAAGCCTCCAGTGCCGTCGCCTTGTCTGTGTTGTCATAACGCTTTAAGCTCTTGTTTGCATATGTATGTCCGCAGATCTCAATGACCTCGGTCTTCTCGTTTTCTCTTGCCAGCCCCTCAACGTGCTCTAATGCAGCCTTTAATCCTTCCAACATGGTTTTGTCCTCCTTATTCTTCTATGTTTCTTGCTTCATAACAGTCGCAGCAGTCCTGATACATCGTATAGTCTCCGTACCCTTCCGACTCCTCACAATCACAGATGAAATCCACATCATCATCATGCAGATGATACCTGCAGGTTCCGCAGCATTTCTTTTCTGATGCCATTTCCCTCTCCTTATCTTCCATATGCCTGTCTTAAGTCAATCGGCCCGGCCTGTACCGGCTCTTCAAAAATCTCCCCTGTTTCCGGA
>NZ_JBBKBT010000054.1:0-468 GCF_037890305.1 Enterocloster sp. HCN-30185
CCCGGAAACCGGGGAGATTTTTGAAGAGCCGGTACAGGCCGGGCCGATTGACTTAAGACAGGCATACGGAAGATAGAGGAGAGAAATGGTATCAGAAAAGAAATGCTGTGGAACCTGCAGGTATCATCTGCGTGATGATGATGTGGATTTCATTTGTGACTGTGAGGAGTCGGAAGGGTACGGAGACTATACGATGTCTCAGGACTGCTGCGACTGTTATGAAGCAAGAAACATAGAAGAATAAGGAGGACAAAACTATGTTAGAAGGATTAAAGGATGCATTAGAGCACGTTGAAGGGCTGGCAAGAGAAAACGAGAAGACCGAGGTTATTGAGATCTGCGGACATACATACGCCAACAAGAGCTTAAAGCGTTATGATAACACAGACAAGGCGACGGCACTGGAGGCTTCCAGTCTTACCGCCCTGCTTGACTACATCGGGGCCTGCTATGAGGAGTTCCCGAAGA
>NZ_JBBKBT010000055.1:0-397 GCF_037890305.1 Enterocloster sp. HCN-30185
AGCGGTTCTATGACCGTAATTTTGCCGAAAATCGCCCCGAAACCATACACTAAAACGGGAGGAAGCGCAATATGCCGAGAATGAGCAAAAAGAGGAAGTATGAGCTTTCCTTTTACCTCAATGACCGGGGGCGTGTCACTTATAACGAATTATGCCGGAAATGCCAGCATGGGTGCAAGCAGAGCTTCCGGGCGGTTGTGATTGACTGCCCCTGTTATTTATCCAAACGAGCAAAGAAAAAGGAGGAACACACAGAATGAATTTTGAATTTATGACGATAGACACACCATTGCCGCCATGTATGCCATTTCCCAGAGCGTTGACAGGATTTCCAGTTAGCAGCACCGCAAAGGTCATGTACTGCCGGATGCTGGACGCTATGCTATCCAAAGGGCAA
>NZ_JBBKBT010000056.1:0-397 GCF_037890305.1 Enterocloster sp. HCN-30185
GACGGCTCTATGGCTGTAATTTTGCCGAAAATCGCCCCGAAACCATACACTAAAACGGGAGGAAACACAATATGCCGAGAATGAGCAAAAAGCGGAAGCATGAGCTTTCCTTTTACCTCAATGACCGGGGGCGTGTCACTTATAACGAATTATGCCGGAAATGCCAGCATGGGTGCAAGCAGAGCTTCCGGGCGGTTGTGATTGACTGCCCCCGTTATTTATCCAAACGAGCAAAGAAAAAGGAGGAACACACCGAATGAATTTTGAATTTATGACGATAGACACACCATTGCCGCCCTGTATGCCCTTTCCCAGAGCGTTGACAGGATTTCCAGTCAGCAGCACCGCAAAGGTCATGTACTGCCGGATGTTAGACGCTATGCTATCCAAAGGGCAG
>NZ_JBBKBT010000057.1:0-340 GCF_037890305.1 Enterocloster sp. HCN-30185
GCTTGCAGTAAAATTTGATGAGATACTCTGGTGAGGAATCCATGTTTGCGACAACAAATGTGTACATGTAAACCATTTGGTTTTCCGGCTTTTCAACCTTGCATACCACACGCCTTTCATAAGGCCATGAACTCGCTCTATACATGAATTCGCCATAGGCTACTACATAATCGACTTTATTATTTTTGGTGATCTCATCAAGCCCATCCACAAGATAGGATGCTTTTTTGCGGAGAATGCCATTCTCCTTCAGCCGGATCACATAGCTTGTGCCGTTTTCCTCACACTGCTTATAAAGATCAGGTGTAGCGAAACCGCTGTCACCACGAAGCAGAATACG
>NZ_JBBKBT010000058.1:0-309 GCF_037890305.1 Enterocloster sp. HCN-30185
TTGAAAGGTAATAGCATGGGAAGATCACAGAGAGAGAAAGGCAAGCGCGGGGAGCGTGAGCTGGCAGGGCTTTTGAGGGAGTACGGTTATGACTGCCGCAGGGGCCAGCAGTATTGCGGAACCTCCGGCGATGCGGACGTGGTAGGGCTCCCGGGTATCCATATAGAGTGTAAACGGGTAGAGAAGCTGAACCTTCTGGATGCGGTATCACAGGCAGTCAGAGACGCCGCTAAGGGGCTTCTTCCGGCGGTATTCCATCGGAAAGACCGGTGCGAATGGTTAGTGACGATGCGGTTCGTGGACTGGATA
>NZ_JBBKBT010000059.1:0-307 GCF_037890305.1 Enterocloster sp. HCN-30185
CATCCAGTCCACGAATCGCATCGTCACCAGCCATTCGCACCGGTCTTTCCTGTGGAATACTGCCGGAAGAAGCCCTTTTGCGGCATCCCTTACCGCCTGTGATACTGCATCCAGAAGGTTCAGCTTCTCCACCCGCTTGCACTCTATATGGATGCCTGGGAGCCCTACCACATCCGCATCACCGGAGGCCCCGCAGTACTGCTGCCCCCTGCGGCAGTCATAACCGTACTCCCTCAAAAGCCCTGCCAGCTCACGCTCCCCGCGCTTGCCTTTCTCTCTCTGTGATTTTCCCATGCTGTTACCTTTC